>PAKP01000087.1 GCA_002706985.1 Sneathiella sp. | reverse complement strand
CCTACGAATAAAGTAGCTTCACCCGCAGGGCCAGCAATGCAGCTCATTGCGAAACAGACCCAAGGGCAGCGAAGCAAAATCCTACCCCAGAAACCAATATAAAAAAATGTGTTTTCACTGCTGCTATTGTCTCTACAGCCGAAAATCCAGAAAAATATTGTGGCGATTTGCTGAATACCCATATGTTGCGAAACACATATTAAAGGGGGTGTCCGCTACAAAATGGCAAAATTCCAAGAACATCTGAAATCATTTCTTGCGCGGCCAGGTACAGACAGATTTATTCTGGTG
The DNA here is from genome assembly GCA_002706985.1 of Sneathiella sp. Lineage (GTDB taxonomy): Bacteria > Pseudomonadota > Alphaproteobacteria > Sneathiellales > Sneathiellaceae > Sneathiella. Next base: position 91,964 of record PAKP01000087.1, on the reverse strand, counting down.
TTAATTGCCATTAATGCCGTGACATTGGGCTTGGAGACGAATGCGATCGTCATGGAGAACGCAGGCGGATTGCTTCTCATAATTGACGGGTTCATTCTGACGGTTTTTGTGTTTGAACTCATCGCACGCATGGTGGCAGATTTTAAAGGTTTCTGGCGCGACCCGTGGCGCATCTTCGATTTTTTGGTTGTTTCTATTGCGCTCATTCCGGCCACGGGCCCTCTCGCCGTCTTGCGGGCGTTTCGGATATTGCGGGTCCTGCGTCTTATTTCCACCGTCAAGGCCATGCGCCGTGTGGTCAGCGGGTTGCTGGCGGCTCTTCCCGGCATGGGGTCCATTATCCTGCTGCTCGGGTTGATCTTTTATGTCTTCGCGGTCATTTCCACCAAGCTGTTCGGGGAGGCCTTTCCGGACTGGTTTGGTTCCATTGGCGAATCGTCCTACACCCTGTTTCAGATCATGACGCTTGAAAGCTGGTCGATGGGGATTGTTCGGCCTGTGATGGAGGAATTTCCTTATGCCTGGGCGCTGTTTGTTCCCTTTATCATTGCGACGGCGTTTACCGTCCTCAACCTGTTTATCGGCGTAATTGTTGATGCCATGCAGTCAGAACATGCAGCAGAAGCCCATGCGGAACGTGATGCGATGAAACATGAAACGGAACTCATTTTGCGCGAGGTGAGGGAGCTCCGTCAGGAATTGGCTGAAATGAAGAGAACAGGATACGATAAAGCCTAAGGAGAAATCTGGAGTCTTAGGATTTTGGAGCGCACCAGATTATCCCGCCAAATAAATAGCCGGATGCTTCGCAATTGCTCTTGACGTAGTTATCTACAGTTTCCGTGCGAATGCCACGCTCTTCCATGATCTGCGCATAAATCTCGGCGGCGTCTGACTGGCTGTTAGACTGGAAATCTCCATCTATCACTGAATCCCAATAATATGAGAGCTCAATCACCGGGTAATCCTTGAGACTATTGACGACGACGGACTGCTTGTAGCCATGATACATCTGGCGTGCGCTACCAACTGTCCCTGCAAGGATACATCCAATGAAGGAGAGCAGGGCAATCACTGACATGGCCCTAATGAAGAGGGTGAGGTTCCCTTTGCCGGTCAGGAAAATCGGCGTAGCCGCGAACATCATGGCACTGAGCCAGATGAAGGGAACATATCTTGCCCACCAGGATTCCGGAAAGAACATTGAAGAGATAAATAATATCGCCCCAAAGGCTGCGAACGCGTCACCTTCACGGCGCCAACCGAAAGATGCCCTGTTTCGAGCGGCCATCCGACAACCCAGATATGCGAGGATTGAAGTGATCAGGGCCAGACTGAAAAAGGGGCCAAACCCGCCACGTCGCGTGTCGAATTGTAGAATCTTGAACTCTGACAGAGAAAAAGTTCCGGGTATTTTAAGTTCAACCGGTGCGTCAATCGGATAGGAACTGTCTTCAGTGCTTGAGAAAATGCCGTAAACAAACTTCATTGGCACCGAGAGCGGAATAATGTTTGACGGTGTATTGCCGTCCATAATTCGATCGACCGACGGATAAAGCAGTTTTCCATGATCAGCTACGTTCGTCACATACGGTTTGTAGCCGATAACGGCAACTCCGAAAATAAATGCGAAGCCGTATAGAAGTCCTTTTCTTCCGATCCATTGAAACACACGCTGCATAATCAGATCGTCAGGTTTTTGGCGGATGATTTCATATAAAAAGCCGCCAAAAACGATAAGGGGTGTGTAGTAGAGGGCAGCTGTTTTTGTGTTTACCATCAGAATGATGCAGCAAATGACACTCCATCTGGCAAGGTGGTTTGGAGAGTTTGCGTCGAGCAGCATAAACAACACAAGGGCAGAGCCAAAAAGATAAAGCGGACCATCCACATAATGTGTCATGAGTTGTCCGAAAGCCACCGGGTTGGCAACAATAATGCCCGCGAAAAGCAAAGCCTGAATATGAGGGAACGGACGCTCCTGTTTTGAGAGAGTTTCCAGAAAGAAGCCATATGCAAGTAAGGCAACCGTGGCTAACAGTCCGGTAGACAGGGCCTGTCCTGATAGCAGCATGCCCGTCAGCGCGACGATATATGATTGTAGCGTCCAATATCCGTTAGGATATGAATCGATCCAAATATTGTTATGCGAAGACAAAAAGGGATTCCAGCCTGTCCCGATGTCCCATATCGCGCTCAAATGATAAGAATACCCATCATAACCGGGGTCGAAAAGAGACCGTGTTGCCAGACCCCATATCAAGATCACGGCGAAAAACGCGACGATGGTGCTTAAAGCCGGGAATAGGCCGCTTTTTCCTTTGAGTGCAAATACAACAATAAGAACCAGAACGATTGAAGCCGACACAAACAAGGCGGGAAAACTGAACCCTGTAGGTGCCAGCCGACTCAGGGCGAGAAGGAATGCCAGAAACAGGAAGATTGACGAAGCACCAATATTCGCAAACCTTGTCATCAAATCCAAACCCACAAAACTTACCTATTATACTTAGTGCTTCTCTATCCTCCGTATTGAGGGCAGAGTTCGATTGGCAAAGCGACAATTCGTGATTCTTAAAGCGCAATATTTGCCTTAAAATGGTTAATTTTAAACTAAAGGGAATATTTGACGATTGGAAGGAAAGTTCACAACAATACAGCTTTTTTACAATTAGCCGACCCTTGAAAAATTGGCCAGGTATAGAGGGCAATATCTTTGCACTGGGCCTAACTAACTTATTCAGATCGTCGGTTTATTTCAGAAACCATGACTCGGGAGCAGTGAAAGGCTAGTTACTTTCTTCAGTAGATAGTTTATCGGTCGTTTTTGGTGCACACCAAAAAACAAGCCCTTCCAACCACCCGGCGCTATGGCATTCATCCAGGTTCTGCAACGGCTGTTCTCCCGTTGGGCGCAGATTTACCCCTTCTCTCCTCAGCAACGTGCCCCATACGCTTACGGCGTCAGTCACCGATTTTGATTGATGATCAAGAGTTATTCGATTGTCTGTTTCAATATAACTTTTAATTTCAGGAAAGTCTTTCTCGGCGATAATCGAGCTTGTCAGCCTGTCCACTCTCACCAATTGTCGTGCGGCGCCTGTAATGCCAGCCAGTATACACAGCATAAACGACAGCAAAGCCAATAATTGCAGTGCTCGCAAAAATACCAAAGCCTTGTCTCGGCAATTAAGGAATAATGTTGCAATAAAAAATAAAACGACACTGAGCCATGCGAAGGGTATATATCGTGCCCACCAGGACTCCGGGAAAAACATGGACATAAGAAGCAGTATGGCGGCAAGTACAGCGATGCCGTCTCCCCGGCGGAGTTCTGAGTCTCTTGGATCACGGACACAAACCAATCGACAGCTGATAAAGGCAATTATTGAAGTTATGAGTGCCAGGCTAAAAAAAGGTCCGAAACCACCGCGTCGAGTATCGAAACGAAGATATTTGAATTCTTCAATATTGAATGTTCCCGGAATTTTGAGGTAAATTTGGGAATCAAAGGGATATGGCCAGCGAGTTGGTCCGGTTTCGCCAAAAACCCCGTAAAAGAATTTCACCGGTGACGAAACATTTTTAACGTTGTTCGGAATATTTGAACTCATAATTTCGTTAATGGCCGGATACATAAATGCGAGATGATCCTGCATGTTGGTAATATAAGGTTTGTAGCCGATAATGACGACTGCCAGAACGAAAACTGCTCCGTAGATAACTCCCTTAGAGATGATCCAATTAAAGCCTCGCTTGGTAAGATTTGCCTCTGATCTGTTGACGACTAAATCCATTATAAACCCGCCAATGACGATGATTGGAACATAGTACAAATTCGCAGTCTTTGTATTGACGAGCAGGATAATGCAGCTAATAACTCCCCATTTTGCAAGACGGTTGGTGCGTAAAACATCTGTCATTAGAAATATTACAAGAGCGCAGCCCATAAGATACAAGGGAGCGTCTGTATAGTGAGTTAGAATTTGTGTCAGTACTATCGGATTTCCGACGATGATACCCGCCAGCACAAGTGAAATCAGATTTGAATATTTCGGAGTGATGCCCGATAGCTGTTCGCGTAGAAAACCGAAAGTGAGAATGGCGGTGGTTACCATAAGGCTAACCATGAGGGATTGACCCGACAACAGATTTCCGGTCAAGGCAACGATGTAGGATTGTAATGCCCAGTAGCCATTCGGATAGGAATCAACCCAAATATTGTTGTGTGGACTGAGAAGCGGATTCCAACCTTTTGCAAAGTCCCATATTGCAGGCAGGTGATAGGCATATTCGTCATCGCCAGGTGAATATAATGGGGATGTAACAGAGGCCCAAAGGAATATAAAAAGGAAGAATAGAAGAATGGAGATCAATGCGGTTCTTATTGAACTAAGACCGCCATGAAAATAAACCAGACAAAGTGTCAGAATTGAAGAAATAAAGATATCAACCGCGGGCGGAATATTGCCCCATACAGTCATCTTGCTGACTATCAACAGGATCGCTAAAAACAGAAAAACTGAAGTCGCACCAATGCTGATAAGGCGGCTTAATTTCTGAGAGTATTCTGGTTGCAACGTTATTTACTCCAAATACGCTATGTCACGATAATATCGTACGTGAGTAGCGATTAATCTGTGCTTCTAACCTCTATCTTTCAATGACGTAAAAAGAGGCTAATTTTTAAATATTCAGAATATATTTATTCATTTTGGACGCTAGGATCCTTAGCCTTCGGGATACACCAAATGATACCGCCGAAGAAATAGCCAGAAGCGCGACATCTATCGGGATCAAATTCTGTGACAATCTTCGTATTTATGCCCTCACTTCCAAGTATTTCGGCATAAACTATGTCTGCGTCTGACTGTGATTTGGACTGATAGTCTGAAAACACTCTGGTGTCCTTTATCTCGAAGAGCTCCACTACTGGAGCAGACTTCATCCGTTCCAGTGACGCAAACCGCTCGTATGTTTTTATATGTTGCCGTGCCGATCCCAAGGCACCGGACAAGACACAGCCGATTAGAGATAAGACAGTAATGGCCATTGTTATCGACATAAAAACAGACATCTTCCGGACATTTGAAGCAAAGCATAAGACAGCTACGACAAACAGGATAGGCGTCAGCCATAGAAAGGGGACATATCTTGCCCACCATGGCTCCGGAAAGAAAATAGTGATGCCAAGCAATATCAATCCATAAATTGCAATGCTGTCTCCTTCACGCATTGATGAACTGGGGGCTGCCTTGGCTGCGGACAAGCGCCCTATCAGCAAGAGCAAAATAGAGCCGATGAGAGCCAGACTAAACAGGGGCCCGAAACCGCCTCTTCTCGTATCGTAATCCGGCGCATAAAACTCCTTTAGCTCAAAGCTTCCTGGAATTTTGAGATGGATCGGCGCTTCAGTCGGGATTCCATATCTGTTGTGTTCTGTACGAGCAAGAACGCCATACAGAAACTTCATCGGGCCGGGCATCGGGTCCTGAACGTTTACAGGCGTGTTTCCCTTCATGATCCGGTCGGAATTTGGATAAAGCAACGTGTCGTGATCCAGAACATTCGTAACATAAGGTTTGTAACCAACGACAAGAATGGCAAAAATACCGGCTAAAGCGTAAAGAATTCCTTTGGCTCTTATCCATTGAAAAGTTTGTCGAACAAGCCCGGTTTCCTTGGCTCCAAAATAGATTTCTACAACAAAACCACCGAAAATTATAAGAGGGGTGAAATATAGGGCGCTGGTTTTGGTGTTTACCGCCAATATAATACAGCTGACTGCGGCCCATCGGGAAATCCAGCTTTCCCTATGCATGTCCATGATCAACAAAAACAGTAAGGAAGATCCAAATAAGTATAGAGGCGCATCAACATAGTGCGTTTGTATTTGGGTGACGATGGCTGGGTTGCAGACAATTAATGCGGCAAAAAACAAACTGATGATATTTTGATGAGACGGCAGTAACGGACTGATGCGATCCATAAAGAATGCATAGGCCTGAAACGCCAATACGACCATTAGACCTATGATAAGGCCCTGGCCAGATAGGGGTAGTCCTGTTGTAGAGACAATAAAACCTTGGAGCGCCCAATATCCAGAAGGATATGAATCCACCCAAATATTGTTGTGGGATGAGAAAAACGGATTCCAGCCAGCAGCCAGATCCCATATTGCCGTGAGGTGATATCCAAATCCGTCATGTCCTGCCGGGTAGAAAATTTGTGTAGCAAAGCCCCACATTGCCATTAGCAGGCAAAATCCAAAGATCGAGATCAAAGCGATGAGGGAAGATTTATGCCCGTCGATCATTCTTATGGCAAAAGTGACCAGCACTGCAGATGCAACCACTAGCGGGATAGGCTGTACGAAACCCTGAATCGGAATTCTGCTCAACATCAGAAGAACTGCCATAAAGATGAGTGTGGAGGATGCAGCCAAATTGGCAATTCTTGACATTTACGACATTTCCTTCGTAACTGGTACTCTTACAGTTTTGGGCAATTGCGTTGTTGAGTCTTGGGGCGCCCATAATACGTTCATTCTCTCGAAGTAAGCGAACATTGCCTACCATAGAATGGTTAATAAAACTATTAATCTTGATGAATGTTTAAGAGCATTAGTCAATATCTGATGTGCCTTAGGCGGCGCAGCAGGCCTAGAGCGCTTCACGACGCCATAACGAAATAACCAGGCCGACGATGACAAATCCGGCCCCAACTAAATCTTCAAGTGACAGAGGCTGTGCAATGAAGATTGCCCCTAGTACAGCGGCAACGACCGGGCTGAGGCCCAGGAAAACGGTTACATTTGAAGCAGGAATATGTGACAGCGCGAATAGCCAGCAAAAGTAGCCAACCGCGCTTGAAAACCCGATGAAAAGAAGAATAAGCCATGTATTCATAGAAAACCCGGTTATCGCATCAATCATGCCTTCCATAATGGCGAGACCGAACAGAAAGACAACGGCGGAGCCCATTGCCATCGTACTGATTTGAAGCGTCGGATATCGTGGCATGTGGGCGCTGTAGAGCACGGAGCACAGCGCGCCGACCAGCGCGCTTGAAAAGGCGGCGCCGATACCAAGCCATCCTGCGGCGTTGATATCACCCGTGAAGGCACTGGCACCAACGGCGAACCCCACACCAACCAGAGTGAGTAAAATGCCGATCAATTTGCGATAGGTAAAGGCTTCGCGACCAAGCAGGATTGCAATGGCCATCGTCAGCAGCGGCAGGCTGGCGAATATCAGAACGGCGAGGCCTGCGGCGATATATATGACGGAGAAATTCAGCAGGATGATCAGCACTGCAAACTGAAATACGCCGAATAGCAATATGCCGACCATGGCGCGCGGCGTGACCGCTATCCATGTAATTCGCAACGCAAGAGGCAGGAGCAGTAAGGCGCCGATCAGGTAACGGACAAAGGCAATGGTAATCGGGCCGATGTCTCCGACAATGGAACCGGTTGCGACTGTTGCCGCACCAACCACGACACCGCTGCCGGCGGCGGCAACCAGCGCCAGCTGCTCGCGTGTCATAGTTCGAGGTCCCAGTTTTGCCCGATAAGATCCTGGCCGAAGCTGTGATGGGGCTCTTCATCCATGAGTTTGAAGCCTGCTTCTTCATATATATGGATGGCGGCATGGAGAATACTGTTGGTCCAGAGGGTAAGCGTTTTGTATTGCTTGCGACGGGCAAAGGAGATGCATTCATCAACAAGCTTGCGGCCCACGCCGAGACCACGCGCGGTTGGCTCAACATAGAGCAATCGCAGTTGCGCTGTGGTCTTGTCCTTTTTCACCAGAAAGACAGAGCCGAGAATTACACTATTTTTCTCAGCAATCCAGCAATGCTCATATGCGGGATCATGCTCTTGAAGAAAATCACCAGCCACCTTGGCCACGAGACCTTCAAAACTCTCGTCAAATCCATACTCCTGCGCATAGAGTGTGCCATGACGATGAATAACCCAGCCGATATCGCCCGGACGGTGGGCCCGGATAATGACCGGGTCAGCTTTTTCATTTTCGGTGTCCAGAATAGAGAGAATTTCCTGCATGGACGAGACGAGACGCGCCTGTTCATTGTCCGAGAGCGGGGCAAGCATCGCGGCCACTTCATCACGGGACGCTTTCACATAGGGCGCAAAGACGCGCCTGCCTTCCTTGGTCAGGGCGAGTACACGCTGCCGTCCGTCCGTCTCGCTCCTGATGGTCTCAAGCAATCCGGCAGTTTTGAATTTCTTGAGCAGGCGGCTGAGGTATGCTGGATCAAGAGACAGGCTTTTGACCAGATCGCCGGCCGTTAGCTTTTCTCCGAAGTTAAGTTCATAGAGGATACGCATTTCAGTCAGCGAAAAGGGACTTTTGAGGAGCCCTTCATTGAGCGCCCCCACCTGCTTGGTATAAAAGCGGTTGAACTCCCTGATTGCATCGATGCGGGTTTCAGATATGGCCATGCTATCCTCCATTTATTTGTCATGTGACAATAAAGTATTGGATTTTGTCAACTAAATTGATTGGCGGGCCTAATCCGTGAGAATGAAGGGGGCCAGACTTTCACGGAACTGCACGATGAATTCCTGCATCAAGAGAGAGCGCGGATGGAATTTGGGGTATAGAATATCAAGCTGGAAAGGGAGCTGAGGCTCGAATGTCCGGGTTACCAGCCCGCGCCCGACATATTCTGCCGCATCAATTGAACTGACGATGGCGATGCCGGCTTCCTGTTCCGCCAGCAGGCAGGCCGTTGCGAATTGACGCACTTCAACCCGATGGTTTAGAACGGCGCCGGCCGTGTCGAAAGCAGATTTTACGGCATGGTAGAACCGGTTTTGCCGGTCCTGAACGATCATCGGTATGCCATCAAGATCTTTGGGCGTAATCACTTGTTTGCTGGCAAGAGGATGGCGGCTGGAAAGTGCACAAACGGTCCGGATAATGACTGATTCATGGTTGACGGCACTGTGTCCTTCAAACTCGTCTGCGATCCCTATATCATATTGTTGTGCCGCGATCCATTCGCGCACCCGTGCCGAACTTCGGGTCTGAATTGACATGGTCACATCGGGGCGTTCTGCCAGGAATTCCGCGACAACTTTGGGCAAGAGGGATGTCGCGAAGCCAGGAAGGCAGGCAATGCGGAGGTGACCGGCTTTCTGATTGCGAATATCCGCAGCAAGTTGCGCCACATGGTCTAGGTTTGCGATCGCGCGATCGACCTCGCTATAGAGAAATTCCGCTTCCGAAGTGGGATGAAGCCGCCCTTGCCGTCTATCAAAAAGGGGAATTTTTAGGGCTTTTTCCAGACTGGCAATCAGTCGGCTGACGGCGGGCTGGGAAATGTTGAGAATGTTGGCCGCCGATGTGACACCGCCAGCAATCATGACAGCCCGAAATGCTTCAAGTTGTCGTAGACGATTCATTCCCTCAGCCCTTCTTCATTCGGCATTCCCATAATACGATGTTATGGAGTTATTCCGCAAGATTATCATTAGTCGCGCAAATTGTGGAATCTTGAGATAGATTTTAGCGCTGTCATTAAACCGTCATTGAAGGTCGGGCAAATACCTATACTCTATCGGGAGGGGACGGGTTGCCTCCTGACAGAAAGAAATCAGATTCGGGCATCGTCATAGGCGGTGTTTTATAAACAACCTATAGGGAAACATTATGTCTATATTCAAAAAACTAGTTCTACCGGCGGCGTTGGCCGCCTTTATGAGCGGAACCGGTGTCGCTTCGGCCGTCACCGAGATTCAATGGTGGCACGCAATGGGCGGCACCAATGGTGAGCGGGTCAACAAGATCGCGGAAGACTTCAACGCGACCCAATCCGACTATAAAGTCGTCCCTACCTTCAAGGGTAACTACACGGAAACCATGACGGCGGCAATCGCCGCCTTCCGTGCCAAGAAACAGCCACATATCGTGCAGGTCTTTGAGGTTGGTACGGCGACAATGATGGCGGCCAAGGGTGCTGTCTATCCGGTCGAGGAAATGATGAACGACGCTGGCGAGCCATTCGACAAATCGGTCTACCTGCCGGCCGTGATCAGCTATTATCAGACTTCGGACGGTGAACTTCTGTCGATGCCGTTCAACAGCTCCACTCCTGTTATGTGGTACAACAAGGATGCGCTGGATAAAGCGGGTGTCACAAAGATTCCGGAAACCTGGCCGGAAGTGAAGGATGCCTCCGACAAGCTGCTGGCTGCGGGCTATAAATGTGGTTTCTCATTTGGTTGGCAGTCCTGGGTAATGGTTGAGAACTTCAGTGCCTGGCACAATATTCCCATGGGCACCGAAGAAAACGGCTTCAAAGGCACCAACACCAAGTTTGAATTCAATAACGATACCGTCAAGATGCATATGACGAACCTGCAGAACTGGCACAAGGACAAGCTGTTCCAGTATGGCGGTCGTCGTGGTGACAGCCTTCCGATGTTTACCAATGGTGAATGCGGCATGTGGATGAACTCTTCGGCCTATTACGGATCGATCAAGAGCCAGGCCAAGTTCAACTTCGGTCAGACGATGCTCCCCTACTATCCGGATGTCATTGAGAAGCCGCAAAACTCCATCATCGGCGGCGCCACCCTATGGGTGCTGCGCGGCAAGCCGGATGAAGAGTATAAAGGTGTCGCTGAATTCATGACCTATCTGTCCTCACCTGAAGTGCAGGCATGGTGGCATCAGGAAACCGGCTATGTTCCGATCACAACTCCTGCGTATGAATTGTCCAAGGAACAGGGCTTTTACAAGGAAAACCCGGGTACGGATACGGCTATCAAACAGCTGAGCCTGAACACACCGACGCCGAATTCCCGCGGAATCCGGTTTGGTAATTTTGTCCAGATTCGCGATGTCATCAATGAAGAGATGGAAGCGATCTGGAATGAGAGCAAAACCCCCTCTGACGCTATGGATGAAGCGGTCAGTCGCGGTGATGTTCTTCTCCGTAAATTTGAAGATGCAAACGGGTCTTAACGTTTGATTTTCTGATTGAGACCGCCGCAGCGCTTCCTCCCGCTGCGGCGGCATCATCGGAGGGGTAACCGTACATGTTGAAGAATGTTCACTTCGGGCCGTCTGTGCTGCCGTTCCTGCTGGTCCTGCCGCAGATTGTGGTCACGCTAGTGTTCTTTATCTGGCCGGCAAGTCAGGCACTCTATCAATCGGTTTTGATTGAGGATCCCTTTGGCCTGAAAACCGAATTTGTCTGGTTCAAAAACTTCGAGGAACTCTTTCAGGATCCGCTGTATTGGAGCTCCTTCGAGATCACAGTGGTCTTTTCTTTTCTTGTCGCCTTCCTGTCCATGTCATTTGCACTGTTGCTCGCGCTTTTCGCGGATCGTGTTATCAAGGGAACAGGGGTGTATAGGACGTTATTGATCTGGCCCTACGCCGTGGCGCCCGTAACAGCCGGGGCCCTTTGGGTGTTTATGTTTAACCCGACCCTCGGTGTAGTCAGCTATGCTCTTTCCGCGCTTGGGTATGACTGGAATCACCAGCTGAGTGGCAGTGAGGCCATGGCGCTTGTCGTTATGGCATCCGCCTGGAAGCAGGTCGCCTATAATTTCCTGTTTTTCCTCGCCGGTCTGCAGTCGATCCCGAGATCATTGATTGAGGCCGCCGCAATTGATGGCGCGGGGCCGGGACGGCGCACAATCGATATTATCCTGCCGCTGCTGTCACCCACGACATTCTTTTTGCTGGTGATCAATATCGTTTACGCCTTTTTTGAAACGTTCGGTGTTATCCACGCAGTAACGGCGGGCGGACCCGCGGGCGCCACGAACACGCTCGTCTATAAGGTTTTCAATGACGGGTTTGTCGGGCTCGACCTCGGTGGTTCAGCGGCGCAATCGGTCATCCTGATGATTATCGTGATCGGCCTGACGGTCGCCCAGTTCAAATATATCGAGAAGAAGGTGGCATACTGATGGTTGAAAACCGCCCGCTTTTGACATTCTTCTCCCATATCATGCTGATCCTTGGCGTTGTGATGATCGCCTTCCCGATCTGGATCATGTTCGTGGCCGCCAGTCATCCCGAAACCCGCATGACGCAGGTTCCTTTGCCTTTGCTGCCCGGCGGGTTCTTCTTTGAGAATCTGGATATTGCCCTGAATAAGGGGCTTTCCGGACAGAGCGGAGAAGGTGTCGCCAGGATGCTTTTCAACAGCCTGTTGATGGCGCTGATGATTGCTGTCGGCAAGATTGTGATTTCCCTGCTGTCCGCTTTCGCCATTGTTTATTTCCGATTCCCTTTCCGCATGTTTTTCTTCTGGATGATCTTCATTACGTTGATGCTGCCGGTGGAGGTGCGGATTTTGCCGACCTATGAGGTCGTCGCCAATCTCGGGATGCTGGATAGTTATTGGGGCCTGTCCATCCCATTGATAGCCTCGGCCACGGCAACCTTCATGTTCCGGCAAGTATTCCTGACTATCCCTGATGAGTTGCTGGAAGCAGCGCGCATTGACGGCGCCGGTCCCATGCGGTTTTTCTGGGATATTCTGGTGCCGATGTCGCGGACAAATATTGCGGCGCTTTTTGTGATTCTGTTCATATATGGCTGGAATCAGTATCTCTGGCCGCTCCTGATTACGTCGGAACCACAGATGTATACGGTTGTTATGGGGATCAAACAGATGCTGGAGGCTGCGGAGCAGGCGCCGGAGTGGAATGTAATCATGATGACCGCGCTTCTGGCGATGCTGCCGCCTATTTGCGTGGTCATATTCATGCAAAGCCTCTTCGTCCGGGGTCTGACGGAAACAGAAAAATAAGTTTGAGGAAAACAGGAAGATGGCACGGGTCATTCTAGAAGGATTACGCAAGACCTACCCAAATGGCTTCAAAGCCATCCATGGCGTGGATGTGACGATTGAGGAGGGCGAGTTTCTTGTGCTTGTCGGGCCGTCCGGTTGCGGAAAATCGACATTGCTTCGGATGATCGCCGGACTTGAGTCGATCACGGAAGGCCAGTTGCGCATCGGGGACCGGGTCGTGAATAATCTGGAGCCATCGGAGCGGGACATTGCCATGGTGTTCCAGAACTATGCCCTTTATCCACATATGAGCGTTTATAAGAATATGGCATATGGCCTTAAGATCATGGGGCTGCCCAAGTCCGAGATAGAAGAGCGTGTTAAAAAAGCGGCGGCTATTCTGGAGCTCACGGATGAACAACTTACCCGTAAACCCCGGCAGTTAAGCGGTGGCCAGCGCCAGCGCGTCGCAATGGGACGGGCCATCGTTCGCGAGCCGAGCGTCTTTTTATTTGATGAGCCGCTGTCCAATCTGGATGCCAAGCTTCGTGTTCAGATGCGGCTCGAGATCAAGTCCCTTCAGGCTAATCTAGGGATTACAAGCATTTATGTTACCCATGACCAGGTTGAGGCAATGACACTTGGTCAGCGGTTGATGGTTCTGAACGCCGGCAATGTCGAACAGCTCGGCACACCGATTGAACTGTACCAGAAACCCGCCTCTCTTTTTGTTGCCGGTTTCATAGGCTCCCCCGCCATGAATTTTGCGGAAGCGAAAATCGATGAAACGGGGGAAAATATCACGATCTCCGGTCAGGCAGCCCTGCCGCTGGGCAACGGGGGGATGCCGGAATATAGTAACAAGAATGTCATTCTCGGCGTGCGACCGGAACATCTGGAGCTGGTGGCGGATGATCCGGATGCTGTTCCCATGACGGTTGCCATGGTTGAGCAACTTGGTGCTGACACCTTGGTACACGGTCATTTCGGGGAAAGCAGGTCCAACCTCACCGTTCGGCTTGACGGTATACGGAACGTCAAGAGCGGAGAGGTATTGGCAATCCGTGTGACGCCCGATCACCTGCATATTTTCGACCCTGACAGTGAAAGACGGCTTGAAGGTAATTAGCGGTTTATCACGACAAAGCCCCTTGCATTCGCTAAACTATAAACAGAGTTCATGCTCGGTGTTCGCCTGTCGTGACGGATGAAGGATGCATGGCCGGAATATAAAAAAAGGGATATCGAGATGGCAGGGATAGCAGGAAATGGAGAAAGCGCGCTCCGCGATTTGAACGGAAAAGTTGCCTGGATTACGGGCGCCGGAACCGGAATTGGGCAGGCGGGAGCCGTGTCGTTGGCGCAGGCCGGAATGGAGGTAATTCTCTCCGGCCGCCGCCGGGAAAATCTTGAGGAAACGGCGGCGCTGGTTGAAAAGTCTGGAAAAACACCGGTTATTGAGGAGCTGGATGTTTCGGATAACGATAGCGTTTCGAGAGTCGTGGCCCGGATTGAGGAGCGGTTTAAACGGCTCGATGTTGCCGTGCTGAGCGCTGGTATCAATGTCAAGAACCGCAGCTGGAAGGAAGTCGAAACACAAGGCTGGGACTCTGTTGTCGATATTGACCTGAACGGTGCCTTTTATTGCTGCCGATCCGTACTTCCCATCATGCGCCGTCAAAAGGAGGGATTGATCGTGAATGTCGCCTCCTGGGCTGGGGTCCGGGTTTCGAAATTGACTGGGCCAGCCTACACTGCTGCGAAGCATGGAATGGTCGCCATGAGCGAGAGCCTCAATATGGAAGAGGCTATAAATGGAATTCGTTCTTGCGCTCTCTGCCCGGGAGAAGTGGCAACCCCCATTCTCGAAAACCGGCCGGTAAAGGTGACGGACGAGGAAAAAGCCGTGATGCTGCAGGGGGAAGATCTGGGAGAAACCATTCTGTTCCTCGCGCAGCTCGACAAACGTGTGTGCGTCAATCAACTGGTTATCAGTCCGACTGCGAACCGGATGTATACGGCGGGCTTGTCCTAGGAGTTTTACCTGTCCTTCAAGTCGGCGAAGGCGTCCAATGCGCGTCGGCGTGATGATTTCAGACCAACAATCGGATGGGGATAGGTTTCGCCCAGGACCACATTGGCTTCCTTCAGGACGTCTGCCGGGGCGTCCCAAGGGTTGAAAAGCCATTTGTCCGGCAGGGCCGCAAGTTCGGGCAGGTATTTTCTGGTGTATTCCCCTTCCGGATCAAAGCGCAGGCCCTGCGTTGCGGGATTGAAGATGCGAAAATAAGGCGCAGCATCCGCGCCGGATCCGGCTACCCATTGCCAGCTGGCGCTGTTGTTGGCAAGGTCGGCATCGACGAGACAGTCCCAGAACCAGCGCTCGCCTTCCCGCCAGTCGATCATCAGGTTTTTCACAAGGAAGGAGGCGGTAACCATGCGGACCCGGTTATGCATGGAGCCGGTCTGCCATAGCTCCCGCATTCCGGCATCAACAAACGGAATGCCTGTCTTCCCCTGCTGCCACGCGCGAAGCGCATCCTCATCCTTGCGCCAGGGAAAGAGATCAAACTTGTCCTGAAGATTTTTCTTTGGCAATTCAGGATTATGGTACAACAAACTGTATGAAAACTCCCGCCAGGCGAGTTCCATCCGAAAATGATCCGGGTGCTCATCTCCCTCCAAAAGATGTTCGCGGAAGGCCAAGGCATACCAAACCTGGTGCGGCGATATCTCACCGAAATGCAAATGAGGGGAGAGATGGGAGCAGTTTTCAGCCGCCGGAAAATTCCTGCCGTCTTTATACCCCTGAATGCCGTTATCCAGAAAATGGGTCAAAGCATCTTGTGCACCCATTTCGCCGGGAATCCAGTCAGGAGATTTCCCGATACTCCACTGTGATGGATTCAATCCCATATCCGAGAGCGTGAGTTCGCCCTTCAGATCTTCGGCTTCAGCAAAGTCAATTTCGGAAGGAGCTTTTGCGGGCTTTTTGGGAGATATGCTGTTCAGACAGCCTTTCCGGTAGAAAGGCGTGAAAACACGATAGGGCGTTCCATCGGACTTTAAGACATCCCATGGCTCCCATAACAATGAGCCGTTTTTTGAAATGACGTCAATGCCGCCAGAACTAAGAATGGCTTTGATTTTTTTGTCGCGCTGTATCCGCCAGGGCTCGTAGCAGCGATTCCAGGTAACAGTGCTTGCTCCGGTTTTTTCGGCAAGGGCCGGTAGTATTTTCTCCGCATTGCCTTGGAAAAGCAGGAGCTTTCCCTGTAATGAGCCATTCAAGGAGGAAAGGGAACGATGAAGCCACCAGCGGCTTGCTCCACCCATCTTCCATTCTTCTGCATTCTCATCATCGAGGATATATACCGGTATCAAGCTGCCTGCCTCCGCTGCGGCCATTAACGCCGGATTGTCGGACAGGCGCAAATCCTGACGAAACCAATGGATTGAAATGGGATCACGAGAGGTTTGTTTTGTCACGATCAGGCAGGCTGTATTGTGGAAGAAATCCGTATCATAACCTCGAATACGTCTTTCAAGGTTAGCCGGATCACTCGCGACTTACTTTTTAAGCAAATACTCAGGATCGAGAGTGCCCGCTTTTTCGTCCGACTGCACAGCCGCCGATGCGTTCTCGGTGGATGTAAAGATCACCAGGTTGTCTTTAAATTGCGCAGCGCTGGTTGCCCATGAATAGTTCATTGAGTAGTCGCGGCAGGCCGCCGGATCAATTTCAAGCGCTTTCTTCGCTGCACTTTCCAGATCCTCATCCAGCACGCCCACCGGATGATCTCCGATCACATCGAGTGGCCCGGTCACCGGATAAGCCGCCACAGGCACACCGCTCGCGAGCGCTTCCAGAAGGACCAGGCCGAAGGTATCGGTTCTGCTTGGAAACACAAAAACATCGGCGCTCGCGTAGACGCGGGCGAGTTCTTCCCCCTCTTTCAGGCCGAGGAACGCGACGGCAGGGTATTTACGCTCCAATTCTTTTCGCATTGGGCCATCCCCGACGACGACTTTGGTCCCCGGCAGATCTAGGGTTAGGAAGTCTTCGATATTCTTTTCCACGGCAACGCGACCGACATAGAGAAAGATCGGGCGCTGATAAACAAGCGCGGCTTTTTCCCGCGGGTGAAAGAGCGTAGTGTCGATCCCTCTGGTCCAACGCCGGATATGACGAAAGCCGCGGCTTTCTAAATCAGTCTCGAGGCTCGGTGTTGCGACCATGATGGTACGGGACGGGCGATGAAACCATTTTAGTCCGGCGTAACCCCAGCGTAATGGCAGCCGGATACGGGCGTGGACATACTCGGCGAAGCGTGTGTGAAAGGCAGTTGTGAAGGGAATGTCATTCTTGAGGCAATAACGTCTTGTTGCATATCCGAGAGGCCCTTCCGTTGCGATGTGCACTGCGTCTGGCGGCGTGTCGTTAAAAATCTTCCTGATTTTCCTTGCCGGAAGAAGGGACAGGCGGATTTCCGGATAGGTCGGGCAGGGAACGGAGATGAAAAGCTCCGGCGTTAGCATAACGACCTCATCCCCGAGCCCCGTCAGATAATCCCTCAGGTTCGAGAGCGTCCGAACAACCCCATTGACTTGAGGATGCCAGGCATCGGTAACGAGGATGAGTCGCATGTTTTGTTTCCTTGTGAATCGGAGAGGGAGGCCGCTGCGCCCATCCAGTGGATTAGTTCCAGATGACCGTCGAAATGCTCTACCAACGCCGAGCAGCTCTCGACCCAGTCGCCATCATTGCAATATGTCACGCCGTTGATGTCCCGGATTTCGGGATGGTGGATATGGCCGCAGATAATGCCGTCTACCTTGCGGTCGCGAGCGACATCGGCAAGCGCATTTTCGAAATCCGCGATGAACTTCACCGCGTTTTTCACCTTTAGCTTTAAATAGGCCGAGAGCGACCAATAGGGATATCCAAGGCGGGCGCGAGCGGCATTCAGAACATCATTGAGCTTCAGGCATAGCCCGTAACTCCAGTCCCCGAGATAAGCCAGCCAGCGGGCATATTTCACGACGACGTCAAATTCGTCACCATGCAGAACAAGAAACTCCCGCCCGTCCGCTGTCTTGTGGATGGTTTCATGGAGGACCTTAATGGACCCGAACTCAAGGTCGACATAGTGCCGGGCAAATTCGTCATGATTGCCGGGAATGAAGACAACCCGGGTGCCCTGCCGTGCTTTTCGCAGAAGCTTTTGGATGACGTCATTATGTTCCTGGGGCCAATACCAGCCTTGCCGCAGGCTCCATCCGTCGATAATATCCCCGACGAGGTAAAGATTATCGCTTTTGGTGCTTCTCAGGAAATCGAGCAGGAAATTCGCCTTGCATCCGGGTGTCCCTAGATGAATGTCTGAAATCCAGATCGAACGATACTTATGAGTTACTGTGCGAGCATCCATTACGCATGACTCTTTTCGCGTGTCATCAAACGGTCATCAAATGGTTTCAATGGCGAAACAATCATATGGGCAAGTGTTAGGCCTCTAGAGAGTCAGTTTGATGACTGTGCAGTTATGATTTTGTTGCGTTAGAAAGTCAGTCTCATGACTCTGTCAAAGCGGCGTCTGGTAATTATCCACAATCCGACATCAGGTATGCGTAACAAAAATCGCTTTTCCAAAGCGCTGCTCTGCCTTGCGGATACGGATTGTGAAGTAGAGATATTGAAAACCATGGGGCCGGGCCATGCAACGGAAATGACCCGAGAGCTGGTGGCGCGGAACGATCCCGATATCGTGCTGGTTGCGGCAGGAGGAGACGGAACGGTATTGGAAATTCTGAACGGGCTTGATGGCGGAGAATTACCGCTTGGAGTCATTCCACTTGGCACTGCGAATGTGCTTGCACGAGAAATTGGCGTTGGTGCCTCAATCGAAAAAGCGATCAAGGTACTAGCGACGGCATTACCGGTACCGGCTTATGCCGCAAGAGCAAATGAAAAGCGCTTTTTGCTGATGGTGGGCGCGGGCTATGATTCCTTGACCGTTGCGGCGCTGCGCCCGGGCGAGAAAAAACGGTTTAGTGCATTTGCGTATGTCTTTGCAGCATTCCGCGCATCACCGGGCTTCCGTGATATGGAGCTCGAGGTTAGCATCGAAGGAAAGCACTATATTGCCGCTTCGGTCGTGATCTCCAAGGCTCGATACTATGGCGGGCCTTTCCTCATTGCCGCGGAGGGCGGAATAGAAAAACCAAGATTTGATGTCGTGTTGCTTAAGAACGCCGGCTTAGTTGCCGCGTTTCGGTACGGCATGGCGCTCCTCTTTAATCGAATGTCGCGATTGTCTGATGTCGAGACATTGACGACAGATAAGGAAATTTCGATAAAATCCTCAAAAGTATTTCCCTGCCAATGTGACGGGGATATTTGCCTTGAAACACCGCTGCGCATATCTCTTGATCCGACACCAATCCGGATTTTACGGGCAAAGGGGAATAAGATATGACGCACATCACTTGCTTGGATGCCCTTTTCATTGCATTCATAGCGTCATCGTAAAAATGTCACGCGGATCGATAATTCACTCTATAATTATGGTTAACGCTGGCCCATCGCGGTGTTTTTTCTAGAATGAGAAAAGAAAGCTAAAATTAAGGATTTTCCGGTACATACTGTTTCTTCATGGTTAATTGAAAGCCGTAAAATTCGGGGATTTGTCCAGTACTTTCATGAGTTTGCGCGGCCGAGATCAAGGGTAAAAGTCTATTGGTTGATAACGTGAAGTATGTCGTCGTTGATCTGGATGGTACGCTGGTTCGTACGGATCTTTTCGTGGAATCACTGCTGCGGTATTTGAAGGGCAACCCCTTCAGGATATTTCAGTTGGTAATGTGGTTGTTGAAAGGCCGTGCCTTCGCCAAGGAAAAAATAGCGGAAAGCGTCGATATTGATGCGGAGTACCTGCCCTATGAAGAGGGGCTTATCGCGTATCTGAAGCAGCTGAAAGCGGAGGGTAAGGAGATTATTCTCGCAACAGCATCGCACCGGAATTATGCCAATCAGGTGGCTGAGCATCTGGGTATCTTTGACAAGGTTATGGCGACTTCGGGCGAGAACAACCTCAAGGGCGATAACAAGCTTGCTGCTATCCGGGAGTTGTTGGGGGACGAAGATTTTGCCTATGCAGGCGATAGTTCCGCGGATACGCCGATCTGGCGGGCCGCTGCTGCCAATATCATGGTGAATGCGCCGACCAGTAACGTTGCGGAAGCTGAAAAAGCCGGAAAGCTGAGCTGGCAGCATAAATCCGAAAGTTCGACGCTTAAGGCCTTTGTAAAAGAAATGCGGCCGCACCAATATGCGAAAAACATATTGATTTTTGTCCCGCTGGTCACTTCGCATGAGTATTTTGACTTTGCGCATCTGTGGGCGACGGTTCTCGCATTTATCTGTTTCAGTTTTTGTGCTTCAGGCGTTTACTTCCTGAATGACCTTCTTGATCTGCAAGAGGATCGCCGGCACCGCAGCAAGAAATATCGTCCGATTGCATCGGGCGCGCTTCCTTTGCCATTGGGTGTTGCCGGTGCGGTTGGATTTCCACTCTTCGCCTTTGCCGTTTCGATTGCCTTTCTGCCAATCGCATTTGTCGTTGTACTACTGGTCTATTTTGCGATTACCAACGCCTATTCCTTCCTGCTGAAGCGGGTGACGACGGTCGATGTGATGACGCTGGCAATTCTCTATACCATGCGTGTTGTCGCGGGCGCGGCGGCTTCGGGGGTTGAGCTTTCTTCCTGGTTGATCGCGTTTTCGGTCTTTATCTTTGTCAGCCTCGCCTTCATGAAGCGCTATATCGAAGTATCGGCGCTTACAGAAAAGAGCAGCAAGGTCCGTGGACGGGGCTATTCGGCAGACGACAGTGAAACCATGTTCGCCCTTGGGATAACGAATTTCACGGCAGCAGTTGTGATTCTTGCACTCTATATCAACAGCTCGTTTGTGTTGCGGTCATACTCGACGCCGGAAGCTCTATGGCTGCTTTGCCTTCTGGTTCTGTTTTGGGGCAATCATATCTGGGTATGCGCCCGCCGGAGTGAAATTCCGGATGATCCGGTGGTCTTTGCAATCAAGGACAGGGCGAGCCAGTTGGTTGGCGTGAGCTTTGTGATTGTCCTGTTTCTGGCAAAATATATACAATTCTGAATTTTCTGTGCGATGCGGTTTTAACGGAGCCAAATTAAATGTCATTACTTGTTCTAAGCCTTATCCTGCTGACGGTATTCTCTTCGGCTTGCGCGCAGCTCGTACTGAAGCTCGGAGTCGGAGATGAGAAAATGCAGGCGGCGATGCAATCCGGCATTGTGGATTCTTTCATCGCGGCGGCCCTGTCGCCTTTTATCTGGCTTGGACTGATTATTTATGCGCTGAGCGTTGCGCTTTGGGTGTGGGTCTTGTCAAAGGTTGATCTGAGCGTGGCCTATCCTTTTGTGGGCATCGGATTTGTTGTCACTATGCTCTTCGGTATACTTTTGCTGAATGAAAACGTTACGCCGATGCGGATTATCGGCACAGTTCTGATTGTCGGCGGCTGCGTTCTCGTCGGAAGATCAGCTTAATCTTGCGAAGCAAAAAACCCGCACCGATTGCCAAACACGCTGTTTAGCATCTATGCGGGGTTAAACTGTCGCCCTGAAAACTATGCCTCAGGCATATGATAGCCGGGCGTGGAGAGAGACAGGGCGATTTCCTCATCCGTCATATCTTCGACGATATTCTCGAAAAGCGGGGAGGACAGATAACGTTCTCCGGTATCGGGCAGCATACAGAGAATGACGGAACCTGGTTCCGCCTTTTCCGCAACTTTCATGGCAACCGCGAAAGTTGATCCGCCGGAAATGCCGGTAAAGATTCCTTCCTGCTGCGCCAGCTTTTGAGACCATGCTATGCCTTCCGGTCCGGGGATTGGAATCAGCTCGTCATAGTTCCCTTTGTCCAGAGTTTCCTGCAGAACCAAAGGAATGAAGTCCGGGGTCCAGCCTTGAATCGGATGGGGTTCAAAGGATTTATGTCCTTCACTTGGCGATCCGCTTGCATCGCGCTCTTGCGGTACGCCGCTGCCAACCAATTGCGCATTAGCAGGCTCTGTCAGGATGATCTTCGTCTTCGGGCGCTCTTTTCTCAATATCCGGGAGACACCAGTCACCGTGCCGCCCGTGCCATACCCACTGACCCAGTAGTCAAGACGCTGGCCATCAAAATCTGCCAATATCTCGCGTGCGGTAGTGTTTTCATGGATTAGCGCATTGTCAGAGGTTTCAAACTGACGGGCAAGGAACCATCCGTTTGCGTCAGCCAGCTCCTTCGCCTTTTGATACATGCCAAACCCTTTTGCCGCTCGAGGGGTGAGGATGACCTTGGCGCCTAGAAAGCGCATGAGCTTACGCCGTTCAATTGAAAAGCTGTCTGCCATCGTAACGACGAGAGGGTAGCCTTTTGCCGCGCATACCATGGCAAGCCCGATACCCGTATTGCCGCTGGTTGCCTCAATTACGGTTTGTCCGGGCTTAAGATCACCACGTCTCTCGGCTTCCTCAATGATGGAGATCGCCAGACGATCTTTGACGGATGCAGCCGGATTAAAGAATTCTGCTTTTACGTAAATCTCAACACCTTTTGGTGCGAGCCGATTGATGCGGATACAGGGTGTGTCACCAATTGTATCCACAATTGAATCATAAAGATGCCCACGTCCTTTTGTTGTTCTTGAATTGCCTTTTGGATTTTGTTGCATATTACACTCCCGCTTCGTAGTGGCTAGTCCGGTTTTATTAAGCTTGGTGAAGGGCCGCAATTAACAGGGGAAGAGCCTAAAGGCAGATATTTGAAATTGCAAATATAACAAAATCTTACCGTCAGGAAACCGGCGGATTTGCGATGGCCGTCACGCAGTGCAATAAAAAGGAGATTGCCGAGTGCCGCTAAACCACAAATTATGAACCTGCGGAAAAGCGATATGAGAGCATCTTCTGAATAAAAAATAGATAATTTTTAAATATATATGCATATTTTATGAAATATTAAAATACTTATACTTATAAAAAATTGATATTTACATACCATTCAAATTATATTGAAAATGCGAACAAAAAAACACTCGTATTACTAAAATGTTTTATTGACGCTGAGCAAAACGCTTGCCTATACTCCGTTCAATTGCCGTATTTTCCCGACATTAAGAATACGGATAAAAATAACAAAAATCGAACAATAGTGGGAGGCTATCCTGTTTGAATTTTTGCAACTGGTCATCGGGGGCGTGTCGATCGGGTGTATTTATGCTCTCGTCGCACTCGGGTTTGTTTTAATCTACAAGGCGACGGAAGTTGTCAACTTCGCGCAGGGCGAGTTGATGATGTTGGGGGCGTTTCTCGCCTATACCTTCATTTCCATTCTGGGTTGGAATTATTGGGTCGGCGCTGCGGCGGCAATCGTCTGCATGTTCTTTGCCGGAAACATGGTTGACCGGATCTTCCTTCGTCCGGTTCTGGGGCAGCCGCAGTTCTCTATCGTTATGGTCACAATCGGTTTTGGCTACATGGCCCGGAGTGCGGCGGGCATGATGCCCGGATGGGGCACCGAAACCTATGCGATTTCGACTCCGTTCTCGAGCGAGGGAATGCAGCTCGTTCCGGAATCGATGGGCTCCCTGGTAATCTCGCAGACGGATATTTCCGTGATTGTTGCGACGATTATCCTGTGCGCAGTTCTTTATGCATTTTTTACCCACACGCGCCTCGGCATCGCTATGCAGGCGTCATCACAAAACCAGCTGGCCGCCTATTACATGGGGATACCAGTAAAGGCGGTTTTTTCGATGATCTGGGGGATTAGCGCCGCTGTTGCCGCCGCGGCTGGTATCCTGCTTGCCCCGACGACGTTGATTGATACGAGCATGGGATTTATCGGATTGAAGGCGTTCCCTGCTGCGGTGTTGGGAGGTTTTGGCTCTATTCCTGGAGCGGTCGTTGGCGGGCTGATCATTGGCATCATTGAAACGCTAGCCGGTTTTTATTTGCCGCCGGGCTTCAAGAATGTCGCCGCCTATGTTGTCCTGCTCATTGTCCTGGTCGTCCGGCCACAAGGGCTGTTCGGACAAAAAACCGGTAAGAGGGTATAACCATGCGGTTTTTGTTCAAGACAGACTATAACCAGGACATTCGAATTGCGAAGCATTCAGGATATTACTGGTCATATGGTCTTTTGCTGCTCATCGTCTTCGCGGCGCCATTCTTTCTGGAAGGGTATTACATCGGGCAATTGACTCAGCTCTACATTGTCGCCATTGCGGGGGTAGGGTTGATGCTGCTGGCCGGATATACGGGACTGGTCAGTCTCGGTCACGCTGCCTTTTTTGGCATAGGCGCCTACACGGAGGCCGTCCTGACCGGAAATGGTATTCCGCTTCCTTTCGTGGAGGAGCCGGTTGTTTTCTCCTTTTTCATATCAATGCCGGTCGCTGCAATTTTTGCGGCATTGGCAGGGGTAGCGATCGGTATTCCGGTCCTGCGGCTGACAGGAATTTACCTTGCCATCGCGACCTTCGCCTTTGCCCTCGTGATTGAGGAAATTCTCTCGCGCTGGGAGAGTGTGACGAACGGATATTCGGGATTACTTGTTGAGTCACTTTATGTCGGGGACATGGAGCTTACGGATGGCCCGCCATTCTACTTCCTGTGCCTCGGGATGCTTTTGCTCGTACTCCTGTTTTCCATAAACCTTCTTCGCTCGCCAACCGGTCGGGCGATGATGGCCATTCGAGATTCCGAGATTTCTGCTCAGAGCATGGGTGTTAATCTGGCGCAAGTCAAAACCAAGGCCTTTGCTCTAAGCGCAGGTATTACCGGACTTGCCGGCGCTCTTTTCGCTCATAAACTGGGTTTCTTGTCTCCGGAAAGTTTTACCATTTTCCAGTCTCTTGAATTGCTGGTGCTGGTTGTTGTGGGCGGGATCGGTTCGCTTCACGGGGCCATTTTCGGCGCGATTTTCGTTCTGGCATTACCGCAGGGGCTGGCAATTATGAAGGACTATCTGCCTGTTACCATCGCGGAGACGCCGGGTATCGAACCTTTCATCTTCGGACTAATCCTGGTGCTTGTGATCATTTTCGAGCCCTATGGTATTTATGGCCGCTGGCTAAAGATCAAACTCTATTTCCAGATGTTCCCTGTCTATAAGAAGGCGACCTTCAAGCGGCAGAAAGCCTATATGAAGTCGGAACGGTTGAAATGACGTTATTCAAGGCAGAAAACCTGGCGATCAACTTTGGCGGCGTGAAGGCCGTTGATGGGGTGAATTTTGAGATCAAGCAGGGGGAATGTTTTACGATTATCGGCCCGAACGGAGCCGGTAAAACGACAATTTTCAATCTGATCAGCCGTATTTATGACTCAACCGAAGGGACGATGACGTTCGATGGGCAGGACATAACGAAAGTTCCGCCTCATGCGATTGCGAGCCTCGGCATCGCGCGGACATTTCAGAACATCGAATTGTTTGAACATGCATCTGTCCTGCAAAACCTGCTGGTTGGTCGGCATTGTCATTCACGCACCGGCATGTTTTCCGAGTTGTTGTTTTTGCCATCCGTCCGGCAAGCGGAGGTGGCGCATCGGGAGAAGGTGGAGGACATTATCGATTTTCTCGACCTTCAGCATTATCGCGACAGCATGATCATGAATTTGCCATATGGGGTGCGAAAAGTTGTGGAACTCGGCCGTGCGCTCTGTACTGAGCCCAAGCTGATCCTCCTTGATGAGCCGTCATCAGGCCTCAATGTGGAGGAAACTCAGGATATGTCTTTCTGGATTGACGATATCAAGAAAGATCTCGGCATTACCGTTCTTATGGTTGAGCATGATATGGGGCTGGTATCCGAAGTTTCCGATGAAGTGCTGGTTCTGAACTATGGACGGATGCTGGCGCATGGCTCCCCGCAGGAGGTTCAGAATGATCCCGAGGTAATCAAGGCCTATCTGGGAGAGCAAGAATGACGGAATCCATTCTGAAAGTCCGGAATATTGAAACCTATTACGGTCCCATCATGGCCATTCGCGGGATTTCAATCGATGTGCGTGAAGGGCAGATTGCGACAGTCCTTGGCGCCAATGGTGCCGGGAAAACGACGATCCTGAAAACTATCAGCGGCATTATGGATCCGCAAAAGGGGGTCGTTGAATTCGACGGAGAGGAGATTCAAAAGCGCGATCCCGACTGGATCATGCGCCGCGGGATCAGCCATGTGCCGGAAGGCCGGGAGGTGTTTCCGTTCCTGAGTGTATATGACAACCTGATGATGGGCGCCTATACGCGAAATGACCGGGACGGGGTTGCCAAGGATGTGGAGCTTGTTCACAGCTACTTTCCTATTCTGAAAGAGAGGTCGAGCCAGCCGGCCGGCCAGCTCTCGGGCGGGGAACAGCAAATGCTCTCGATCAGCCGTGCCCTGATGTCGCGTCCGAAGCTGATGCTGCTTGACGAACCCAGCCTCGGTTTAAGCCCGCTTCTTGTGAAGGAAATATTTGCGATTATCAAACGCCTGAATGTGGAGCAGGGGGTAACCATGCTTCTGGTGGAGCAAAACGCTAACATTGCGCTTCATACAGCGGATTTCGGCTATGTGCTGGAGGTTGGCCGCATCGTCATGGAAGATACGACGGAGAATTTGCTGCAAAAGGAGGATATCCGGGAATTTTATCTTGGTATCCAGGATCACGGCGTGCGCGGTAAACGCCGATGGAAGAAGCGGAAGACCTGGCGTTAGGGGGTGTCTGTGGCCGGAGGAACAAGATGAATGCAATGACATATCCGCCAACCGTTATCGACGGCGCCGAGACAACGGCGCAGCTTTTCTGGGCGCGGGTAAAGCAGCATGACCAGAAGATTGCCATGCGCGAGAAAGAATTCGGCATCTGGCAAAGCATCACATGGGCCGAGTATGGCGCCCGCGCCCGCGCCTGTGGGCTTGGCATGGTCGCCCTTGGCCTCAAGCGAGGCGAAACGGTTTCGATCTTAAGCGATAACAACCCGGAATGGCTCTATCTTGATATGGGAATCCTTGGTGTCGGGGGCGTCAGCAATGGTGTGTACACGACGGACAGTCCGAAACAGGTCGAGTATCTTTGTAATGATTCCCGAACCCGGATATTCGTTGCCGAAAATGAAGAACAGCTGGATAAAATTCTGGAGGTGCGGGAGAGACTTCCGGAACTTCTGAAAATCATTGTCCTCGATATGGAAGGGCTCCGCGATTTTGACGATGACCAGGTTATCAGCATTGAGGAGCTGTATGAGCTGGGCGAGGCCTATCATAAGGAGCTCCCTGATTTCTGGGAAGAACAGATCGCCCTCTCAAAAGCCGAGGACCTTGCGATCCTGATCTATACATCGGGAACGACCGGGCCACCGAAAGGCGCGATGATCTCCCATCGTAACCTGATGTTCCAGATTTCAAACCTGACGCCTATTATCGGATTCGGGCCGGAAGATGAGCAACTCTCGTTCTTGCCGCTTTGCCACGTGGCGGAGCGATCGTTTAGCGTATTCTTGCCGCTTTTTGCAGGATCGGTGATCAATTTTGTTGAAGGCCCGGATACGGTGCCCGAAAATATCAGGGAAGTATCTCCCACAGTTTTTTTCGCGGTTCCCCGCATATGGGAAAAATTCTATTCGGCGATTACCTTACAGTTGAAGGAAGCGACTAAGTTGCAGCAGTTTGCCTATAAACTGGCGATCGGCGCTGGGTATAAGATCGCAGAACGCAAATTGAACGGTGAGGAGGCGACAGGGTTGGAAAAAGCCAAATTCTGGCTCGCCAATCAGTTGGTTCTTAGGAATGTAAAGCGGCTTCTCGGTCTGGACCGGGCGCATTATCTTGGATCCGGTGCTGCTCCCATTTCTCCCGATCTGATCAAATGGTATCTGGCACTCGGCCTTGATATGTACGAGGTGTACGGCCAGACGGAAAATACCGGCGTTGCAACGACGAACATGCCAAACCAATTCAAGCTTGGTTCCGTCGGCGTTGCTGCACCGGAAACCGAGGTGCGTATTTCAGATGAAGGAGAAATCCTTCTTAAGGGGCCGCATGTCTTCCTCGGGTACCTCAATCAGCCGGAAAAGACAGCAGAAACGGTTACGGACGGATGGTTGCATACCGGAGATGTCGGTTATATCGACAACAATGGTTTTGTGAAGATTACCGACCGTATGAAGGATATTATCATCACGGCGGGCGGCAAGAACATTACCCCGTCGGAAATTGAAAACCAGCTGAAGTTCAGTCCTTACGTCTCCGACGCCGTGGTCATCGGGGATAAGCGGAAATACCTGACCTCGCTGATCATGATTGATCATGAAAATGTTGAAAAATACGCCCAGGACAAGGACGTACCATTTACCAATTTTCAAAGTTTATGCCGCGCTCAGGAGGTCCTGGATCTGATCCGGAGTGAGGTGGAAGCGGTCAACAAGAATTTCGCTCAAGTGGAAACCATCAAGGATTTCAGACTGATTGACGAAGTGCTGACGGCGGAAGACGATGAATTGACTCCGACGATGAAATTGAAGCGCTCCTTCGTCAACCAAAAATACAAGTCACTGATCGACACGATGTACGAATAATGTAGGGATTTCCGTAAATTAGAAAAATGGGTTATTATAGTAATATCAGGGAACTAATTGGGAGAAAACAAATGAAACGCAGAAGTTTTTTGCAAATTTCACTTGCTGCCGCGACGGCAATGGTGGCGGTGTTTGCAGGTTCCGTCGGTATCGCCTCGGCGGATCAGGGGATTTATGATGATAAGATTGTGCTTGGATCGCATCAACCTCTCTCCGGGCCTGTCGCGCTATGGGGTGTACCGGTAACGAACGGGATGCGCATGGCGGTAGAGGAGATTAATGCCAAAGGTGGTATCCATGGCCGCATGATCGAGCTTATTGTCGAAGACTCTGCATATCAGCAGAACAAGGCGGCGCAAGCAGGCGATAAACTCCTGAAGAAAGATAAGGTCTTTGCGCTTATCGGTGCCCTCGGGACGCCACCAAACATGGTGACAATGCCTCGCGCCCTAAAAATGGGGGTTATGAACATTTTCCCTGTTACCGCAGCCAACGAAATGTTCCTGCCGCACCATAAACTTAAATTCGGTGGGTTCACTCCGTACAGTGACCAGATGCAGGCCGCAGTTAAATACTTTGTTGACAACAATGGCGTCAAAAAAATTGGCGTTCTCTATCAGGATGATGATTTCGGCAAGAACGTGCTTCACGGATGCGAAGATCAGGCCAAGGACATGGGGCTGGATGAAGTTGTGAAGACAAACTTCAAGCGCGGGGCAAAAGATTTCTCGTCCCAGATCGCGCAGCTGAAATCTGAAGGCGTGGAACTGGTTTGTCTTGGCACGATCATCGGTGAGACGATCGGTAGCATGGCAACTGCCAAGAAAATTGGCTATGAGCCGATTTTTGTTGTCAGCTCTGCCGGATACGTTCCTGAGAATGTAACTTTGGCGAAGGGCCTGACTGAGGGACTGTACGGCACCGGTCAGTCGCCAATTCCTTACTATGAGGATGCGACGCCGGAAGTGAAAGCCTGGATGGACAAGTACAAGGAGCGGTTTGGTGATGACGCTGTGCTGCAGTCAATCGCCGGATACGATTTGATGGAAGTATTTGCAATGGCTCTCGAAAAAGCAGGGCCGGAGCCGACAGCTGACAATGTTGCAGAAGCCATTGAGAGCATCAAGGACTACCAGAATATCTTTGGCGGCGCACCTTACAGCTTCTCCGCAGAGGACCATTTGGGTCCGGATGCACGCAACAGCGCCTCGCTTTATCAGGTACAGGGAGATAAATGGAAGCTGATCAGCGCAATCAGCTACTAACCAGAACCTGAAAAAACAAATTACCCGGCTTTCGATCCGGGTTTTTTGTGCCCGGATCAGCTTTGCGTATTCTGCGCGATAAGTTCCCGATAAAGGCCTTGAAGGCGGGCGGTAACGGGCCCGATGCCGTCCTGCTCCCCGATCTTTTTCCCGTCGATTTGAGAAACCGGAGTCTGGGCGCCGAATGTGCCGGTCAGGAAAGCTTCGTCCGCTCCATAGGCTTCATATAGAGAATAGTTCTTCTCAAATACGGGAATGCCATTCGTCTTGCAAAGATCAATTACTTTCTGCCGGGTGACGCCGTTCATGCAATAATCCCCGGTAGAGGTCCAGACTTCTCCTTTGCGTACGATGAAGAAGTTGCAAGCATTCGTCGTATTGACAAACCCATGCGGATCAAGCATCAGGCCCTCATCGGCGCCAGCCTGTTCCGCCTGAAGACAGGCGATGACGCAGTTGAGCTTGGAATGTGAATTGTACTTGGCGTCTTGCGACGTCGGTAGACCTCGCACCTGTGGCACCGTTGCCAACGAAATTCCTTTGGATTGAAGATGCGCGGCCACTTTTGAATGTTCCATGATAATGACGATTGTCGGACCGGATTTTGACAAGGCTGGATGCTGAAATGGTTTGGACTTGA
This sequence comes from Sneathiella sp., assembly GCA_002706985.1. Lineage (GTDB taxonomy): Bacteria > Pseudomonadota > Alphaproteobacteria > Sneathiellales > Sneathiellaceae > Sneathiella. The sequence goes on along the minus strand of PAKP01000087.1, from coordinate 61,624 downwards.
CACCCCGTGTAATCATAAGCCGGCAGTGCACATCGTGTGTCATACCATTTGCTTCGGCGGTTTGTGTGAGGGCCTTCAGCACGCCCGCCCGATCTATGCCGATATCCAGAGAGATGGCCTTGCAGCTATCGAAAAGCCGGTCCATATGCTCATCGAAAAACGCCCACTTCCCGTTGTAAAGCCGCATTCCTTCCCACATACCATCCCCCAGCATGAAACCTGAGTCATACACGGAAATGGTGGCTTCAGCGCGCGGAACAATTTTTCCATTTACATAGATCTTGATGGTCTCGTTGCGAATGTCGTCTTCCGCATCATGAGTGCTGATTTCTTTTTCTGTCATTCTATCCACCTTTTTGGATATGCGGTATGCATGCTATGAGTTCTCATTTTACAGACATATTTTTTAGGGTGAATAAAAACCCGAAAAATGCAAATGCAATAACGACATTCTCGCTTTGACATCAGGTTGCGAGGCCCCTTGGCTGTTAAAAACGGGTGACAATCCACCCTACGTTCCCTAGCATTAACCCATGAGAAGTAAAGAGCTTAGGGACAGTGAGTGCTTTTGACCGCAGATGATATCTCAAGATTAATTGGCCGTGTTGCGCTCGGAAACCGGGAAGCCTTTACCGATCTTTATTCCGCTACAAGTCCGAAACTTTTCGGAGTCTGCCTTCGTATCTTAAATAATCGGGCGGAAGCGGAAGACGCCTTGCAGGAAGTCTATGTCAAGATATGGCGAGATGCTTCCAAATTTGCACCGAGTGATTTCAGTCCGATGTCATGGCTGATTGCGATTGCGCGAAATCATGCGATTGACAGGATCAGGGCGAGCAAGCCGGACGCGGTTGATATCGATGAAATGGTTGATTTGTCTGATGAAACTGCGAACCCCGAGAAAGAGGCAATCTTGTCTTCCGATCGGCGAGGGATAGAGCGCTGTCTGGATGAATTACCGGAAGCGAGGGCAGTCGCGATACGCGGTGCCTATCTGGAAGGCTATAGTTATCAGGAACTGGCGGAACAACAGGAAATTCCGCTGAATACAGTACGAACCTGGCTGCGCCGCGGCCTTTTGAAACTGAAAGAGTGTCTCGAAAGATGACAACTGAGGACGACATAAAGGATCCGGATGACATACTCGCCGCAGAGTATGTGCTGGGAGTCCTGCCTCACGCTGAGAGGGAAGCCTTTGCGGCGCGCCTTTCTTCCGAGTCGTCGCTGCAGTCACGTGTTCAGTTTTGGGAAGGACATTTCGCGGACCTTGAAGAAGAGTTTGAACCTGTGACTCCGCCTGCAAGGGTTTTGTCGGAGCTTGAGGCGGAAGTTTTTGGAACGACTGGGAGCGATTTGGCGCGCGCCTCCGGCTGGTGGGGAAATGTTGGGTTCTGGCGCGGCCTGAGCGCCATCTCCCTTGCGGCGCTGGTCATCGTTGCCGGACTTTACAGCGGTATCATTTCTGGTCCGGAAGGGCCAGAGGCGATTGCTCCTCCCGTGTTTGTTGCCGAACTTTCCGGTGAAAACGGGGATGTGGAATTGGTTACTCTCTATGATGCGCGAAGCGGTATCATGAAGGTCAATCGGGTAGAAGGCGAACCGGCGTCCGGACGATCCTTCGAACTTTGGCTCATTGAGGGCGGGAATGATCCTGTATCGCTTGGTCTGGTACCGACAGCGAGCCGAGGTGAGGTCACTGTGCCCGAAGATCTGCGTGATAAATTCCCGAACGCAATCATTGCCATCAGCGATGAGCCGGCGGGAGGGTCTCCTGCTGGTCAGCCGACCGGGCCCGTCTTAGCAACGGGCAAGGCAACAGAAATTTAAAAAATTCTTCGGCGACTGAAACTATTTTTGAAGTCCGCTCGTTACTCCCTGTAACCGACCCATTGAGGGGTTAGGTGCTTAACAAGGAGAATAGGAATGAGACTCAAGAATACGCTACTCGCAGCAACGCTTGCTCTGCCTGTTGCAGTTGCCGGATGTGCTGCGTCCGCTGATAATCCGATGGTTGGCGGCGCGCCGATGTATGAAAGCAAGAACATCGTTGAGAATGCCTCCAACTCCAAGGATCATGAAACATTGGTTGCCGCCGTCAAGGCTGCCGGTCTTGTCGAGACCCTTCAGGGAGAAGGCCCCTTCACCGTCTTTGCGCCGACGGATGCCGCATTTTCTGCGCTGCCTGAAGGCACGGTTGAAACCCTGCTGAAGCCGGAAAACAAGGAAATGCTAACGAAAATCCTTACCTGCCGTGTAGTAGCTGCGAAAGCTCTTTCTGAGCCCATCAAAGGCATGGTTGATGATGATAGCGGAGCCCATCCTGTCAAGACGGTCGGTGGCTGTGTTTATACCGCTATGTACAAGGGCGACACCATCATGCTGAAGGATGGGCAAGGTAACATTGCGAATGTCACGATCGCAGATGTCGAGCAGTCAAACGGCGTTATCCACGTCATCGATAAAGTTCTGCTTCCTGCTTCCTAACCGGATAGACCGTCCGTCGCCGTCACTGCGGATGGTCGCTCCGGGGCCGTAAACCCACTACCGGGTTTGCGGCCTTTTTATTTGCCGGCCCCCCAATGTTGTGTAAAGCTCTATCGGGTTAGAAATTCCGGACGTGAATTCCCGGCAGCAGCCGGCAATAAGAAATAAAAGCGCAAAGGGAGGCGGGAGATGGATTTCGGATTTGAACTCCGGCGGATTATCACCGGACATAATGACAAAGGCCGCTCGATTGTTACCCTGGATGGGCCACCGGGCGGGCAAATAGGCAATCTCAGGGATATATGGAATTCAGTCGGCTCCGATGTCGACAGCCTCAGCAGCGAAGACCGAGGTGCGATGCCCGTGACATTATCCCCCGAGCAGGGCGGCCATAAATTTAGATGGTTTCTTGTCCCGCCCGTCGATCCATCGATCAGCGAAGCGGAATTTGCAAAAATTGTAAAGGCACGGTTTGCTGCAATGGGCGCGGAGCATGAGCAACCGGATACAAGTCGTCATCCGGCGATGCATAAAACGGAAACGATTGATCATATCATCCTTCTCTCCGGTAATGTGACGCTCCTGCTGGACGAGGATGAGAGAGACCTAAAGCCCTATGATGTTGTTGTTCAGCGTGGCACCAATCACGCATGGGTCAACAAAGGCACGGAACCAGCGCTTCTTTGTGCCATCCTTATAGATGCGGATGTCCGCTGAGTTGCTTTTTTCTTGTTGTTTGTCGCCAACTCTGCAAGGCTAAAACATAGCGCGTTCCAGAATAACACGGAGAAAAAATCCGGAGGGAGGAAAACATGCGTGTCATACTCATAGGTTGCGGTATTGCAGGAGCGGCTCTTTCACTGACCTTGCAACGGGCCGGGATTTCTCACATCGTTCTGGAACAGGCATCCGAGCTTTCCGAGATTGGGGCCGGCTTGCAACAAAGTCCCAACAGTATCCGCGTTCTTGAGTATCTCGGTTTGAAAGACGAATTATCGAAAATAGGGGTTCCGCCGCAGGCTCATCTTTTTAAGGACTACAAGAGCGGGGAAGTTTACCTGAAGACTCCTCTGATGCCAAAAGTCGAAGAATTTTTCGGGGCGCCCTACTACCATGTTCATCGCGCGGATCTACTGGACATATTGGTCAAGGCGATGGATCCTGAAAATATCCGTCTCAATAGCAAGGTCGTTGATGTTGCCGAACATGAAAACGGTGTCGAGGTACGTCTTGGTGACGGAACAGTCGAGAAGGGGGATGTCCTGATCGGATCAGATGGCCTGCATTCCATGGTGCGCGAGACATTTTTCGCGCCGGAGAAGCCCCGACCATCCGGCTGCGTCGCTTGGCGGGGGCTTGTGCCGGTGAAAATTGCGCAGGACCTGGGTTTTGAGCAGAACTCCTATGTCTGGATGGGTCCACATCGCTCTGCGGTATTATATTATGTCCGGGGGGGTGATTTATTTAACTGGGTCGGCATCGGGCCCTATAATGATAATGCTAAGGAGTCATGGTCCCAGACAGGGTCCCGTGATGCCGCCCTGAAAGAATATGAGGGCTGGAACGACCAGATAAGGGAGCTGATCGCGGGAACCGAAAGTCTGTTTATGACGAACATGATTGACCGCGACCCGCTGGACCGGTGGGTAACCGATCGGGTTGTGCTGATGGGGGATGCAGCTCATGCTATGATGCCGTATCATGCACAAGGGGCGGGCCAAAGCATTGAGGATGCTTGGGTGCTGGGCCGTTGCCTGGAAATGATGGAAGATGATATTCCTACTGCCCTTAAAAAATATGAAGAGCTTCGGCTAGCTCGTGCGAACCGTGTTCTGCAGCAATCCCGTGCGGCGGAGCATCTATTTCATATGAGTGACCCAGATGAAATTGCCCGGCGGAATGCTCGTTTTGCAAAGCATCAACAGGAGGATCAGGATGGATTCCCGGCAGGGCAGCGCTGGCTATATTCCTATGATGCGGAGAAGGCCGTGATGGGGACGGATGAGGAGTGGCGGTCGCTTGCCTGGTAGAAAAATAAATAATATGAACAGGCTTGCAGGTTTACCTTTGCTTAGTTCAAACAATAACGAGAAAAAGAATGGCTGAATCAGACACAATGAACCAGATGTCCGCCGAGGACCACGCCAAAACAATGGCGGACTATATAAAAGAGGGTGAGGCGCGGGCTTACGCTCTTGGAAACCGTGGACCTATCCGTTTTGATGCGGACGGTAAATTGCATCACGAGATCCTGGACGCCTATCGAGAACATGGATTTTATGTGTTTGAGAACGTTGTTGGTGATGAAGAATTGGCTGAGCTTCGCGCCGATGTCGAGACTGTTTTGAAACGGGCACCGGTTGCGCCGGAATCCGAGGTCGATGCAGAGGGACAGCCCGCTCTTGGTCCGGAATATGTTAGATACCCTTATCGATTTGCCAAGCCATTGAGTGATCCGCTTGGTGGAACGACCAAGAACAAGGGGCGCCATCCTGTTAAAATGTCAAACCCGACGCCATCGATGGACGCGCCGAGTTGGACGATTGAGTTGTTACACGGCAACTTGCATTTGATGGATTCATGCCTGCGCCTCTATGGTCATCCGGGGTTGCTGGCTGTTGCAGAAGCCATAAATGGGCCGGATTTTGTCCCCTATAACGAGGTGACATTTATCAAGGAGCCGGGCCTTGGTCCCTCCGTCGCCTGGCATCAGGATGGCACGACGCACTGGAACGCATCGGACTGGGATGAAAATGCCCATGGCTTCAATTTCATGACCCAGCTCTATCCAAGTACGCCGGCCAATTGCGTATGGCTGCTACCCGGAAGCCATCGGGCGGGCAAAGTCGATATCCGAAAGCTGGTGGAGGAGAGCGGATCGGATCGATTTAAGGATGCTGTCCCGCTGGTGTGCAAGGGGGGAGATGTGTTTGCAGTCAACCGGCAGCTGGTGCATGGATCCTTTGCGAATTCTTCCCCGGATCGACGCGTCACGATTAACGCCGGATTTTTTCCGCGCAAGCGGGTTCTCAATGTTTCCACCAGCCAGCTTGATGATCGTGAGGAAACCTATGATGCCGCGCGCATTCACGCGCGCAGCCGTATTATCGCACTTGGCATCGATGCGCGTCAGCAACGCTTCCCCGATGAGCCAAGATATTGCTATCAGCCGCTGGCCGGGGAGGAGATGGAAAATCGCTGGAATGAGGAAAATCGGGAGAAAATTCTTAAAAACTACAACCTCAACGATATCTATATTTAATCTTAAGGAGTTTGCCCGTAAACTTGTGGCCGCGCGCTAGATTTTCACGATGGCGCGCGCGATCAAGGAGTAAGGGATATGATTTCGACATTGATTGTCACCGGCCTGATTGTCATCGTCATCATCTATGTGATCGTGGCCTATAACGGTTTCGTCAGTCTTCGGGAACGGATCAAGGAAGCCTGGAGCGGGATCGAGGTTCAGATGAAGCTTCGGTATAATCTCATTCCCAATCTGGTGGAAACCGTCAAGGGTTATGCCAAGCATGAATCCGGTACTTTTGAAGAAGTCACCCGCGCACGGAGCGAGGCAATGGCAAACCATGGCTCTCCTGCCGAGCAGGCTGAATCCGAAAATATACTGACCGGCGCGCTTAAATCATTGTTTGCGCTTGCTGAAAATTATCCTGAACTCAAGGCGAATGAAAACTTCCTGAACCTGCAGCTTCAATTGTCCGATGTTGAGGACAAGATACAGGCGGCACGGCGCTACTATAACGGCGTTGTTCGCGATAATAATATCAAGGTCGATCAATTTCCGAGCAATCTTGTCGCCGGTACGTTTAATTTCATCAAAGCGGAGTTTTTCGAACTGGCTGAAGATGAAGAAGCTGCACGCAGGCCGGTCGATGTGAAGTTTGACTGACAGGGAGAAGATTGGTTTTGATGCAATATTCGACCTTCATTCTAACCTGCCGCACCCTGGCTGTTCTGGGGCTGGCCTTTCTGCTTTGCATTGTTGCCCCGGAAAACCTGCGAGCACGGGAAGTCATCAAAAACTTCGAGAGTGATCTCTGGGTCCATGCCGACGCCTCCCTTACCGTTAAAGAGACGATCACGGTGATCAGTGAAGGGCTTGAAATCAGACGCGGAATTTATCGCGACTTCCCGACCGATTACAAAGACAAGGCCGGAAATCAATATCGGGTTGGCTTTTCGGTTGAAGAAGTCACGCGCAACGGACAACCGGAACCGTTCCATCCCGAGCGGCTTTCAAATGGCTTGCGAGTCTATATTGGCAGCAAGGACACATTTATCGACAAGGGAGAGCATCGCTATACCATTACCTATAACACGACCCGACAGATCGGATTTTTTGATGAATTTGACGAGTTATACTGGAATGTGACGGGGAACGGCTGGGCGTTCGAGATTGAGAGTGCGAGCGCCCGTGTCCATCTGCCGAACGATGCGCCCATTCTTAATTATGCGGCATATACAGGGTATGAGGGTGAAGCAGGCCGTGCCTTTGAGACACGCGATTATGCGGATGGGATCGGTTTTTATACAACTCAGCCTCTCCGAGCAAAAGAAGGGCTTACAATCGCGGTTTCCTGGCCGGTTGGGTATGTTGCCAGGCCGACAGAGAGCGAGAGGCTGGGATATCTTCTTGCAGATAACCGGATACTGATTGTCGGATTAGTAGGATTGCTGATTTTGGTGATTTATTATTCTGCCCTCTGGTGGCGTGTCGGGCGTGATCCTGCGGCCGGGACAATCATTCCCTTCTTTGAGCCACCGGCCGACTACTCCCCGGCCGCCATGCGTTATATCCGCAAAATGGGGTTTGATGACAAGGTCTTCACGGCAGCGATTGTCAATATGGCGGTGAAGGGCTTTCTGACTATTTCAGAAGACAGTTCAGGTAAGTACCGGCTTGTCAAAACTGGTGATAATGCACCGCTTTCCATGGGAGAAAGTGCCGTTGCGCGTGGTCTTTTTTCCGGACTTCGGGATGAGATCGAGTTGAAAAAGAAAAATCATCGGCATTTCGGAAGAGCCCGTGATGGTCTGAAAGAATGGTTGCGGACCGAATTTGAGAAAAACTATTTCAACAACAACAGGATGTATTTTTTCTCAGGCGCGGGCTTGTCGCTCATCATCATTATCCTGATGATCATTTGGGCGCGGGAGCCGATACCTACTGCCTTTATTTCCCTTTGGCTTTCAGGCTGGACGGTCGGGGTCTATTTTCTCCTGCGCAAGGGATTGCGCGCCTGGCAATCTTTCCTTGGTGGCGATGCAGTTTCCGGAGCAAGCGCCGTTTTGATAACCGTCATGGCAATCCCTTTCATCGGCGGGGAGTTTGCAGGGTTGTTTTTCTTTGTTGAAATGGCCTCGCCGGTTGCGGCGATTATTTTTCTTCTGATCCAGATTGTGAATGTGGTTTTCTATCACCTTTTAAAGGCACCGACGCTTCTGGGGCGCAAAATGATGGATCGGTTTGCCGGATTTGCGGATTTCTTGAGCGTAACGGAGAAGGATAGAATGAATTTCTTCAATCCGCCCGACCGCACGCCGGAACTTTTTGAACGCTACCTGCCGTTCGCAATTGCGCTGGATGTAGAAAATGCCTGGTCCGAACAATTCGCAGATGCCTTTTCCGAGACCGGAGAGGGGCCGTGGCAATCGCAAGGTTATCGGCCAAGCTGGTATCATGGCCGTCACTTCAACGCGGCCAACCTTTCCGGTTTTTCGTCGTCGCTGGGAAGCAGTTTTACGAATGCCATCTCCTCAGCATCGACCGCACCGGGAAGCTCAAGCGGCTCTTCTGGCGGTGGCTCGTCTGGCGGCGGCGGCGGCGGAGGCGGTGGAGGCGGCTGGTAAGTCGCCTGCGTTTCGATAATCACTTGCATCCCGGATTGCGGGCATGGCATCCAGAGAGTGTCACATCAAAGGAAGAACCATGAAATACAAATCGGAGAATCCAGAACCTGCCGATGCCGCATCTCGCCGCGCGGTCCCGCCCGTCATATGTTATCCTACGGATAATCTGCCGCTTCCTCCTACAGAAATCTATGCGGAAGCGCGGCGTCATTTGCGACAGGTTGATGAGATCATCGTTGAACCGCGGGACGCCGGGACCTTTCATGTGCCGGCTGGCTATTTCTTTCGCATTGTAAGTGTTGAAGGGCCGCAAGTTGGTGATCTTAATCTTTGGAATGCCGCTGACCTGAATGAGCGGTTTTTCAGCGGCAAGACCCGTGCGTTACATGGTACCCATGTCAGTATCGGCGACAGACTTTGGAGTAACCTTCCCTATATGCGGCCCATGGCAACCATTACACATGACACTTTGGATTGGTATAGATGGGATGAGTATGGCGGTGGGGTGCATGATGTGATCGGAACGCGCTGTGATCCGTACACTAATCGCCTTTTAAGCGGCGGCGAGTATCATTACTGCTGTCATTCAAATCTTTCCCGAGCTCTCGCGAAAGAAAAGGGGATTGCTGGAACGGACGCGGAAATGCACGTCCATGATGTGTTGAATGTCTTCATGTGCACCGGTTTCACGCAGGATACGCATCAGTATTTCATGAAGGCCAGCCCTGTGCGTCCAGGCGATTTTCTTGAGTTTTTTGCGGAGATCGATCTCCTGGGTGGACTGTCAACTTGCCCCGGCGGAGATTGCAGCTCTATTCATTCCAGCGATACAGCGAAATGCTATCCATTAAAGGTCGAGGTGTATCGCCCGACAGCAGGCCTACCCGCGGACTGGTCGTCTCCTGCCATCAATTCGTATTCACGCAATCATGGCTTTAATGAATAAAAGTCGGTCATCTAAGGGCGAGGCGCTAATCTCTGAAGGGAATGCCCGATCTTTGTCAGTCGCACGGCATGTGTGGAACGGGCAATTGTAAGGGACTTTGCAATATCCCGGTTGAGGAGTTCTGTTTCGGTCGGGAGAGTTGACGGCAGATCCTCGATCAATGCCGCGAATGCCTTGCTTAGGGTTTGGCATTGCTGATGGAAGCCAAGTTGCATTTCCACTATCGGCGCGAGGCCGTCATTCTCATTCTCGACCATTTTTGCGAGGTGAATTGCCCCCACTTCCAGCAGCTGGAGCTGAGTGCTGATTGCGCCGATTTCACGCGCCTTTTCTTTAGGGGTAATTGGGACAATATCGTTCAGCAGGCACTGAAATGATCCAACGGTTCCGCCTGCCCCGGCAGCATCTTCAATGACCCGCATCCGCATCGAGGTGCGGTTAAAGGCGTCTCCCGCCACACCGATGAGATTTTCAACCCCTACTTTACAGTCGTTGAGGCGGATACCTCCGTGTGGGCAAGGATGAAGGAAGTCAATTTTGACACCTTCCGTTCGCTCCAGACCCGCGCTGTCCGCCGGAACAAGGATCGCGCTGAATGATTTTCGTCCCTCCGTTTCATCCGTGATTGCGAGAATGATAAAGTGATCCGCGATGGGGCCGTTTGTCAGATAGGCTTTCTCTCCGTTCAAGATGTAATGATCGCCCTCTCGCCGTGCGGATGTTGCCAGGTGCTTCGGATGGGCACCTGCGCCTGGCTCGGAAATGGCCACAGACAAGGTGGCTTCCCCCTTCGCGAGGGCCGGCAATAGTTGCTGTCTCATCTTCTCCGGTGCATCCGATACGATGTGCAACCGACAGATAAGCCAATGAGACATAAACGCCATTGTGGCGCCCGGGACACCACCAACCCGGCTGAGATATTGGGCTGCGGCGGATAAAACGCCATAATTGGCATTCAGGCCGTCGAATTCCTCAGGAACTGAAAGCCCGGCCAGGCCGGAGTCTGCGAAAGCCTGCCAAAGATCCTTCGGAAATGATGTCGCGGTGATCAGTTCATGTCGCCGTGGACGGATATGGGCGGAAGCAAACTCTTCGACCTTTTTCAGCAATTCAGATTGATCCATATCGAATGATGTCTCTTTATAAATTATTCTTGGTTTTCTCGATGTATCGACAATACAAATTCAAACTAGCATCTTTCCACCTTCATTCGGCATGAAAAAATATATTGTCTAATGTCGGGATTTCTGACGAAATAAACTCTTCGGCAGGCTGCGACATCACCTTCTATTTGGCAGTCGGGCCGCCAGCATCATCTGAATGGGGAGTTTTTCTATGAAAATTAAATTTGCCGCCCGTAGTGTGCTTGCGGGTTTTACGCTCGCAACTCTGATGGCTTTGCCGATAACGGCTCAGGCAGAAGAAAATGACCTCACCAACGCTACTCTATGGACACAAACATCGGTCGAATTCAAAGCGACGGCTCTCGCGGCCTATAAACTGGCGGAAGTTATGCTCGACCGCGGTCTCGCCGATAAGAACTGGACGGCTGCAATAGAACAGGAAGGGGATTACCAGAATAAGCCGGCAGCGGTTATTCTTGATGTTGATGAAACGGTACTGGATAACACGGCTTACGAGGCCTGGCTGATCAAGGCGAAAACCGGCTATAGCTCCAAAACATGGGCTCCGTTTGTGATGGGCGCAACCTCCAAACCCATCGCCGGGTCAAAAGAATTCATCGATTACGCACGCTCAAAAGGGGTCGAGATATTTTATGTGTCGAACCGGAAAGCACCCGAGGAAGAGGGCACGGTCAAAAACCTGAAAGATCTTGGATATTACGTGAATGAGGAATTTGACACCGTACTGCTGCGTGGCGAGAAGGAGGAATGGGGGTCCGACAAGACGACCAGAAGAGCGCATGTCGCCAAGGATTACCGGGTTGTCATGATCGTCGGCGATAACCTTGGGGACTTTGTCGAAGCGCGGGACGCTACCTTGGCGGAACGGGACGCCCTGATAGATACATACAAGGATTACTGGAGCAGCAAATGGATCACAATTGCCAATCCGATGTATGGTTCATGGGAGGCCGCAACCTTCGGCTATGATTTCAAACTCCCGAATGAAGAGAAACGTCAGATGAAGCTGGATTCCATGACCTATTGGGATCCCAAGGAATAGGCGGCAATCAATTATTCGAAGTGCTCCCGCAAACGAACGGGAGCATTTTTACTCCGGATTATTGTTATAAGCGTCGGCCCGTTTGCGGGCTCTTCGAGGAGCCAGATAACCCAGCCAGACAATGGAGAAGATGGATAGTAGCAGCAAGGCCAGAGCGACCGGGAAATTGATGATTGCCAATGGGTCGCCGTTCAGAATAACCAGAGTTTGGGACAGCGAGAGCTCCAGCTTGTTTCCGAGGAAAAAGGCAATAATAAAAATGACGACGGAATAGCCGAATGATGTCATTACATAGCCAAGTATAGCGAAGACCAGCATGACGGCTACACCAAACATGCCGCCTGTTGATGCATAGACCCCTGTGATACATAAAACCAGTGCCGCCGAGAAGACCAGTGACTCAGGCGCGCTGATTATCCTCGCCCAAAGCCGGAGGCTTGCTTGCCCTATAAGCAAATTCATCAAATTGGCCATGAGCATTGCCCCGAACAGACCATATATGAGACGGCCCTGCTGCTCGAACAGGAGGGGCCCCGGCTGAATGCCGTGGATCTTGAAAGCGGAGATGAGAAGGGCTGCGGTGATGCTGCCAGGGATTCCGATCGCAAGTAGCGGTATCAGATTGGCCCCTACCACAGCGCTGTTCGCGGCCTCAGTGGCGGCAACCCCTTGAATATTTCCCTTGCCGAAAGAGTCCGGGTCTTTCGATGTCTGTTTAGTGGACGCATAACTCATAAAGGCGGCCGCAGTTGATCCGATACCCGGGATAGCGCCAAGGACGGTTCCGATAATGGCGCCCCTCGCCATTACATAACGGCAAGCCCAGTATTCGGCCAAGCTTACGCGCTTATCCCAAGCGTCCTGGGTGTCCGGAATTTCTATGGTCGGTAATATTGATTTGCCGATATTGGCAAGGCGACGAAAAATTTCCGCGACAGCCAGCATTCCGATTGCAACGGCAGTAAGGGGGAGGCCATCAAACAATTCGAAATAGCCGAAATAGAGGCGGGGGGTCCCATGCTCCGGATCAAGCCCGACCATGGCACAAAATAATCCCAGAACAGCGGCAATTAGCGCTTTTGTTATTGAATCGCCAATCAGCCCGGCAATAATAGAGAATGCAAAGATCATCAGGGCAAATATTTCGACGGGACCCATCTGCAGGGCGATGATCGCAAGGGGGGCGGACAGGGTTATCAGGACAATGTCGCTGAAAGTATCCCCGGTAACCGATGAAAAGAGTGCCATTTTCATTGCTTTGACGGGCTTTCCCTTTTTCGCGAGGGGATGACCATCAAGGGCCGTCGCCGCCGCATCAGGGGTGCCGGGTGTATTGATCAGGATCGCCGGAATGGCGCCGCCAAAGAGGCCGCCCTTATTGACGCCGACGAGGAAGGAAATTGCTGCCAGAGGATCTAGGACGAAGGTGAAAGGAATGGCGACGGCCATCGCCATAACCGGACCCGTTCCGGGCAGGGCGCCGATGAACTGGCCCAAGGCAACGCCGCCAATAACAAACAACAGGTTTGTCAGACTTAGTGCATCGCCAAGTCCGGCCAGAATGGTAGTGACATCAACCATTCACATTCGCCCTCACGGCAGGGTTCTATCAAGCAAGAGAACCACGGTCAGCCAGATAGTAAGAGGCAAGACAACAACGCCGCCCAGCAACCATCCTATCCGGCGCTCTCCGACGAGGAGCATTAATGCGCCAACGAAAATCGGGGTAATCGCCAAAAAACCATATCGTGCCATGGCCCAAAGAGCGGCCATTGTAACGATCGCAAACAATGAGACCCGTAATAATTCGAAAAAGCCGACCGACGTTGCGCCGGTCGGAAATAGGACTTGCACTATTCCCAAAAAGACGAAAAGGATCGCGCAGGCATTTGGAATGGACTGCGGCCGCATCCAGCCATAATCAACGACCTCCGTGTGCATAGGAATAATCATGAAGTAAAGCAGGAGACCCAGGGTGACAACGAATGCTCCTGATAGCCGATTAAGCAGCACTGGCTGGATCTCCCGCGTCTATTCTAGTGTTGCAAGGCATTGAGCGCAGTGTGTGCCCTCGCAACCTTACTTTCCGAACAGTTTTTTAACATTCCCAACGCCTTCTGTAAGCATCTTTTGAGTCCCATCCGGCCCAAGGTCGCTCGGGTCGGTTTTAAGCGCATTGACGATCGCTTTTTTAGGCGCATCCGAGGTGATTGCATTGTGAAGTGCTTTTGCAAGCGTATCCTTGGTTTCCGCCGGCAAGCCTGCAGGAGCGGCAATGAAGAAATACGGATCTACGTATATTTCATATCCTTGTTCGACAACAGTTGGCGTATCAGGAGCGTAGCCGTGCCGCGAGGCATTTGCGCTCGCAATCATTTTAACATCGCCGCTTTCGATGTAGGGAATATGCGCACCTGCCGCAAAGGAGGCGATTACATGGTCCCCAAGAAGATTCTGAATAGCTTCTGCACTGCTTTTTGTCGAGACGAGTTTGAAGCCTGCACCAGTTTCGCCGTCCACATACTTCATCAGAAGTTCCTGTGGCTTGGCATCGAACGCGACAAGAGCCCCATCGTTGGATTTTGAATACTCGATCAGTCCCGCAAGGTCATCGAACGGCGCGTCGGATTTTGCGATGATGGCGACCTGTGCCCGGGCTACAGTCGCAAGATAGTCAAAACTTTCCAGATTGAACGGGAGCTTGTCGCCCCTGAGCACCAGATTCACAAGGATTGGCATATTGACGCCCATTCCAAGGGTCTGCCCGTCAGGTTTGGCCACCGCGATCCCGGTGAACATGGCGATCCCCCCGCCGCCGGGTTTGTTTTCAACAACAATATCCCAGCCCGTCTGGCTTTCCATCTCTTTGGCGATAACACGACCGAGCGTGTCCGTTTCGCCACCTGCATCAAAGCCAATCTGAAGCGTAATTGGCCCCGATGGTGTCCAATCTGCGAACGCGGGGACACTGAGTAACAACCAGGTAATCAACCCCAAAAACAATCCCTTGAGTTTCATGACATCCTCCTCTTTAGGTTTTCTTTTATCTTTGTTTTCAAAGTGTCGCGTTGCGGCGACAGATCAGCGATATTAACTCCGTGATCTATAAATTCCTGCGGCACGTCGCGCTTCATGACCAGACATGCCGCAATTTTTGCAAGGGCCGGGGCGGTTTGAATGCCGTAGCCGCCTTGTCCGGCCAGCCAGAAGAAACCCTCTATTGACTCATCAAATCCACACACCGGGCACTTGTCTTCAACGAAACTGCGCAGTCCTGCCCATTTGTTCTCAATCCGGCGAATGGGAAGATCGAATGCCGTTTCAATCCGGTCCACACAGATCGCCACATCCAGCTCATCGGGTTGAACGTCGCAAGGGGGAGAGCTTGTTTCATCTGCCGGTGAGATCAATAGTCTGCCAGCATCCGGTTTCAGATAGAACTGCTCGTCAATGTCGATGACCATCGGCCATCTGTCAGAGTTGATATCGGACGGGGCGGTGACAACCATTGCTGTTCGTCGTTTCGGTATAAGACCAATTGGCGTTGCGCCAGCCAGTTCGCCGATGAAATCGGCCCACGCGCCCGCTGCATTGACAATCTTTTTCGCCTTGTATGAGGCATCAGGCGTCGTGATATGCCAGTCATTCGAAGTTCTTTCGAGCTTGATCACCTCTTGTGCCGGCTTCAGGCTGCCACCTGAGAAACGAAATTTGCGTAAATATCCCTGGTGCAAGGCGTTGACATCAATATCGCTGACCCGGTCATTTGCAAAACCGGCTGCCGCATAGCCCTTACGAAGGATGGGGATTGCTGATTCCGTCTCCTCTGCATCAAGGCGTCTGACATCTCCTGAATCGGAAAGATCTGCAATCATATTTTCAAGGGATGTGAGTTGATCTTGCCGGGCGATCATGATGACCCCGCGTCGGGAAAGTAGCGGGCCTTCACTAAACCCTTCCGGCGGGTTCTCCAGGAAATCCGCCGATGCGCGAGACAGGGCACGAATGGGCGGCGGGCCATATGTGTCAACAAACATGGCCGCAGACCTGCCCGTAGAGTGGTAACCGGGCTGTGCTTCCATTTCCAGCAATAATACGGATACCTCTGGCGAAAGTTCGCACGCAAGAGAGGCTCCGGCGATACCGGCGCCAATGATCACTACGTCAAATTCAGTCTGTTCTGCCAATCTGTACCTGTATTTTCTGTAAATTTTAGAAAAGGCTAGCACACAAATTTCCGATAGGAAAATTATTTTTCCGATTAGAAAATATGGACTTGCGTTCCTGATTTCTCTATCTTCAGAGCATGAGCGGTTTAGAGGCGGCAAAAATATCCGAGGATGGAAACGGTCGGGCGCAGGTCGCCGAACGGGTCCGGGAAATCCGCCGGAAAAAGGGTTTGACGATCAAGGATGTGGCAACACGGTCCGGTCTCGCCATTTCTACTGTCTCAAAAATCGAGCGGAACCTCATGGCGCCAACTTATGATCGGTTCAGCCGCCTTGCAGATGGGCTGGGTGTCGACGTATCCGAGCTTTTTATGGCGAAAGGGGAGCAGTTTCTTCCCGGTGAATTCTCTCTTGCGCGCATAGGCGAGCATAGTTTTCACCAGACGGAGAACTATACTTATGAGATGCTGTTTCCGCATTTGCGGGGAAAAAGCATGATCCCGATGCTGGGCACTCTCAAGCCGTTTGAGAAAATGCGGTTTGATCGGCTGGTCAGCCACGAAGGGGAGGAATTCTTCTTTGTCCTGAAGGGGAGAGTTGTCGTTCAGCTCGAGGGAAAAGATCCAGTTGTTCTGGAAACCGGAGAGAGTATCTATTTCGATAGCCGACGGGGGCATCTATATGCTTCTGCCGGAGAGACGGATGCCCGTATACTTTGTGTTTGTACAAAAATGTAATCAGCCGACATTGATGAACCGGTATTGACTTCTGATGAAGTTGGTGACGAAGTACAGCAATTTTAAAGATTAATATATTTATATATAATCATGTATATAGTGTTATTTGTACTTCAAATGATGGAAGAACGTCAATGGAGCTGCGCTGCAAATAGGGTTAATTTCCGGACCGTTTCGAAAAGACTATTATTTTCATATGTTTTCGTAAATTTGCGTTTTTTATTTTTTTTTAGGGAAAAGCAAGGGCATTGACTTTCGTTTAGTTTCGTATTTTAGTGTTTTCGCATGCAAATAGAAGCGGACTGACTCAGACCGCTCGGCTATGTAAAGGGAGGAATACTAAATGAAGAAGTTATTATTGGCTTCAGCCGCCGCGTTGGCGCTGGGCCTTGCTGCGACCAGTCCCGTCCAGGCGGGTGAAGCTGAAGCACGGGAATGGATCGCGAATGAATTTCAGCCGTCTTCGCTGACGCAAGAAGAGCAATTGGCGGAAATGAACTGGTTTATCGAGGCGGCCAAGCCTCTGGCCGGTATGGAAATAAACGTGTTGTCGGAGACTATTCCGACTCATGAATATGAATCCAAAACACTTGCCAAGGCATTCGAGGAAATCACGGGAATTAAGGTCAATCACCAGTTGCTGGGTGAAGGTGAAGTGGTTCAGGCAGTGCAGACCCAAATGCAGACCAACCGAAACCTTTATGACGCTTACATCAATGACTCCGATCTGATCGGCACTCATTCTCGACTGCAACTGGCCGTCAATCTGAGCGACTGGATGGCGGGCGAGGGTAAGGATGTAACTAATCCCGGGCTCGATCTCGATGATTTTATTGGTCGCTCTTTCACTACCGGTCCCGATGGAAAGCTGTATCAGCTTCCAGATCAGCAGTTTGCGAATCTGTACTGGTTCCGCAAGGACTGGTTCGATCGTGAGGATTTTCAGCGCCGCTTCAAGGAAAAGTATGGATATGATCTAGGTGTGCCTGTGAACTGGTCGGCCTATGAAGATATCGCGGAATTTTTCTCCAATGACGTCAAGGAAATTGATGGCGTTCAGGTATATGGTCATATGGACTATGGTAAACGCGCGCCTGACCTTGGCTGGCGTATGACCGATGCCTGGCTGTCTATGGCGGGTGCCGGCTCGAAAGGTCTTCCGAATGGACGTCCGATTGATGAGTGGGGTATCCGCATGGAAGACGGATCCTGTAATCCTGTCGGAGCCTCCGTTACCCGGGGGGGCGGAACCAACGGTCCAGCCGCAGTTTATGCAATTCGCAAATGGGATGAATGGCTGCGTCAGTATGCACCTCCCGGTGCGGCGGACTATGACTTTTACCAATCACTGCCAGCTCTGAGCCAAGGTAATGTTGCCCAGCAGATTTTCTGGTATACCGCTTTTACGGCGTCTATGGTTGCACCGAAATCGGATGGCAACAACACTGTTGACGATGAAGGTAAGCCGCTATGGCGTATGGCGCCGTCTCCACACGGACCCTACTGGGAAGAGGGGCAGAAGCTGGGTTATCAGGATACCGGTTCCTGGACCCTGTTCAAGTCTACCCCGGTAGACCGGCGTAAAGCGGCATGGCTGTATGCTCAGTTTGTCACGTCCAAAACGGTTGATGTGAAGAAAAGCCATGTTGGTCTGACTTTCATTCGCGATACAACCGTGAATCACGAAAGCTTCACGGAGCGGTCTCCCAATCTCGGCGGTCTTGTTGAATTCTATCGTTCACCGGACCGTGTGAACTGGACTCCGACAGGCGTGAATGTACCGGACTACCCAAAACTGGCCCAGCTCTGGTGGCAGAATATTGGTGACGTGAATTCCGGTGCCTTTACACCTCAGGAGGCAATGGACCGCCTTGCGGGCGAGATGGATCAGGTAATGTCTCGCATGCAGAAAGCGGACGAAGCCAACAACACCTATGGTGGGTGCGGTCCCCGTCTGAATCCGGAAAAAGATCCGGCAGACTGGCTTGGAAAGGGCGGTGCGAAAGCAAAGCTTGAAAACGAAAAGCCGCAAGGTGAGACCGTTAATTACGACGAACTGGTTAAGCGCTGGGCTCAATAAGCTGTCTATTTAGCCTTGCGGATGATGATCCGGGGCGGAGTGCGCCCCGGATCATCTGATTTTTCGTTAAACTATTTCTCAGCCAGTTATTGTGCGGGTAGGCAAATTAATGGCCCTTGAACTGAAACAGGTAAGTAAATCCGTCGCCGGGGAAACTCATATTTTTCCAACAGATATGGTGCTCGAAGCCGGTGAATTTAATATCCTTTTGGGTACAACTTTATCGGGAAAGACATCGCTTATGCAGCTCATGGCCGGACTGGACAGGCCGACGTCTGGCCAGGTCTGGTTCAACGGGCAAGATGTTACGGAAATGCCAGTACAAAAGCGTAATGTTTCGATGGTATATCAGCAGTTCATCAACTATCCGAATATGACAGTTTTTGAAAATATTGCGTCTCCCTTAAGGGTTGCAAAGCTGCCAGACAAGGAGACACGCAGCCGCGTCGGAGAAATCGCTGAAATACTGAGAATATCCTCAATGCTGGAGCGTCGGCCGTCGGAGCTTTCGGGCGGTCAGCAGCAGCGCGTTGCGATGGCACGGGCATTGGTAAAGGATTCCAGTTTGATCCTGTTCGATGAGCCGTTGGCGAACCTGGATTTCAAGTTGCGTGAGGAGTTGCGTGATGAACTTCCCCGCCTCTTTGCCGAAAGGGACTGTGTTGTTGTCTATGCTACAACCGAACCCTCCGAGGCCCTGTTGTTCGGCGGAAAATGCGCCGCCATGTTTGAAGGTGCTGTCGCCCAGTTCGGGCCAACGGCGGAGTTGTATAGGAAGCCGCTCAATTTGACGAGTGCACAGGTGTTTTCGGAACCTCCGTTAAACGTGGCCAAGGTGGTCAAATCCGGCGATATTTTCAGGCTATCGGATACTGCCAGTTGGCCGGTGGATGCGAGCTATCAAACGATGGCCGACGGGGAATACACAATCGGTGTCCGTCCGCATCACGTGTATCCAATGCAAAAGGAGAAACAGCTGGTGCCGATAGACGGCAAGGTTCAGGTTGCGGAGCTGAGCGGATCTGAGAGCATGATCCATTTTACGGCATTTGAAGATGATTCATGGGTTTCCCTGTCGCACGGCGTACACGCCTTTGACGGAGGAGAGGTGACGACATTTTATGTTGATGTCGCCAATTGCTTTTACTTCGGAGCCGATGGTCGGCTTATCTCGGCAGGGATGTAGGGAGCATATTAATGGCAAAGATTACGTTATCGAATATGCGACACAGCTACCTCGCGCAGCCCAGCTCGGATGACGACTGGGCATTGAAACAGCTTGATCTTGAATGGGAAGACGGTGGTGCATATGCGTTGCTGGGCCCTTCCGGATGCGGAAAGACAACCCTGCTGAATATCATTTCCGGGCTGCTCGTCCCCAGTCATGGCAAGATTCTTTTTGACGAAACCGATGTCAGTCATCTGCCGCCTAATAAACGTCATATCGCGCAGGTTTTCCAGTTTCCGGTGATATACGACACCATGACCGTATACGATAATCTGGCCTTTCCGCTTCGCAATCGCGGCGTTGATGAGAAAACCGTTGACGCGCGGGTCCGGGAAGTTGCGGAAATGACGGATCTGACGCAAATGCTGAAGCGGCGGGCATCAAAACTGACGGCGGATGGTAAGCAGAAGATTTCCCTAGGGCGCGGTATGGTGCGCACCGATGTTAACGCCATCCTGTTCGATGAACCTCTAACCGTGATTGATCCGCATTTGAAGTTCCAGCTTCGATCGAAGCTGAAAGAGCTTCACCACCGGGTCAAACGCACCATGATTTATGTAACGCATGATCAAACCGAAGCATTGACCTTCGCGGACAAAGTCGTGGTCATGAACATGGGCAAGGTCGTTCAAACCGGCACGCCTGTCGACTTGTTCGAAAAACCTCAGCATACCTTTGTCGGCCATTTCATTGGATCGCCCGGCATGAATATTTTCCCCTGTGATGTTCATTCGGGGCAGGCGTATGTCGGCGGAGAGAAAATCGCGACGGCGAATATAGCTGGTGAAAATGTCAGTCGCGCGGAAATCGGCATCAGGCCAGAATTCATCTCTTTTTCCGATGATGGGTTACCAGCACGGATTATGCGCGTCAGCGATACGGGCAGGTTTAATATAGTGGAAGCAGAATGCATGGGACAGAGTCTCAAGCTGCTGATCGATGAAGGGGCGGAAATACCGGCCGACAATGTAAAGCTGAACTTCGATCCAGCGAATACGCGGATATATGTCGATGGCTGGCTTTCCGGGTCGGAGGGGGCGCAATGAACAAGACAGTTAATCAAAAGGCATGGTTTCTGGTTCTACCGGTTTTGCTGCTGGTGGCGTTTAATGCTCTGATTCCGCTGATGACGGTGGTCAATTATTCGGTTCAGGAGACTTTCGGCGATAATAATTTCTTCTGGGCAGGGGTCTTGTGGTTCGAAGAGGTACTGCGCTCGGAGAGATTCCACTCTTCACTCGGACGACAGCTGTTCTTCACATTCAGCATTCTGCTCATCGAAATTCCGCTCGGTGTTGCTATCGCGCTGGCGATGCCCCGCAAAGGTGTATGGGTGTCGGTTTGTCTTGTTCTTATGGCAATGCCTTTATTAATTCCATGGAATGTCGTTGGGGCGATGTGGAACATATTCGCCTTGCCGGAAATAGGGCTTCTTGGAAATACGCTGAACGCTTTGGGTATCGACTATAACTTTACCCGGCAGCCTGTTGCCGCGTGGGTGACGCTTATTGCAATGGATGTCTGGCACTGGACGTCACTCGTTGTCTTGCTGGCCTATGCAGGTTTGGTCTCCATCCCAGATGCCTATTATCAGGCGGCCAAAATAGATGGGGCAAGTTCCTGGGCAATATTCCGCTTTATCCAGCTTCCGAAAATGAAGCGGGTACTGACGATCGCCATCCTGCTGCGCTTCATGGACAGTTTCAATATCTATACGGAACCCTTTGTGCTGACGGGTGGCGGGCCCGGCAATTCTACGACATTGCTGTCGATTGATCTGGTGAAGATAGCGCTCGGGCAGTTTGATTTGGGTCCGGCGGCAGCAATGTCGTTGATCTATTTCCTGATTATCCTGCTGCTGAGCTGGATTTTTTATACCCTTATGATGCGAAATGAGGATCAGTGATGAAACGTCTCAGCTGGCTTGTGCCGACGATTTATATATTGTTCCTGATGCTGCCGATATACTGGCTTGTGAGCATGTCATTTAAGACAACCAACGAGATTCTGGGATCCTTTACATTGGTGCCTCAGGAATTCACTCTGGAGAACTATAAGAAGATATTCACCGAT
Organism: Sneathiella sp.; assembly: GCA_002706985.1. Taxonomy (GTDB): domain Bacteria; phylum Pseudomonadota; class Alphaproteobacteria; order Sneathiellales; family Sneathiellaceae; genus Sneathiella. Next base: position 39,852 of record PAKP01000087.1, on the reverse strand, counting down.
TCCACCTGGTATATGGGATATATAAATTCGCTGATCTATGTATCGTTGAACACTGTTATTTCGGTCGCATTTGCTTTGCCAGCGGCCTATGCCTTTTCTCGATACCGGTTTCTGGGGGACAAGCATTTATTCTTCTGGCTGTTGACCAATCGCATGGCGCCGGCGGCGGTTTTTGCCTTGCCGTTTTTTCAGCTTTACTCGGCAATCGGACTTTTCGATACGCATCTTGCTGTCGCACTAGCGCATACGCTTTTCAACATACCGCTCGCCGTCTGGATATTGGAGGGGTTCATGTCCGGTGTTCCGAAACAGCTTGATGAAACTGCCTATGTAGACGGATATTCCTTCCCGAAGTTTTTCATGAAAATTTTCATTCCGACGATAGCGGCAGGTATCGGCGTCGCCGCGTTTTTCTGCTTCATGTTCTCTTGGGTGGAACTATTGCTTGGTAAGACATTGACGGCGGTAGCCGCAAAACCGATTGCGGCGACCATGACACGAACGGCGTCAACTTCCGGCTATGAGCTTGGCCTGTTGGCGGCCGCAGGGGCGCTAACCATTATTCCGGGCGCAATCGTTATTTATTTTGTGCGGAACTACATCGCCAAGGGGTTCGCCCTTGGACGCGTATAGAGGAGATTGATATGGGACTTTCATGGATGGCCTGGACCTGGCCGACGGCAGCCTTTTTCATCTTCATCGGTCTTTGCATTGCCACATTGGGGGTATGGGAATATTTCCGTCCGGGCGGAGACCCGCGCCGGGGCGTGTTCATGATTGACACAACCCGCGGGGATCGGCTGTTTATCTCGTTGCTCGGGTCAGCCTTTATTTTCCTGGCCTGGCTGGGGCTTGTGAACTCTACGTTATACTGGCCACTGGTGATCGTGGTCTTATGGACGCTTTTTGTCTTTCGGTATGTATAGGGCTTGACGGGCGTTTCGGTTAAGCCATTCTGGATGCATCCATTATAGCGGTTGTCCATCCATCGGGGCTCTCTTGTGGAAGATTGTGACCGGCATTTTCAAAAACGCGATGTTGATGCGGCCCCGTAAATTTCTTTGCATGATGGGCCGTGCCGCCATTCACACCATCGACGGCGCCATCAATCGATATGGTCGGAACTTTTATTGGCGGTTGTGCGGCAAGCTGGTTTTCGATATGCGCCATAGCCGGATCGCCGGGAACCAATCCGTAGCGATGCCGGTAGGAGTGGATGACGACTTCCACAAAATCCGGATTATCAAAAGCCTTAGCTGTTCTATCGAACCTTGCCGCATCGAAATCCCAGGTTGGCGACCACATCTTCCAGAGTTGATAGGCAAACCCGGCCCTGTTTTCTTCCAGGCCTCGCCGTCCGCGCTCCGAGTGGAAAAAATACTGATACCACAGGGAGGCCTCAACAGCGGGCGCTGCCGGTTCCATCGCTTTTGAGATATTCTGTATATTGTATGAGTTCCCGGTTACCAAGGCGGTGACTCTCTCCGACCAGAGGGCGGAGACAATACAGGCGGCGCGGCCGCCCCAGTCATAACCGGCCAGAAGCGCTCTCTCTATTTTCAGGGCATCCATAAGAGAGATCAGATCATATGCGAGGGCGGCCTGTTCTCCCGACCTTGGAGTTTCTGTTGAAAGGAAACGGGTGTCGCCATAGCCCCGTAAGAAGGGGACAATGACCTTCATTCCGTTCGCAGCGAGAATAGTTGACGAGGAGGTGTACGCATGAACATCATATGGAAATCCATGGCACATGATAACCGGCGAACCGTCGGCAGACCCGTATTCATAATATGCCACGTTCAGGACACCTGCCTCGATTGTTTTTAAAATCATATTTCTGCTTTCCTTTATGGCCGGACGAGATGCGTTCTATTGAGCAATGTTACTTTACCACAGGTACTGTTTCTTGAGCTTAACTCAGTCAAGCGTAAACTTGAAATTTATAACATATTGAAAAATATACCTAATTTACAGCGTATGAACTCTACCATAAACCTGCTGTTTTTCTGCATGTGCCGCCTTCATATTGCAGTCCGAAAACGACGCCCACAGTTCGGCGCGACAGGATATATTACTTAACATGCAAGGATAATAAAATGAGTAGAAACGTTACTTTCAGGCCCGCAGTAAAGAGTGATGCCCAGCATCTCGCACATCTGGTGAATTTTGCAGGGGAAGGTATCCCGTATTACTTCTGGCAGAAAAATGCAGCGCCGGGGCAAGATCCGTGGGAAATCGGGAAAAGCCGCGCAGAACGCGAGGAGGGTAGTTTCTCCTATCGCCACACTGTCGTTGCGGAGATTGACGGGAAGCTGGCTGGATGTCTGGTGACATATGTCCTGCCAGAGGATCCTGAACCAATAGATTATGACGAAATGCCTCCCATCTTCGTACCCATTCAGGAACTGGAAGACAGCGCACCTTCCACGCAATATGTGAGTGTGCTGGCAGCCTATCCGGAGTATCGAAATCTTGGTATCGGTTCCAGCTTGCTGGAGGCTGCAGAAAAAGAAGCCGGAGGACGTGCGATGAGCATCGTTGTTTCAGACGGAAATCCGAATGCCCAGAGGCTATATGAGCGGACAGGTTATGTCGTCGAACGCCGCCTAGCAATGGTGAAAGAAGACTGGAACGGAGAGGGCGATAACTGGGTCCTGATGATCAAGAAATAGAATCTCATAAATGCGCTCCTGGCATCTTTCGCTCAGCCAGCGGATGCCTGGAGTGACAGTGACCTCTGGACGCCAGGATATCATGGCAGTATGATAAGCCATTGATGTCGACGGGATCAAGCAAGACTAATCAAGAATGACCGTCGTCTCTTGGCTTTTTCTGGGAGGATTGATGCCATGAACTTCCAAGTTAAACCGGTCGATGCAACTTTTGGCGCCATTGTTACGGGGCTCGATCTCAGATCTTTGAATGATGATGATTTTGCCGATCTTTACAGTACCTGGCTGGAATATTCTTTGCTGATTTTTCCGGCTCAGCATCTCTCAACCGAGGAACAGATTAAATTTGCGCGCCGGTTCGGAAAAATGGAATTTGACCTCGCACCGATCAGTAATGTCGACCAGGCTGGAAATATCATCAAATCAGATGAAAATGACATGGTGAAAATCCTGAAGGGTAATATGGGGTGGCATCAGGACAGCACCTACATGCCCGTTCAGGCAAAAGGGGCGGTTTTCAGTGCCCATGTCGTCCCAGAGACTGGGGGCGAGACGGGTTGGGCGGATTTGTCCGCCGCCTATGAGGCGCTGGATGAGGCAACAAAGGCACGCATTCAGGATCTGAAGGCCTATCATTCGCTATATTACAGCCAGCAAAAAGCAGGCTACAGTCAGAAGAAGAAAGACAGCGAATACAGCGGATACGGCTTCTTCGATCAGGAACCGCCACTTCGACCACTCGTCAAGATACATCCTGAGACGGGCCGCCCTGCACTGACCATAGGGCGGCACGCCTACAATATCCCCGGGTTAAGCGAGAAGGAATCAGAAGAACTTCTGGAAGAGCTGGTTGATTTTACCTGTCAGGCGCCGCGCATATACCATCATCATTGGGAAGTCGGTGATTCCGTTATCTGGGATAATCGCTGCTTGCTGCATCAGGCGACACCCTGGGATATGAACGAGCCGAGGGTGATGTATCATTCCCGAATTGCCGGTGATCCGGAAAGTGAATTTGCCCCCGGTCACCCCTAGCTACCTCTGGGCTGCTTGCTTTTTCGGTATGCCCATGTAAATGACATAGGGTCATTTGAGGTACGGCAATGTCAGCAGGCAGGAAAACTCGATATATCCAAAGGGCGGCTCTGGGCTTGGCCCTTTTGATCGTAGTGATGTTGGCGATCGCCTTGCTTTTTCGTGCAACCGTCCTTGAAATTGCCGGAAAAGCTGTGCTCCACACATATGGATTTGACGAGGTGTCGCTCAGCGTTCGTTCGGTAGGGACCAGCAATATCCAGATCGAAAACCTCTCCCTCTCTGACCAGGTATCCGTGAATGATGTGACGGTCACTTACCGCCCCTTCTCCTTGCTGTCAGGGCAGATTGACGGAATTATTATCGAAGAGCTGCGCCTCGACATTTCAAATCTGGATCAGGGCGCGCTTAAGCGCATTTCCGAGATGGCGGATGGGGAAGGGACCTCGGCAGATAAGGACACAACGCGTCCCTATCCGGATGTGCAATTGCAAAAGGGAATGATCGTTGCGGAAAACGCAAACTACTCTCTTTCCGGTTCTTTTACAGGGAACCTATCCTCTGATCAGAGAGTGACGGTGGAGAGTGTATTTCAGGCGCGCGTTGAGACAGCGGCAGGTACTATACTTCTCGAGAATACAGCGCTTTCCGTTGAGGCAGATATTGCGGCTCAGTCGGCCGTGGTTGAGCTTTCGGAGGGAATGCTTCGTCATGATGTGGACAGGCCTGATTGGGCGCCGTTGTCACTCACCGGATCAGGACAGCTGGATGACGGCGACGCAACTGTTCAAGTGGCTTTGCAAACTTCGGAAGGCAAGCTTCTTGCGCAAGTCGAGGGATCGTATGAAACAGCAACCGGAAACGGGAATGTTCGGGCTTCTTTAAGTCGTTTATCCTTTCGGCGGGACGGTTTTCAACCCTCCGATTTATCCCGCTATGCTGCCAACTTGCCGTTGTTCGACGGAGACCTGAATTTTACGGTGAACGCGGAAATTGCGGGGAAAGCGGTCGTGTATCAGGCAGAAATCGAAATAAGCAGTCTGTATGTGGAGTTGGACGGCGGAGATGTTTCGTCAGAACGGTTCCCGATTGAAATTAACGGGCGATATCTGCTGGACGATGCGACGCAGGATACGCAGATTACGGTTCCGGAGCTGAACGCCATCCTGTCTTATGCGGGGCAGGAATTTGCTGTCAAAGACCTTGCGGCGTCATTAGACATCGTCAATTTAGCGGAAACGGTAAAGCTGGCATCGCTTGACGGAACCGTGACACATAACGCTGCGAATATTTATTTCCCTCCCTTGTTATTTAGTGCTTCAGGCAAGATGAAGGATAGCCAGGAAGTTTCGATAAGCGGTTCGGTTCGTGATGAGACGGGCAAGTTTGATCTCAATCTCGCAGCCCAGTATCAAATCGAAAACGGGTCAGGAAATATCTCTCTTCACCTGCCACCCACCACTATAGGATCACAGGGCATTATGCCATCCAGGTTGTCTTCACTATTGAAGCAGATGGATGGCTTGTCCGGTGTTATCAATGGGCAGGCAGAAGTTACCCGGAAGAATGACGGGAACCTTGTCCTATCGGCGGTGGATGCGGAGCTGTCCGATGGGCGCTGGCAGAATGCTGATATTGAAGCTGAGGATGTCACAGTGACAGTGACAGCGACACAGACCGATGCTAGCGCGACGATACAAGGCGATATAGTTGGAAAAGTGGGAAGCGCGCGATTTCGAGGGCAAGGATTTTCCATTCCGCATATGGAAGCCTCTTTTGAGGCAGAACATCAGAATTTACAAGCCGTGCAATCGGGCCATCTGACCCTTTCAAAGCTGACAATAGTTCCCGGCGAGAGAGCTCTTTTCAAGGAAACCCAGACTGTTACCGGAACCGGGTGGATAAGGGGGAATGATCTCAATTTTACGTTTGAGGCTACGACAGACTATCTCGGGCCTTACCTTGAGATAACAGGTCGCCATTCGCTTAGCGCATCGGGCGGACGCGCTCAGCTAAAGGTTAAGCCGATCTCCTTTGCAAAAGACGGATTGCAGCTTGGAGATCTTGTCTCGTTTGACGCCGGGGTCATCCTAGATGGCCGGGTAACAACTGATGCCATGGCCAGTTGGACGGCAAGCGGACTAAATTCCTCAGCGGACGTATTGTTGGAAAACTTGAGCGTTGAAGCATCCGGCGGGAGCGTTTCTAACATGAACGGGAAAGTGCATATTGACGAGCTGTTCCCGCTCTCGATTTTATCGCCACAGGAAATTTCGGCGGAGACCGCGATTGCTGGCATTCCGCTGAAAGAACCGGTCATACGGTTTCGCGTATTAACCAATGACGGTGATCCTCAGCTTTATATTGACCGCATGGCCCTCGGATTGGTTGGGGGGACAGCCGTCATAAATGATGCCGTTATTGATACGGGAGCAGAAACCAACCGCATTGAAGTGCAGCTCACCAGTCTTGACCTTGAAGAGGTAATGGCACTCAGCAATGTCGAAGAACTCGTAGCGACGGGTAAAGTGAGCGGTCGTGTCCCGCTTGTTTTTGGTGGCGAACGCCTGATCGTAGATGAAGCACTATTGGCTGCGGACGGTCCAGGCGTGTTGAAAATGAGCTCTGAAGCCGCCCGCAGGGCACTGGAAGGTGGCGGGGATCAGGCTATGCTCCTCCTCGATATACTGGAGAATTTTCAATATTCCGAACTCTCTATTGAAATCGTGAAAACGCAAAGCGGCGAAGATACGGTCAAACTGCATGCGGAGGGCGCTAACCCGGAAGTCGAGAACAGTCGGCCTGTGGTTCTTAACATCAATCTCACCACCAGTCTCGACAAGATATTTAATACCGTGCTGGAGGGCTATCTCTTGTCGGAAAAAGCGCTCCGTGCTACCGTTGATGGACGCTGAGTTTAGTGAAGGACACCCTGTGGCGAAACGAACTGTTCTTATAATATGTGGCGTGACGGCTTTTCTTGTCGCCGCAGCATCCTGTACGCCAAAAGTCCAGGTTGAAGCACCTTCGGAGCCGATTACCATTAATCTGAACATCAAGCTGGATGCTGAAGTGCGCCTCAAGATTGAGGAGCAGGCGAAAGATGACATAACCAATAATCCGGGGATATTCTGATATGCCAACTGGAAAAATCAATGGACAACTGAATCGCAGAACGTTCCTTCGTGGTGCGCTGCTCTCTGCTGTGATTGTTTCAGGGTTGCCTATTTTTTCCGGCACTGCATGGGCGGATCAACTTGATGACCTGCGTGCATCTGGTGCTGTCGGGGAAGCGTTTGACGGATTTGCCCGCGCCCGGGACAGCTCAGCAAAAGCGTTTGTTGATAACCTGAACGAACAGCGCCGTACAATTTACGTAAAACGTGCGAAAGACCAGAATGTGAGTGTTGATCAGGTTGGACGGGTTTACGCAGCGCAAATTCTGAGCAAGGCTCCTAAGGGGACCTGGATTCTTGGCGAAAACGGCAACTGGACTCAGAAGTAGCTTAGAATAGTGCGCTTATTCTGCGACTTTTTGAAAGCGGAAGTCACACATACCATCCCCCTTCATGCAGGTTTTCTCGCGTTTGAGTTCCAATCCCAGACCTTCTGCCAGGGCAAAATCGCAGTTGCAGATTAAAAGCGGCCCGAGATCGCGCGCGTCCAATTCCTCCATCATCCGAGTATAGGCACATTTATGAACATCGACATGAAATTCGTTGTCGGTTCGTTTCTGCACATCGAATTCAAAGTCTACACCGATGCCGAAGGAAGCAAACTCCGCTTCCAGTTTCGGGATGGTCATTGGCTCTTTGCTGGCACGGGCTTCTGAAATGGCCCGGTTGCGCTGATCCAATGATTCGCGCACGAGCGCATGCGCTTTCTCCCGTCCTAGCTCTTGCTCCATAGCGCGTACCAGCGGTATCTGCGCTTCAACGGTCAGTTTGATATGCTGAAAAGGGGTAATGTTCATGTCTTTTGTCATTTTATTACTTCCCTTCTTGGAAAGGCCTGTTCGGCCAATATGGATGAACAGGCCCGAACGCTGAAGTCAGCTCGTTTCCTTTGCCGCCTCTATTTTATCCTGCGTTTTCGTTTCAAAATCACTGGCGTCATGACGCTCGCGTAGCTGCTCTTCAAGGGGGCCCATAGCACGATTGACCATCCGGCCACGTTGAACGGGGACGCGCTTTCCAATTTCTTCAGTCCAGCGATTGACATTCTTGTAGGTTGATGCATCAAGAAACTCGGCGGCCTCGTACACCTTGTTTTGAACGAGAGCCCCGTACCAGGGCCAGATAGCCATGTCCGCAATCGTATATTCATCGCCAGCAATATATTTGGTGTTCGCGAGTTGACGATCCAGAACATCCAGCTGGCGTTTGACTTCCATCGCGAAGCGATTGATCGGATACTCGAATTTTTCCGGTGCATAGGCGTAGAAATGGCCAAATCCACCGCCAAGATAGGGCGTGCTGCCGATTTGCCAGAAGAGCCAGGAGAGGCATTCCGCCCGGCCTTCCGTATCGGTCGGGATAAAGGCGCCAAATTTTTCGGCGAGATGCAACAGGATTGCTCCGGACTCAAACAGGCGAATTGGCTTATCGCCGCTGCGGTCCATCAATGCCGGAATTTTGGAATTGGGGTTTACATCGACAAAGCCGCTGCCGAACTGATCACCCTGCCCGATATTAATCAGCCATGCGTCATATTCCGCGCCGGAAAAGCCGGCGGCCAGCAATTCTTCCAGCATGATGGTGACTTTCACGCCATTGGGGGTGCCAAGGGAATAAAGCTGCATTGGATGTTTGCCGACCTGCAACTCCTTTTCGTGAGTAGGTCCGGCGATGGGGCGGTTGATATTGGCAAAGCGGCCGCCGCTTTCCTGCTCCCATTTCCAGACTTTAGGAGGTACATAGGCTGCTGTTTCACTCATTTTCGAAACTCCATTCACACACCGCATTGCGCGGCAGGTGACATTTGATTTTTTTTGCGCCCAAGATCATTCTGTACAATTTTTGGCCAAAGGTCTACTGGCTCATTTGTAATTTGGTGAGTTCGATCACTATTCGAATGATCACTTAACCGACACGGCTATGCAGAGGCTTCTCAACTTGTGCTTTTTCGAGATAGGCAGTGAGTTTAGAGGCCAATTCGCGGACATTCGGTTCTTTCATTATTTCGACATGGCCGCCGGAAATCTCACAAATTTCTAGATTGCCATTTACAAGTCTATACCATTCCTTGTGAATGTCGGGATGAATGGAAATTGGCAGTTCGGTGCGAAACAATGTGGCATTCCCATTATAAGGCGTCGGATGATAATTCCGCGCGTTCAGTGCGTTTATGTCGATATTGCTTAAAGAGCGATTTTTTTGCTTCTTTTGTCCTTTCGTGGCAGAGAGAAATTTTAGCCTTACTGCACGTGTAATGGCCTTGTTAATGTTCTTGATCCGTTGAAGCATATAATCAGGCTTCTCCCGCGCGGGAAGACGAAGCCATATCCGGAAATGCCGTACTAGCCATTCCTGTGGCGTTATATATCTTTTACTGTTGGGAAGGTAGCTGTCCAGCAATCCTAGAAATGCTATTTCTTCCCCAAGGGCGGAGAGCTTTTGGGCGATCCGGTAGGCGACAAGTCCGCCGAAGGAATGACCGCCAAGGAAATAAGGGCCGGTGGGTTGGAGTTCACGTATTTCGCCCAGATAGAAGTCCGCCATGTCCTCGATAGAGGCGTAGCGCGCGAAATCGTCTCCGGAGTGAAATTGCTGAATTCCATAAAATGGTTGGTCAGCCTTCAGATGTCGGGCTAACTCACGATAGCCAAGCACTTCACCGCCAATGGGGTGGACAAAGAAAAGCGGGGGACGGCTGCCGTTTGGTTGAATGGCAACAATACAGGAAGCCGTTTGCTCTTCATCGATTAGCTGTGCCAATTCACGGATTGTGCCGGCCTCGAATAAAATGTCGCGGGGAAGGCTGCGGTCCAGTTCTTTTTCAATACGCATGAAAAGGTCAACAGCCTGTAGCGAATCGCCGCCCAGTGCGAAGAAATTATCGTTTAGGCCGATGTCTTCTTTTTCAAGCACATCCTGCCAGATATTCTTAAGCTTTTCCTCGCTGGCGGTTCCGGCACCCGACATCTCGTCCTGTGAATTGAAGCTATCGGCAATTTTGAGCTCTAGTTGATGATGAAGCTTGCGGCGCTGAGGCTTGCCGGTAGCTGATTTCGGGATTTCCTTAACAAATAAAATATGAGACGGGATTTTATTCGAAATTAAGGCCTTCTTTAGAAACGCCTTGATTTCATTTGCCGATGCGGATTTTCCCGCTTCCAATACTATCGCGAGCGCGAGATCATCCCCCAATGTCTTATGTGGCAGAGGATATGCGACGGCCTCACGAACAGCCTCATGCATGAGTGCCGCTTGGTCAATCTCGGTTGGGATGATTTTAATGCCACCCCGGTTAATCATCTCCTTTAATCGACCTGTAACGAACAGAAATCCGTCTTCATCAAGATAGCCCTCGTCGCCGGTATGATACCAGTCCTGAGAGAACGCTTCACTGTCCGCGGTGGGGTTGTTTTCATAACCATTAAATACTGTGGTACGTGTAACCACGATTTCGCCTTTCTCTCCGGGTTGAACAGGCGTCTCGTTCTCGTCGACTATTGAAATTCGGGTTCTGTCCGGCTGACCGACGCTCCCCGGTTTGTTAGCCAATGGCGGAAGATTGGTACAGGACATGAAACTGGTTTCTGCTGAACCGTAGGCTTCGACAACCGGGGTCTCGAATATAGATGTCAGGCTTTGGGATACTTTCTCATCCAGATGTCCGGTTCCTGTCCGCAACATTCGGAGTGATGGCTTGACGGAATCGATAATCTCCCTGTAGTCAGCGGCTTTTCTCTCAATGGAATGAAAGACCGTATAGCCTCCCGAAATTATCGTAGGCTGGGCTTCGGCCAGGGAGCGAAATAGAAGATCGACATCATTGTTCTTGATAGGAAAAAAGCTGGCGCCGGAATAAAGCGAGGTAAGCATGCCCGCCGAGAAGCCACCGGTATGAAAGAGCGGCATGATATTCAGCATTTGATCTTGACGGCTCATTCCAAGCATCTTCACCATGTTTGCTAACCGCGGCATCATAGTATGGTGTGATAGCGGGATGGTCTTGCCATGGCTGGTCGTTCCGGAAGTTGAAAAGACAACCAGCAGATCGTCCGTTTCTGCTGCCATTGGCGCAATTGTCTCTTTCGCTATTGTTTCCCCCGAAAGACATATGCTTCCGGCCGTTCCGGGGTTTTTCGAATTGATCTCCAGAATTGGGATATTCAGCATTTCGGCCGCCTTTCGCGCACTGGATGGCAGGCCTGTTTCAATTGCAAGAGCATCAATGTTTTTATCCCGAAGGTGCAGAAAAAACTCATCCATTGTTAGTGCGGGATTAAGCGGCACGACTGTTGCGCTACAGGCGAGTGCCGTCATAGCGGTGGACATGTCGGCTCCACCAGAATGAACTATGGCAATCCGGTCATTTCGGCTTATGCCGATATGCGACAGGAAATCACGGAAATCGGAGACGATTTCAGACAAGCCAAGGTAAGTGAGCGGACGCTGACCTTTTGAGAGCAGGGCCGGGGCGTCCGGCGTCTCACCTGCCCAGAATGAAACTATATCGTCAAGTGTTTGAAATGATTTCATAAAGTACCCAAATGGTATTTAAAACGGCATAAATAAAGTATTAAAATTAAGAATTTGCATGCCATTCGCATTCTCCATAACCGTACTAATTTAACATCAAAATAGCATGTAACATCAAAATAGCATGCAAATGTGACGCAATGCTAAACTCGAGTGCAAATTCTAACCCCTATCCAAATATAGAAACCTAAAACTACATTCAGACGAAAAACAATCATTTGTTCAATAGGATGAGAAGCAAGAGTCTTCTGCTCCATGTCGAACATGTAACAAACATCTGAAATTTGCCTATAATAAGGCTTTTCAATTTGATGAAGGAAAATCAATGTCCTCGCAAAGGGTAAAAGCGCTTTATTTTGATGTATTTGGCACAGTTGTGGATTGGTATTCTTCGGTAACAAGGGAAGGCCAGAAATTATCCGAAAGGCTAAGCCATCCTGTTCCTTGGGGCGAGTTTGTGACGAAATGGCGGATGGATGGTTATCTCAAGGCACTTGGCGAGATTTCCTCTGGTATAGCAAACATTATTCCAACTGAAACAATTCATATGAACAAGCTGATTGCCCTTCTGGATGAATATGGCGTGACCGGCTTGAGTAGTTCCGAGGTTAATCATTTTAACAGAGTATGGAACCGGCTTGATGCATGGGGCGATGCGAGGGAAGGGCTTTTGCTGCTCAAGAAAGACTTCATAATTCTTCCGTTCTCCAACGGGGATATGAGGTGTCTTCTGGATATAAGTCGGCGTAATGAGTTGCCTTGGGACGGGATTATCTCGGCGGATTTTTTCAAGAAAGTGAAGCCAGATCCAACGATCTATGATGATGCTGCAGAGCTTCTTCAGTTTGATCCATCGGAAATCATGATGGTCGCTTGCCATGCACAGGATTTAATGGGCGCAAAAAATGCGGGTTTTAAGACAGCATATGTAAATCGCCCTTTTGAATATGGCCCTGACGCATTCGTCGAGGAGAAACCCGTAGCTTTTGACTATAACGTCGACAGTTTCATTGAACTTGCGGAGATGTTAAGAGCGGAACTATGAGCCCGTTCGGCCCATAGTTTACATTAGTCCAGCTCTATATTTTCCTCCGGTATCTCGCTTCCCTGAATGCGGTTGCTGATGATCCATTTATTAAGCGGCGTATTGCTGGCGCCTGAGGAATAATTCTTCAATGTCGAGTAAAAAATGTAGAATTTGTCGCCAACCGGTTCTGCCGTCGCAACTTGATACTGATCCCATTCATAGAAATAGGTCGTTTCCGTTCCGCTCATGGTAATTTTGCCGCTGGAACTCACATCAACATCGTCAATTTGGGTTTCGCTTGTGGATTTGGTGCGATGTACCTTTTCCGTATTGACGACGAGGCGCTTGATCTCCCCGACATAATCATAATCGGGGCTTTGCAGGGTATCCATCGCAATCTCGACCAATTCAGGATCGTCGGTTGCCGATTTGGGCATACGGACCAGCTGGCGCGCTTTATTGTAATTTTCTTCATAGCGTCCGATTACATCGTCGATGCGTGCAAGGAGCGCTACTCTCTCTTCATATGTGTCATGCTTGAGCAGCTTCGCGTACTCCGCCGCCTCACTAACCAGCAGGCGTTTCCCGGCGAGTGTTTGCCGGACTTCATCTGCGCGACCTTCCGTCAGGAAATGCTGGGCTTGCTGTCGACGGTCTGACGGGTCGAATTCGTCATAGAAGGACAGGCTGTCGGCTTCTATTTCCACGTTGCGCGTCAAGTTGGCGGAAAAGGTGTTTACCTCATTATCAATTTTGCCAACAACTTCGCGGAGGTATCGTTCCATCCTGTCCACATCTCTGATGTCATAGGCGCCGCCTTCTTCGACAGTTGCTCGTGTTTCCGGCAGATAGGCCCGTTTCTTAATCTCGGGCAGGGGCTGATAGATTTGTATCGCCGCCTTTCGGGCCGTGGCGAGAGAGCGGAGCCAGTTTGCCAATTCACCGCTCTTGAAGGGTTGTTGCGGTGTATTGGGGATGGCCAACCCGCGAATTTCCGCATTGATAGCCGCCAGGCGTTCTTGTACATTCCCCAGTTCTGCCAGTTCTTTTGCAGCATGATCCCTGCCGAACTGAGTCATTGCTTCCAATTTTTGAAAAGCGTTGCTGGCCGAGACGACATCCGGGTCTTCAGCGAAGTCCGAAAACCGACCGAGAGCCGTGCGGTATTTATCAAGGGCGTTATCTACTTTCTCGACATAACCCGGATCCTGAAACGGCTTGGGGCCCGCCTTGTCAAATGTATCCATGGCGCTTTCGATATCCCGTTTGAGCTTTTTGACCTGCACTCGCTGATGGGAGATCATTTGCGGAGTTGCCGTTTGGGAACTGGTCGTAGCTGCGGGTTGCGAGCTGGATTTTGTCGGAGCGGAAGTCTGGGACGATTGTGTATTGCTGCTTGCGGACGGATCAAGCAGGGAATTGAGCTGAGCTACCAGAGCATTATAGCGTTCATCCGCCGCCTGCCATTCTGGCAGGGAATGATCTGCTGCGCTGTCGAGTCGCTGACGCGTCAATTTCAACAGTTTTAATGTCCGGTTTACCGTACTCTTGTTGACATTGGTTTTCCCCGCGAACTGCTGTTCATATCGTTCAATGTCCGCCACTGCATCAGAGACATTTTTGTCGACAGCGGCATCGGCAACGGCTGTACCCATATAGATAAAAGAGAACAGAAGTGCGGCAGAGATCAGTCTTCGCATGTCAGGAAATTCCGTAGGCTGTTAGTATAGAAGGCGTATTTTAATATACTGTTGCTTATTACTGCGAATGAGGAAATTACATTAATTTATAAGTCTTGGTGGCGCAAGTTCAGGACGTGAATTGGAGGTGTCCTTTTTAGGACACCTCCGGCAGTATCAGTTTTTAAACTTCCGGATTTCACCGGAAGCAAGACGCTCGCGATAGGAATAGAATTCCTTCTTTACAATCTTCATCAGGAAGTAAAGAGCGAAGATGTTGACGACAGCCATGGCGAAAATGGCCGCATCCGAGAAGTCGATCACCGGACCAAGGCTCGCCGCTGCGCCGATAATCACGAAGGCACAGAAGATCAGCTTGAAGATCAACTCTGTTGTTTTTCCTTCACCAAAGAGATAGGTCCAGGCTTTCAAACCGTAGTAGGACCAGGAAATCATCGTTGAGAAGGCAAACAGAATTACCGCGATCGCAAGAACATATGGGAACCAGCTAATCGCGGAACCAAAGGCCGCGGATGTCAGGGCAACGCCCGAGGTGCCACCCACCGTTGCGATTGACGATCCATCAAGCACATAATTGCCTGTTGCCGGATCAATAATCAATTGACCTGTGATCGTAATAACCAGCGCCGTCATGGTACAGATGACAACTGTATCGATGAAAGGTTCCAGCAGAGATACAACCCCCTCCGTAATCGGCTCTTTTGTCCTAACGGCGGAATGCGCAATGGCCGCAGAACCAACACCGGCCTCGTTAGAGAAGGCAGCCCGCTTGAATCCCTGGATCAGCGCGCCGACAAATCCACCGGCGATGCCGAGACCTGTAAAGGCACCTTCAAAGATTTGGCCGAAGGCCCAGGCAATCTGATCATAGTTGACAATAAGGATAATGATGGCGGCTGCCACATACATGATACCCATGAACGGGACAACTTTCTCAGTTACCCGCGCGATAGACTTCATACCGCCGACAATCACGGCAAAAACGATAATGGCGAAGGCCACGCCTGTAATCCAGCCGGGATATTCGCCCACGATGCCGGCAATCTGTGCATGGGCCTGGTTGGCCTGGAACATATTTCCACCGCCAAGGGATCCCAGAATACAGAAAATAGCGAAAAGAATGGCGAGTAGCTTGCCGCCTGGAATGCCAAGTTCTTTGAACCCTTTCGAAATATAATACATCGGACCACCGGAAACGGTTCCGTCTTCATATTCGTTACGGTATTTCACGCCCAAGGTACATTCCGTGAATTTTGACGCCATGCCAAGTAATCCAGCGAGGATCATCCAGAATGTCGCACCCGGACCTCCAATGCCAACGGCAACGGCCACGCCGGCAATATTACCAAGCCCGACCGTGCCGGAAAGCGCGGTTGCAAGCGCCTGGAAATGGCTTACTTCACCTGCGTCGTTCGGGTCGGAATAATCACCTTTTACCAAGCTGATGGCATGACCAAAAAAGCGAAATTGCACGAAACCGAAGTAAATGGTGAAAATGGACGCGGCAATCACCAGCCACATGACGATCCAAGGAAAGCTGGTACCTGGAATAGGAGCGAAAATAAGACTGACAAAAGGCCCGGTGGCCGTCGCGAATGCTTCATTGACTTTCTGATCCAGTGTCATTGCTTCCTGGGAAAACGCCGGACTGATCGCGAGCATTGCCGCGATTTGTACAAACAATGCTGTAAATACTTTTCTCATAACAATCCCCCTCTATCCGATCACCGTTACCGGTACATGTGCGCTCATCACCAGATTGGACGTTGAGCTTCCAAAAAAGCGCTCCGCCAAGCCGGTGCTGGAAGAGCGGCCAATAATGATTTGCTCGGCATTCTCCTCCTTGGCGACCGTATTCAGGATCTCTGCGACATGACCGTGCCGAACGACACCACGCGCCTGAAGGCCCGCTTTCTTCAACTCTTCCACCGCAGGATCGACGACCCTTTGCATCGCGGTAGAGATTTCGTTTTCACGGCGTTTATGCCGCTCTGCATTTTCTTCAGGTGTCTGGAATGAATAGGGTGACCATTCAACGACATAGACGACCAGAAGCTCACAGTCCTTGATGAGGCCAGCAAGCCGCTTGCCATACTCAAGAACGCGCTCTCCCGATTTATGGCCGTCAAGACCAATAACCAGTGTTGTTGCCATCTTCTCTTCCCCTCCTCTAAAGTGCCAATCGGCGAAAAATATCCTCGAAAGATGAAACTGCTTTCGAAAATTGGGGGAAAACCGGAAATGGCTTTTACGCGAATATTTCATAAATTTATCCCCCGGTTGTCATGATAGGTTAAAAATCACAGACGGGGAATAAACTTGAGAATTGGTTTCAACTGGCCCGTAAACAAGATAGTTTTTCTGTATAATTCATCTGTTGGATGCGTAGTAAAAGAAGTATCGGCTGTTTTGTTTAAATTATAAATTTCAATAGGATGCGAGAAAATTGAATTTGGGAAAAGCCGCATGCTGTCAGATCGCGGTATTTAACCGGTAAAGCGAAAGAAAACTGCCTCAATTTATTGATTCTATTGTTCAGGAATGGAAAATTGATGAATTTCAGTCTGATTCGTCATACTGGGATCAATCCGAACGGTATGTCCGCAATGAAAAATCAAAACACGAGAAGACGTCATTCTTAAATTCGGTTAGGGTAATATTCCGTCAAAAATAAAAAGGAACCACAATGGCGTATGAACATATACTGATTGAAAAAAACGATGGAATTGCAACGGTAACGCTTAACCGGCCGGACAAGCTGAATGCCTGGACCCGGATCATGGAACGGGAAGTTCGCAAGGCCATGGAAGACGCAGAAAAAGACGACGATATTCGCGTTATCGTGTTGACTGGCGCGGGGAGGGGCTTTTGCGCAGGCGCCGATATGGATCTTTTGAGTGGGATCGAGGACGGCTCGGAAAAGCGTGAGCCGGGATCGGTATACGGAACAGAGGCCTATAATGTTGCGATCCGGGCCGACTTCCAAACACAATATTCTTATTTCCCGTCCATCAGCAAACCCATCATCGGTGCGATTAATGGGCCCGCCGCTGGACTCGGCATGGTTATGTCCCTTTACTGCGATATGCGGTTCGCCAGCCGGGAGGCAGTCTTTATGACAGCATTTGCCAAACGAGGCCTGATCGCGGAGCATGGGATTTCATGGATGTTACCTCAGTTGATCGGTCATTCCGCCGCTCTTGATTTACTGTTGTCGTCGCGCAAGGTAACAGCGGAGGAGGCCTTGAGGCTCGGTCTTGTCAATCAGGTTCATGACACCGATGCCTTGTTGCCCGCTGTGATGGCTTATGCAAAAGATCTTGCGAATAACGTCTCTCCCCGATCCATGGCGGTGATGAAACGTCAGGTATACAACGCCAAATTCCAAACATTGAGTGAAGCTGTTGCCACAGGAAATGAGGAGATGTTGAAAAGCTTCGCCAGCGAGGATTTCAAGGAAGGAGTTGCACACTTCCTTGAAAAGCGACCGGCCAATTTTTCCGGAAGATAAGTTTATCTCATATCGTCACCTCGGGATCTGCCGGAGTGACGATCCCGAAATATGGTCAGTTTTCAGGATGCCTGGCCGCCAGCTGTGCTCTTAACTTTGAAATATTGGAGAGCAGTTCCGACGTGCTTGTCGGTTTATCTGCGGGAGGCATATTTTCCTGTTCAGCCCGAAGAAGCGCACGAATATCATCCTCCCAGGCTTTCAGAATTTCGCTCTGGTTTTCCGGCGTGAGATTGGTGTCATTCAGGACATCATGCGGGGTATCATAATGATCCGCCGGGTCTTCCCGTAATTTATCGAGATCAAATGGTTTGTTTGCCATCATATCCTCCTTCGGCTGATTAACAGAAACTCAATTCCGGTTAGTCTTCGTAGCGAAACCCGAGTTTCAAGATAACCTGGTAGTGAGCCACCGCCCCGTCTTTGACATGTCCCCGGATTTCCTTGGTTTCAAACCACTCGATATTGCGAATGGACTTGGACGCCTTGGCAATCGCCTGCTCAATTGCGTCCTCAACGGAGGTAGTCGAGCTTCCGACCAGTTCGGTGATGGAATAGATATTGTCACTCATTATAATTTCTCCTTTCTATCAAGGTCGCGCGGAGATCGTTCTCGATAGCTTGGGGGTGCGATCATTTCTCCGTCTTCCTTAATCCTTTAAGTCGGTATCAAGGATGACAACAATAAGGCAGCGGTATGTCTAAGATCGTCGTGCCTCGCCTCAAGCCGCGTCTAGTCAGGCACGTAATGCCGAACTGCCATCTGTAGACTATTTTATCTGTTATTATAAGAGTTAGGTAGGATAGCGGCGGAATGCAACCTGTGCATTCCGCCGAAATATTAGCCGTAACGGTAGGGCCGTCCGGCTTTTTGCATATCAGCGTTATATTGCTTGAATATATCAACGACTTTCTTTTTGGTGGGAGATTCAGAGGCTATCTCATCCCAGAAGACCGTGGCGGCCTGCTCTACCGTGTCCCACTCCGCATCCGGAATGGTGGTAAGTTTCAATTTTGTGCCGTTAACCCGGAGGGAGGCTTCTCCACCCCAGTACCACCACTGCCGGTAATAATGCGAGGAATCAAAGGTGATTTTTATCAACTCCTTCAGGTTGTCCGGAAGTTCGTTCCAACGGTCCATATTGGCGAAGAAGGAGCCTGCCCAGGCACCGGAGATATTGTTGGTCAGGAAGTAATTCGTAACATCTGCCCATCCAACCGTGTAGTCCTCGGTAATTCCAGACCAGGCAATGCCGTCGAGCTCTCCGGTCTGAACCGCGACTTCAATGTCTTCCCATGGCAGGGTGACGGGAACAACGCCAAACTGGCTCAGGAATCTTCCGGCGGTCGGGAAGGTGAAAACCCGTTTGCCTTTCAGGTCCTCAAGGCTGTTGATCGGATCCTTGGTCGCGAAATGGCAGGGATCCCAGGCACCGGCGGAGATATGCTTGACCCCAACCTTCGAATATTCTTCATCCCAGATTTCATTCAAACCATACTGATTGAACAGGACAGGCACATCAAGGGAGTAGCGGCTGGCAAATGGGAAATAACCGCCAAAAACAGTGACTTCGGTTGGCGATGCCATGGAGTCGTCATCAGACTGGACCGCATCGATCGTGCCTTTTTGCATAGCGCGGAAAAGCTCGCCTGTCGGCACCAGCTGATCGGCAAAATAAAGCTCGATCTGCATTTGGTCCCCGGCAATTTTGTTGAAGCTGTCAATGGCAGGTTTGATGACATGCTCGGCAAGGGCCGGGCCAGCATAAGTTTGCAGGCGCCATTTGATCGTGGATTGCGCATGAACCGCGGGTGCGGCGAATGAAGAAGCGGCAGCAACACCGGCAACGCCGGCGCCTTTAATAAAACTACGTCTTGTTGTCATTTCTCTCTCCTTCTTTTTAAGGTTGGCATTGGTATTCCAACACCGTCTTGTCCCGGTCGACCGGGTTATCGTTATTTCCCGTAAATATAATCCGGAAGCCAGAGCGCGATCTCGGGAAACGCCATGACCAGACCAAGCGCAAAGATCATCACGCCGACAAACGGCAGAATGGACCCATAAATATCGCGAAGTGTAATCTCTGGCGGGGCCATGGCCCGCATCAGGAATAAATTATAGCCAAAGGGCGGTGTCATATAGGCGATCTGTGTCGTAATGGTGTAGAGCACGCCGTACCAGATCAGGTCGAAGCCGAGTTCACCAACCAGCGGAACGTATAGCGGCGCCACGATGACCAGCATTGCTGTGTCGTCAAGGAAGGTTCCCATCAACAAGAACGACAGCTGCATCAGGATCAGGATCACCCAGGGTGACAGGCCCAGCTGTTCGGTAAACAAATTCTCGATCGCTTTGACGGCGCCAAGGCCATCGAATACTGCACCGAAGCCAAGTGCCGCCAGAATAATCCACATGAACATGCAGGAGATGCCGAGGGTCTGTCGGACCGAGTTTTCAAAGACCTGCCGGGTCATGCGTTTCTTGAAGACTGCTGCTACGAAAGCGGTTAATGCACCGATTGCCGAGCTTTCCACAAGGCTGGTCCAGCCATTAACAAAAGGCACCATCATCGCCGCGAAAATGGCAAGCGGTAACAGGCCGGCACGTAGAAGCCGAAGTTTCTCGGCCATGCCGACATCTCTCGCGTCCGCCTTGAGCGCCGGGCCGAGCGAGGGGTTCAGGCGACAGCGAATAGCGATATAGAGGATAAAGAAAGCCGCCATCATCAGGCCGGGCAGGATACCGGCCAGCCATAACTGGCCGACGGGCTGGCGGGCAATCATGGCGTAAAGCACCAGGACGACCGACGGCGGGACCAGAATACCGAGGGAGGACCCGGCCTGTATAACGCCGGTGACCATGCGTTTATCATAGCCGCGCCTGAGAAGCTCGGGCAAGGCGATGGTTGCGCCGATGGCCATGCCAGCAACGGAGAGGCCGTTCATAGCTGAGATCAGTACCATCAGCGCGATCGTACCAATCGCGAGACCGCCGTTTATCGGGCCCATCCAGACATGAAACATTTTGTACAGGTCGTCTGCAATCCGGGACTCCGAGAGGACATACCCCATGAATATGAACATCGGTAATGTCAGGAGCGGATACCATTTCATCAGCTTCATGGCGGAGGCGAAGGGAATATCAGCCCCTCCCGTTCCCCAAAGAAGCAAGGCGGATATCGCGGCGACGGCCCCTATAGCGCCGAACACCCTCTGACCGGTTAAAAGCAGGAGCATCATGCTTGAAAACATCAGGAGGGCGATCAGCTCATAGGACATCAGGCCGCCTCACTTTTGAGTTTCAGGATGTCCTTGAAGAGCTCCGAAACTGCCTGAAGCAACATCATGACAATGCCGAGACACATTACGATTTTGATAGGCCAGATATAGGGGCGCCAGGCCGTCGGGCTTCGCTCTCCGTACTCCAGTGAATAAATCGTGCTTTCGAGACCGCCATAAAGGAGAACACCGAGATAGAATAACAGCATGAATACCGTGGCGGTATCGAAGGCCGCTTTGCGCCTGTCGGACCAGTTCGCATAGAACAGGTCCATGCGGACGTTTGATCCGAGCTGGATGGAATATGCGCCGCCGAGAATATAATATCCCACCATGAAGAATTGGGCGACTTCGAGGGTCCATAAAGAGGGCAGAAAAAAGGTTTTCGAAATGGAAGACCAGAGCAAGACGGCCATCATGGCGAAAATACCATACATGATGAAACGGCCGATACGGTAGTTGATCTTGTCAACAACGCGGATATATGCGGCTATCCAACGCCTCATGCAGTGCGTACCCTTGCCTTTTCGTTGGCTATTTCGAAAAGAGCCTGTTGCAGGAGGTTACAGAGCATGTCGGCAACCGTTTTTTGGGATTTGATATCGCGGATCAGATCATTCCGTATCTCGAACATGACATTCAATCTGCCTTTATCGACTGCATGGACTTTGAGCGTATGGGTCACGCCGTCAGAGGCATTGTAGGGCTCATTCCGCCGGATGTCATACATTGTGGTGTTTTTCGCAACCGAGAGCAGGGCATCTGCGAGCCGCGTATCTGTATCATGAAGAATGCCGATTTCCACATCCCGTTTCTCTCCTGAAAATACGGGTGTAAAGCTGTGGATCGTCACAATCACGGTATTGTCACAGGCAGCGCTGGCGACTTTCTCCTTGAAGGGTGTGTAAAATCGCTGGATCCGCTGATTTTTCTCGAACGCTGATAAGTGCTTGTTGCCGGGAATGACTATTCCGTCACTTTCTTCACGGATCGCATCTTTCTGATCAGGCGATCGATTGCAGTCATATAGCAACCGGGAATATTCGCATGCGACCAGAGAAGTATTCAGTTGTTCCTGCATGTTTTTCGCAACGGCCAATGCACCGAGGTCCCATGCGATGTGGCTCATCTGTTCGTCGGGAGATAACCCTAGACCGTTGTATTTTTCAGGGATGAAGTTGCTCGCATGTTCGCAAACAAGGAGGATAGACCTGCCGTCGTTGCGAAGGCTTTTTATGTTTTTTTCCGGTTCGGTCACATCCCGCATTCTAATCCGCACCTCCGCTCTATACAAACTTCCCTGCCCAGCAATCGGTTGTCAATAGATTTTGAAATTTCCCCATGGTCCTGAAGCGGATGCCTCGTCGGCCGCGGGAAGGATCGGCGGATGATCCGTGGATTAAGCGGGCAATGGCTTTTTGGGAGGCTTGTAGAATGCGAAAATAATCTGTGCGGTGCCGGCAAACAGTCCCAAACTCACTCCAATCTGCAGAGCCAGGTTGTATGACCCCAACTGGTCAAACAGCCACCCGCCGCCAAACGCGCCCATGAAGCTGCCGATCTGATGACTGAAAAAGGCAAACCCCTGGATCATTGCCTGCCAGCGCAAACCGAACATTTCAACGACCGACCCGGCAACGAGCGGAGAAACGCCGAGCCACAGAAATCCCATGATCGCTGCGAATAGAATTGTTGTTGTTGGTGTCGGCGGCAGCATGAAATATAAGGCAATGACCAGTGATCGCGATATATAGATCATCCCAAGCAGGACCATCTTTGGCCATCTGCCGCCCGCCCAGCCAAAGAAAATGCTGCCAAGGACGTTGAATCCGGCAATGATTCCAAGTGCCGATGCGCCGAGCATCGGATCCATTCCGCACAGAAGAAGGTATGACGGCAGATGCGTGGTGATAAAGATCAACTGCATGCCGCAGACAAAATAGGCGATTGCCATCACCACAAAGGGAACATGGCGAAACGCGACGCCGATGGCGGCGCCTGCTGACAGCCTGTCCGTGTTGTCGGGAGACAGTTCCAGCGGTGCCTCTTTATCGACCCGACCCGCAATCCAGGCAGAGGGCACGATAAGAAGGGCAATTATGGTAAAGCCGATCAAGCCGACTCGCCAGTCGTAAAAGGATTCCAGGAACTGACCTAATGGGGCTGTCGCGATCGCGCCGACCGATCCTGCGGCAGAGACGATACCGAGCGCGGTACTCCGGATGGACGCAGGCACCAATCGGGATGTTACCGAGAGGGTCATAGCAAAGGAAGCGCAGGCCATGGCGACACCGACACAAATCCCGGCGCCCAGAATGACCATGAGAACGCCATTTGCACTTGCAAGAAGGGACATGCCAATGACATAGGAAATGGCACCCGCCACCATTACCGGTCGGAATCCCCAGCGATCGGCAAACATGCCCGCCAAAGGCTGAAAGATACCCCAGATCAGGTTTTGAATAGCAATTGCAAAAGTGAAGTCTGTAATGGTGACAGCAATGTCGCCGGTGAGGGACGGCATGAATAGCCCCAGGCTTTGCCGCAATCCGAAACTCAAGCTGAGCATGATCGCTGCGGCAATAAGAATGGGGAGAACAGGCCTGAGGGCAGCGGTGTTGTTCATAATATGCAGGATTCTTATTGTTTTTATTGACGATAATACAGCTGGCCGACTGTTGGCAAATAATGTTTGGGAAGCACGGCCGGAAAAGCTCTACTCCGATTCTACAGGATTGACAATCTGAAACAAAGATTTTGAATGCGGGTAAGCGATGCCTCAATTCGTGGACTGAATAAAGAGGTTGGGCCCGAGGCCGGATGATGTCTCGGAGTACTAGAGCCGTGTAACGCTCCAGCTAGACGTTTGAGGCGAGTGCCAGTGTATACCTCGGATTAGAGGTGGCCGCATTCTCTTCGGGATTGACCATTTGTTCTATGCCGTAAAATGGCATTGGTTTTCCAAAGAAGTATCCTTGCGCTTCGAGACACCCAATTTCTCTCAGGAAGTTGAGATCTTCCTGATCCTCCACGCCTTCTGCTAATGATTTGATCTGCAGCCCGTTGGCCAACACAATCGTTGCCCGGGCAATTGCTGCTGAATGAGGATTTCCGGACACTCCGCTGATGAATGAGCGATCAATCTTGATTTTGTCAAAAGGAAAAGTTTGCAGCATCGACAGGGAAGAATATCCGGTTCCGAAATCATCCATGGCAAGGGATATACCGATTTGCTTTAATTCCTGCACGACATGCAACGTATGAAGATGGTCTTCTATAATGCTGGTTTCTGTAATCTCGAGTTCCAGCCTATGATGCGGCAGCCCGGTTTCTTTAAGAATCTGACGCACCTTCGCGGGAAGATCACCTGACGTCAGTTGCGCTGGGGCGACATTGACTGCAATTTTATACGGCTTGCTCCACTTCGATGCGCATTCGCAGGCTGTGCGAAGCACCCATTCGCCAATCGGGACGATCAACCCCGTTTCTTCCGCGATCGGAATAAAGTTGTCCGGCGAGACAAGTCCCCGTTCGGCATGGTTCCAGCGCAGTAGAACCTCAAAACCGATGAGGTTGCCTGTCATGACATCATTCTGTGGCTGATAATATAGTTCGAGTTCGTCGCGCTCGATGGCATGCCTCAAATCCATCGCCAAGGCGCTAAGAGTTCGCGTTCCCTCATCAATATTGCGATCATACATGACAATATTGGAGCCTTTGTTATGTGCAGCCCGGCTGAGGGCAAGCTCGGCCTGACCTGGGAGAAGACCGACCTCCTCTGCATTTTCCGGAAAATGGGAAACACCGGCGTTGAGGTGCAGGTTAAATATTTGCCCGTTTTCCTCGATGGGAGCTTCGACAGCCAATTCCAGCTTCTGAAAAAACGAATTGATGCTGCTGTTGGAAAACAGCTGCATTGAAATTGCAACCAGTGTATCACCCCGACCGCGCGCAATTACTTCATTCTCCGTGCAAACTTTCAAAAGCCGCTCTGCGACGATACAGATAACGCGATCATTGACATGCTGACCATGGACTTCTCGTATCTGGCGCAGACCTTCCAGTTCCAGCACTGCGAAGGCAAGCTTCGCCGTCATATTCCCTTTGTCGAAGTAGCTGCTTTCCATCTTTTGTAGCGCTCTTTGGGAGAGTGGCAATCCGGTAAGCGGGTCTGTTTGTGAAAGATGGCGAATATGTTCTGCCGTCTCGATTTTGCTTTTGTTGTCGAGGATATTCAGAGAAAAGCCTGATCCCACCATCAGAACCATAACGCCAATCGTGCCAAAAACCAGAAGCTTATCCGGAAGGAGGGACGGTGGCACATATACGTTCGGATCAGCCGTGATTGAAAAGGCCGCCATACCTACAAAATGAGTGAGCAGGATTGCGAGAAAAAAGCTGAG
Source organism: Sneathiella sp. (assembly GCA_002706985.1). Lineage (GTDB taxonomy): Bacteria > Pseudomonadota > Alphaproteobacteria > Sneathiellales > Sneathiellaceae > Sneathiella. The sequence goes on along the minus strand of PAKP01000087.1, from coordinate 14,519 downwards.
GGCCGAGCCGTAGCGGCAAAAGCGCGTTACGGGACGAGCGATCCTGTTCGCCGTAATGGCACCAAAAAACATACCCAGCAGGATAGATGCGATGACGAGCGTGCTGTCCCAATGGGTCTCGCCTGCTACAATATAGGCGGACATGCCCATATAATGCATCAAGGAGATACCTCCTCCCACAATCAAGCCGCCGATCTCAATAAAGCCACTGGATTTTGTGATGGCTGAAACCAGGAACCCGACAATGCAGACAAAGATGATCGTAAAAAAAGAAGCGATGGTTAGATTGGGCTGATAGCCGCAGCTTACGCCAGGCTGAAAACTCACCATGGCCAGAAAATGCGTGCTCCAGATCGTGCATCCGCCGGCAAGGCCGGCAACGAAAATCCAATGAGCTTTTTTAACGCCTGCTGTAACTCTTGTCCGCTCAAACAGCCGGACTGTTATAACGGATCCGATGGCGCACAGAGCCAAGGCCAGCACAGCGATATCCAAGCTGTGCCCATGAATGATATGGAGAAATGTAGCAATCATGAAAAAGATAAACCAAAGCTGAATTTATTCAAAATAGCTCTGGAGGCTAACCCCAACTCATGAAGTAATTGTAAACAAATTCCACCAAAAAAGAATGAATAACAAAGTAAACAGAACAACCTATCAAGGTGTCTCTATAAAATATTTCTTAAAAAATGAGTTTTGCTACTACTTCATAACAATTAAAAATAGAAATCTATAGCCATCTCTTATTTGATCTAAAATATTAAAATATATTACCAAAACATAATATCAAATATAGTTGATTTAAATCGAAGTTTTCCGCGTATTTTTTTGAGTAACGTGATGGCGAACACATTACTATAAAATTTTTGCTCAATATCCGATGCAAATCCATGTTTGTCCTGTTCAAAGGTTGAGTGCCGGGACGGTAAGATATAAAAAACATAACGCATATTCTTTTCATTTATGATTTTGTCTGATTTAAGACCAGATATTCGGCGTGAAATTGTGCTATTTAGGCTTTGTCATTTGTTAAAGTGAACGAAGATGAATGTTTATGGCACGATCCCGACGTAAAAGATCAGTTAAGGCTGGTTGCCGTTTCTGCCCTTTGTTAAGTTTGAAGGATTGAGAGCTTGTCCATACAATCAACCATAAGACTTTTCAGTCTCGCCGCATTCGTCATGTTGGCGACCGCTTGTGAAAATGAAAAAACGCAAGCTGCGGCCCCGTCTTCTCCGCCTGCTGCAGAAGTTGGCTTCGTAACATTGCAGCCCTCCACAATCAATCTGGTGGCCGAGATGCCAGGGCGGACTGTTGCATTTCGCAAAGCAGACGTGCGCCCTCAAGTTGATGGTATTATAAAAAAACGCAGCTTTACAGAAGGCGCATATGTAGAGGCCGGCCAGCAGCTTTATCAGATTGATAAAGATAGATATCAGGCGGAACTGGACTCCGCTCAGGCGGAACTTTCTCGGGCGCGTGCTAATCTTGAACTGGCGACAAAAACCCGCTTGCGGTACGAGGCATTGCTCAAATCCCGTACTGCCAGTGAGCAGAGCTATGATGATGCTGTGGCTGCGGAGGCGCAAAGCAAGGCGGCGATAGCTGCCGCTCAAGCCGGTGTCGATAAAGCGCGGATCGAGCTCAATTATACAAATGTAGTCGCGCCGCTTTCCGGTCAGATCGGGGCGTCCACTGACTCTGAAGGGGCCTTGGTAACCGCCAGCCAGGCTGAAGCCCTTGCGACGATAACGCAGCTCGACCCCATATATGTGGATGTGACACAGGCGGGAGGCAAGCTGCTTAAGATCAAGGACGCTATTGCCGCCGGGCGAGTTACCGGGCTCGATGAGGCAAATATCGAAGTAAGGCTTGTATTGGATGCAACGGGGCAGAAATATCCGCTTGCCGGCAAGCTGGAGTTCTCTGACGTAACCGTTAATGAAACGACGGGGTCCGTCCGGCTGCGCGCAGTGTTCCCGAACCCGGATAAGATATTGTTACCGGGCATGTTCGTGCGCGGCTATGTTGATCAGGGGCGTATCGAAAACGCCTATCTTGTTCCCCAGCGTGCTGTTATGCGTCGCCCCGACGGCGGTGCCTATGTATATCTCGTCGGCGATGAGAATAAAGTTCTTTCGAAGGACGTCACAATCGAGCAATCGCGGAATGAAGACTGGGTCGTGACGTCGGGGATTGACCCTGGTAGCCGGGTCATTGTCGATGGATTGCAGCGTATCGCTCCGGGAATGGCGGTTTCCCCCAAAGACATCGATGCTGACGTCGCGTCATCCAAAAGTACAAAAGGTTGAGGGCGGTATAGATGGCCAGATATTTTATTGATCGCCCGGTCTTCGCCTGGGTGATTGCCTTGGTGATCATGCTGGCAGGCGGAATCTCGGTTCTGCAATTACCGGTCGAGCAATATCCATCGATCGCACCACCGTCAGTTCAGATATCCGCCGTCTATCCCGGCGCATCGGCGCTGACGGTTGAGAATACTGTCACACAGAATATCGAGCAGGAGATGAATGGTCTCGATAATCTGCGTTATATGTCATCCATCAGTGATTCCACGGGCGCCTCTTCTATTACCTTGACCTTTAATCCGGAGGCAGACCCGGATATTGCCCAGGTGCAGGTCCAGAATAAGCTACAGGCCGCGACATCACGGTTGCCGACGGAAGTACAGCAACAGGGTATCGTTGTCTCGAAGTCCAGCGGCTCTTTCCTGATGGTGGTTGGGTTCGTCTCTGGCAACGGCGGTATCAGCGCATCGGATCTCGCAGACTATGTAGTGACCTCGGTGAAAGATCCGATTGCCCGTATCAACGGCGTCGGCAGTGTAACTGTATTCGGTTCACAGCATGCGATGCGTATCTGGCTCGATCCGAACAAGCTGATCAGCTACGGTATTACGGTATCGGAAGTCCGTAACGCGATTGTTGTTCAAAATACTGAAGTAACAGCGGGACAGATTGGCGGCACTCCCTCCGTTCCCGGTCAACAGATCAATGCCACGATTACAGCGCAAAGCCGTCTGCAAACACCAGAGGAATTTGCCAATATACTGCTTCGCGTTAACACGGATGGGTCGCAGGTCAGGCTTGGGGATATTGCGCGGATCGAAATTGGCGCAGAGAGTTATGACACTGTCGCCCGCTACAACGGACAGGAAGCGGTTGGCGTCGGTATTAATCTCGCGACCGGGGCCAATGCGCTGGAAACTGCGGAAGCTGTGGAAAAACGCATTAATGAGTTGAAGGCCTTTTTCCCTGCTGATGTGGAGGTTGTCTATCCTTACGATACGACACCGTTTGTTCGTGTTTCCATCGAGGAGGTCGTCAAAACACTGTTTGAGGCTATTGTCCTCGTGTTTCTTGTCATGCTTCTGTTCCTCCAGAACCTGCGGGCGACCCTTATCCCGACAATTGCTGTGCCTATCGTGCTCCTTGGGACATTCGGTATCCTTGCGGCCTTTGGCTATTCCATCAACACGCTGACAATGTTCGGGATGGTGCTGGCGATCGGTCTTCTTGTGGATGACGCGATTGTCGTTGTGGAAAATGTGGAGCGGGTCATGGCGGAAGACGGGCTGCCACCGCGCGAGGCCACCCGTAAATCCATGGGGCAGATAACGGGGGCACTGATCGGCATAGCGCTTGTGCTTTCCGCCGTCTTCATACCCATGGCCTTTTTCTCCGGTTCGACCGGCGCCATTTACCGACAATTCTCGATTACCATTGTTTCTGCGATGATTTTGTCAGTGGTTGTTGCGATTGTGCTGACGCCAGCGCTCTGTGCAACGATCCTGAAGCCAGCCAATGGTGGCCCGCATTCAAAGCGCGGCTTCTTCGGATGGTTCAATCGCGGGTTCGATTCTGTTAACCGGTTCTATCAAGGCAGCGTTGGCCATGTGGTTAACCGAAAGTGGCGCTATATACTGATGTACGTCATCCTATTAGGCGGGCTCGCTTTCCTGTTCATGCGCCTGCCAACTTCTTTTCTCCCGGACGAAGACCAGGGAATCATGTTTGCGATGGTCCAAACTCCCGCTGGAGCGTCTCAGGAGCGGACGGTTGACGTTCTCAAAAAGCTTGAGAAGTATTTTCTGGAAGACGAGAAGGAAAATGTAAACGGCATCTTTACGGTGGCGGGGTTCAGTTTTGCCGGAAGCGGGCAGAACTCGGGCATTGCTTTTATCAACCTTAAAGACTGGTCGGAGCGGACAGGGCCGCAGCAGTCCGTGAAGGCGGTTATTGGCCGTGCCTATGGCGCCTTTGCGAAGATACGCGAAGCGATGGTGTTTGCTTTTGCGCCGCCTGCCATTCTTGAGCTCGGCGTTGCGGGCGGCTTCGATATGCAGCTGGTGGATCGCAGCGGTATCGGACATGACGCTTTGACTGCCGCCAGAAATCAGTTGTTGGGAATGGCGGCACAAAACCCGAATGTTGCCGGAGTTCGCCCAAACGGACTGAGTGATACGCCGCAGTTTGACATCAACATAGACCAGGAAAAAGCGGGCGCATTGGGTCTCAGCCTTGCTGATATCAACCAGACCTTGACGGCCGCCTGGGCGCCGTCATATGTCAATGACTTCATGGAAAATGGCCGGGTGAAGAGGGTTTACATGCAGGCGGATGCCCGCTTTCGTATGATGCCGGATGACTTGGACAATTGGTACGTCAGGAATGATAAAGGTGAGATGGTGCCGTTTGCGGCCTTCTCCTCCACCGAATGGAGCTTCGGATCCCCGCAGCTTGAGCGGTTTAACGGCCTTTCCTCTTTGAATATACAAGGCTCTGCAGCTCCGGGCGTGAGTTCAGGTGAAGCCATGATCGCAATGGAAGAGATGGTCTCGAAACTTCCTGCGGGCGTTGGATTGGAATGGACCGGCCTTTCCTATGAAGAGCGAGCGGCAGGCGAGCAGGCTCCGGCCCTTTACGCCCTGTCCGTTATTGTCGTCTTCCTCTGTCTTGCGGCGCTTTACGAAAGCTGGTCGATCCCTTTCTCGGTGCTCATGATCGTACCGCTTGGTGTATTGGGGGCCGTTATTGCGGCCTTGCTCAGAGGGCTGCCCGACGACATTTATTTCCAGGTCGCGATTTTGACAACGATTGGTCTGTCTGCGAAAAACGCTATCCTGATCGTCGAATATGCGCGTGATCTCCATGATCAGGGTATGGAATTGATGGCTGCGACGGTTGAGGCCGCGCGTCAGCGCCTGCGGCCCATTATCATGACGTCAATGGCATTTACCCTTGGCGTTCTTCCTCTCGCGTTGAGCACGGGCGCGGGAGCTGGGGCGCGAATTGCCGTTGGTACCGGAGTTATTGGCGGTATGCTTGCAGCAACTATTTTGGCGATTTTCTTCGTTCCGCTGTTTTTCATGATCATTGTCAGGGCATTTTCAAAGAACCGGAGGACACCCGAAACGTCCCCTGCCGCATCTGAGGAAGTCTAAAGAGTGCGGGCCCCACAACTTGTATGCTAGTGAATACTAACGCTAATTGCGATCCACCGTTAAGGCAGGGCGCAGTTTCTGCAGCCAGATTTTCAAAGGCATTCCGATTTCGGCGCCCGCCTTACGCGCATGCACATTGACGTTTGATATAACGCCTGTTTCAAAGGCTGAAATGGCATCGCCGATGCGAGCGGTTTCGTGGGAGACTGTTACTGCTGAGACACCACGATCATCCAGGGCGGGTAATCGCGAGACGCCAACTTCACTGGTGATGATACCGGCGTCATTAAAAACAGCGACCCTGGCGGCCGCCTTTAACGCCCGGTCGGGATTACCGCCGATAAGGCAGCCATGAGAGCCGGTGATCACAATCTTGTTCTTATCATCCGCCGTTACCAAAGAGGCAGAGTCAACGAGCACGAGCGGTAGCTCGTTTTCCTCCAATATTTTCTCGTGGCGCGCCTCCTCAAGATGCGGCAAGTGATGCTCTGCTTGAGGTGCTTGTGCCAGTAATGGAGCCGCTTTCTTGATAGCCATGCCGGCCTCAACACCACATGACTTTGCGACAGAATTCACAACGCTGATAATACCCCGGTTCAGGGCATCCTGCGCGGAGCCGATCAGACAGGATTCGCAATCTATGGCTGCTGCGGCCATCCCAACATTAGCCAGGGCCAGAACACCAGCCACGCCAGCTTTCTCAAATCCGATTCCCGCGTCATTGAAGAGAACGGCGCGAAGGTTGGCCGCCGAGGCAAGGGCCGCAGGGTAAATTCCGCCATGAGAGCCGGATATTACAACCCTGCCTTTCATTGACCCATCGGTGTCTGTAATCGAGTCGAGTAAAAGAGATTCTTTTGTCATTTGATGACCTTACATAGCTTGACTTCGGGCTTCAATCTGTTTCAAATACCGGCAATATGAATTCCGGTTAACGGAACGCTTTGGAGAAAGTATGCCGAATATATCGCCTGTAAAGGGCTCCATAGCGCGGGCTGCGCGCGTTCTGGATGTGTTGTCACTAGCGCCTGACGGTGCGGACCTCAACGAAATAGTAGAACGGTCGAAATTCACGAAAACGACGACTTTTCGGGTGTTGGCGTCATTGCGCGATGTTGACTATGTTTTTCAGGATCCGGCAAGCCGGTCTTATCGGCTCGGTTCGAAACTGGCTGAGCTTGCAAGGGTTGCGGATCGTATCGATATAGGCGCTTTGGCGGAGCGCGGGATGACACGACTGGCCGATATGTCAGAGGACACTGTCTTCCTCTCTATTCCGGAAGGACACACATCTATTTGCATTAACCGGAAAGTCGGGGCATTCCCGATCCGTACTCTTACTCTGGATAAGGGTGATCGGCGGCCGTTGGGTGTAGGGGCTGGCTCCCTGGCGTTATTCTGTTCCTTGCCGGAGGAAAAGCGCGCGGCTATGTGTCGCGTCAACAAAAGTTGGCTGGCTGATTACGGCGTTACAGAAGAACTCCTCGAAAAGGAGTATCAGTTTTTTCAAACTAATGGCTACGCCCTCAATTCCGGAGGTGTTGTTAGCGGGATGAGCGCTATTGCCGTTCCGGTCATAACCGATAGTGGTCGACCGGTTGCCGCGCTGGCGGTCGGCGCGATCAATGACAGGATGGGGCAAGCACGTATAGGCAATCTCTTGCTACCGGAACTGAAAAGAGAGGCGCGTGGTCTGGCTGACCGGCTAAACGCTCTGGAAAAGGAAAATAGAATATGACAACTGCTGGTCACAATTTTGAGCGCGGTCGATCACTGCTGCAGATGATGGAGCGTATTCGTGCCTTCGAGGAGCAGGCCTGCCTGGCGGCGGAACGGGATAAGCTGGTGCTGGGCGCGATCCACCCATCCATTGGACAGGAGGCGGTGGCCGCGGGCATTATGCATAATCTCGAAAAGGAAGATATCCTTCTGTCCACGCATCGGGGGCACGGACATACCCTGGCGAAGGGGGCGAGTTCCCTAGCTATGATGCGCGAGCTGTTAGGTCGTGAAGGCGGATGTTGTGGTGGCAAGGGTGGTTCAATGCATATCGCCGATTTTGATGTTGGAATGCTGGGCGCGAATGGCGTCGTTGGCGCGAACATCACGATTGCAGCCGGGGCGGCTCATGCGATTAAGCTGGCAGGCGATAAAAGAATTGTCGTGGATATCTTTGGTGATGGCGCCATCAACCGCGGTCCGTTTCTGGAAGGCATAAACTGGGCGGTCGTGTTTAAGCTGCCGATCCTGTTTGTTTGTGAGGACAATCAATATTCCGCAACCACAAGAACGACAACCATGACGGCCGGTGACGGAGCTGCGGCACGGGCCGCCTCTTTAGGTATGCGCTCGACAACAGTTGATGGAAATAATGTCGAGCTTGTCGCCGATACAATGGCTGAGATTGCAGCACGGCTTCGCGCCGGTGGCGCGCCTGAGTTCCTTCATGCAAAAACCTACCGTCGGACCGGACATACGTCTTTTGATCCGGCAGGATATCGCCCGGCGGGAGAACCGGAAGAGGAAGAAAAAAGAAATGATCCGATTGCACGGCAGCGGGCCGTTCTTCAGGAGGCGGGCATGACCCTTGCGGATATGGACCAGCTTCACGAGGATGCGCAGAACGAAATGATTGATGTTTTGAAACAGGCTGCGGATACACCGTTCCCGGCGACGGAAACCGCGTTTGAAGATGTGCAGGACATCGGTAGTCCCGCAGTGGAGGCCTATTGATGCCAAAGTTAACATATCGGGACGCCAGCATTGCCGCCATCCGGCAATCCATGCAGGAAGATTCGACTGTTTGGTGCGTTGGAGAGGATTTGGGACGCGGCGGCGTGTTCGGCCAGTATAAGGGCTTGCGCGAGGAATTTGGCGAAGCACGGATTTCCGACGCTCCTATATCGGAAGCGGCGATCATGGGCGCGGCCTTCGGCGCCGCGATGACCGGGGCACGGCCTGTTGTCGAGATGCGGTTTTCGGATTTCGCACTTTGTGCAACGGATGAACTTGTCAACCAGATCGCCAAGGCGCGATTTATGTTCGGCGGGCAGTCACGTGCGCCCATGGTTGTGCGCAAACCCATGGGGCTCTGGCGTTCCTCAGCGGCGCAACACTCTCAGTCTCTGGAGAGCTGGTACGCACATATTCCGGGGCTTGTGGTCGCCTGTCCCGGAACACCGCAGGATAACTACTCCATGCTGAAGGCGGCAATCGCCTGCGATGATCCTGTTGTTTATCTCGAACATAAGGGCATCTGGGACAATGAAGGCGATGTTAATTTTGATGAGCCGTATGAGTTTGGCAAGGCACGCATACGGACCGAAGGGTCGGATGTCACTATTGTGAGTTGGTCGAATACCGCTAACCTTGCTGTTGAGGCGGCGGAGAAACTTTCCCGCGAAGGGATTGGGGCGGAAGTCATTGACCTTCGCAGTCTCTGGCCATGGGATAAGGAGGCGGTTCTAGGCAGTGTTGCGAAAACCGGGCATCTGGTTGTTGCACATGAAGCTGTTGCGGTTGGAGGGTTTGGTGCCGAGGTCGTTGCAACAGTGGCGGAGCAGGCCGGACATCAGTTGAAAGGACCCGTCCGTCGTCTGGGCGCCCCGCGTTCGCTGGTTCCCTATGCACCCAACCTCGAAGATATGCTGCGTGTTACTACGGATATGATTGTGGCCGCCGCGAAAGATACATTGGAAAAAGGCAAGTAAATGATATCAAATGAAATGACGGGCGGTGAAGCGCTGGTACGGATGTTACAGGCCCATAAGGCCGGACCGATGTTCGGCATGGGTGGCTTTCAGCTGCTGCCGTTCTACGATGCGGCGCGGCGTCTCGGGCTCAACCATAATCTGATCAATGACGAGCGATGCGCGGTATTCGCGGCGGATGCCTATTCAAAGGTGTCCAATCGTGTTGGGTTGGTCGACGCAACTTTGGGACCAGGGGCGACAAATCTTGTGACTGGTCTGGTGGAGGCGCTGAATGCCGGTACACCAATGGTTGCCATCATCGGTGATGCGCATCGTGATCATGCCGGAAAGAACATGACGCAGGAGACGGATCAGGTGTCCATCTTGCGTCCGGCATGTAAGGCGCTTTTGAAAGTTGAAGCCATTCACCGTATCCCGGAAATTCTGCGTCGGGCATATGCCATTGCGACGTCGGGGCGTCCGGGACCGGTCGTTGTGAATGTGCCTGAAGACATTGCGCATGGAACCTATAATTTTGAGCCAGCGGATTTTGAAATCGATCCCGCGCATGCCGCGATACCGGCACTTCGCTGTCGTCCCGATGCAGATGTAACGGCGAAGGCGGCCGAACTGATCGCAAAAGCGGAGCGGCCAATGATTTTGTGTGGCGGCGGCATTCACTTGTCGGATGCGTGTAACGAGGTGACTAAACTTGCTGAAAGTTGCAGTATTCCGGTATGCCATACATTAACCGGTAAAGGAGCTATTTCTTGTTCAAGCCCCTTGAGCGCGGGATTGTTTGGCCGTTATGATCGGATTGCCAATGATCTGATTGCCAAGAGTGACTGCCTGTTGGTCGTCGGCTGCAAGCTTGGCGAAATCGCCACTAAACGATACACAATCCCCGAAGCAAAAGGGCCGGTTATTCATCTGGATATCGTCGCAGAGGAAATGGGCCGGACATATGAACCAGCGCTGAAACTTTGGGGAGATGCCAAGTCCGGTCTTCGGGATTTGAGCGCATTGCTAGAAGAAAGTGCTGCAGAGCAGCGCGCAATGCGGGAAGCCTATGTTGCAGAAATTCCCAAGAAAATGGATGCCTGGCGCGAAGATGTCTCGGAGCGTCTGCATTCCGACGAAAGCCCCGTCCATATGGCCCGCCTGATTACAGAAGTGAACAGACTGTTGCCGGAAGAAGGCTATCTCGTTGCAGATGGCGGATTTGCCGCGCATTGGGGCGGCTTGCTGTTCGATACCAAAAAGGCCGGACGCAGCTTCGTTCCTGACAGGGGGTTCGCTTCTATCGGGTATGGTCTGCCGGGTGCTATGGGTGTGCAGTTGGCGGCACCGGGTGCAGTTGTCGTCGGCCTGACCGGAGACGGTGGGTTCAATATGGTGATTGGAGAGCTGGAAACAGCCCGTCGCATGAACCTGGGGGTAACGATCATCGTTGTTAACAACGCCGCCTCCGGATATGTTAAGGCGTTGCAGCATCTGATGTATGGTGATGGGAATTATCAGTCGTCGGAGTTGTCGGAAACGAATTATGCTAATGTCGCGAACGCCATGGGATGTCATGGCGTACGTGTCGAGAGCCCTGATCAGCTTGAAGCGGCGTTGCAAAGCGCATTTGCTGAGAAAGATCGCCCAAGTGTGATAGATGTTGTCGTAACGAGGGACCCCGCACGGATGCTTCCTGCGGTGGACAACAGGACCGTTCAGGTCAAAAAAGGAGACCGCGTTGCATAAAAGCGCGGAAACAATAAAGTAGGGAAGGATAAAAAGATGAAACTCTATGCTTTGATTGCCTCAGCACTGATAGGTGTTGCGAGTATCTCGCCGTCATATGCGGCGGATTATAAATCCGAATACAAGGTATCGACCGTTGTCCCGGCGCCATTCCCTTGGGGAATCGCAGCGGATAAATGGATTGAGCTTGTTCGGGAACGGACCGATGGCCGGGTGAATATGAAGGCATATCCGGGAACACAGCTTGTTGCCGGTGAACAGACGAAGGAATTTACGGCCGTGCGCCGTGGTGCCATTGACATGTCTGTCAGTTCAACGATCAACTGGTCGCCCCAGATTCCCGAGATGAACGTTTTTGCTTTGCCGTTCCTCATTCCTGATTATGAGGCAATGGACGCGCTTACAGGTGGTCCGGTTGGTGAAAAGATTTTCGAAATTGTTCGCTCAAAGGGTGTTGAGCCGCTGGCATGGGCCGAGAACGGCTTCCGCGAACTCACGAACTCCAAGCAGGAAGTGCGGGCACCGGAAGATCTGGCAGGCATGAAAATCCGTGTTGTCGGATCCCCTTTGTTTAACGACATCTTCACAGCATTCGGCGCCAACCCGGCGCAGATGAGCTGGGCGGACGCGAAACCTGCCCTGACAACAGGTGCCGTTGATGGCCAGGAAAATCCGCTGACGATTTTCACGATCGCCAAGATGCATCTGGTTGGTCAGAAATATGTGACAACCTGGGGGTATGTTGCTGATCCGTTGATTTTTGCGGTTAGTCACGAAGTATGGAACGATTTCACGCCTGAAGATCAGGAAATCATTCGTCAGGCGGCTGTTGAGGCTGGCGCATATGGTATTGAAGTTGCCCGTAAAGGCCTCACCAATGGGGACGATGCTCTCTATAAGGAGCTTGAAGGACTTGGTGTCACAGTGACGCATCTGACGGATGAAGAGCGTCAGAAGTTTGTGGATGCAACACGTGACGTCTATGCCAAATGGACAGAAATTATTGGCCCGGATCTGGTTAAATCCGCTGAAGAAAGCGTAGCCAACAAGTAAAGCCAGTCCTTGATTTCGACCAAACCGAGGGCTCAAAATTCCTATGTGATTTTTGAGCCTTCGGCACTTTTCAAATGAGAACAATCCCATGGAACAACAACAGTCTGCCGAAACAGATGAAAATGATCCGGTAAAACCGCCTTTTCGAATAGAGGAGGCCATTGGCGCTTTGGCCATGGGATTGATCTGCGTGATCAGTATATTGAATGTCATCGTTCGTTATGCGACGGATGTGTCATTTGCTTTTACCGAAGAATATTCCGTCTTTCTTCTGGTCATCGTCACCTTTGTCGGTGCAGGGCTTGCCTATACCAATAACGGACATATCAGCATTGCAATCCTCGTCAACTGGCTTGGCGGACGCTGGGCCATGCTGCTTAAAACAATCTCGTTTCTCGCCTCGATTTCCCTGTTTGCGATGCTCATCTATTATGGCGGCGATCTGACTTATGATGAGTTTCGATTTGAAGAGACATCTCCGGCACTCGGCTATCCAACCTGGATTTACACGATCTGGCTGCCGTTGCTGTCTGTCGCCGTCCTGTTCAGAATAATTCAGGTGGCCTGGATTGAAGCGAGGAAAAAAGGATGAGTGCACATTTCATCCTTCTAGGATCGCTTTTTGTTTTTCTAATCGCCGGTACGCCCATTTCCGTCGCACTAGGGCTGTCCGGCGTTATTGCAATCTTCTTTGGCCTTGATATGGATGCTGTCGCCAATATGGGCACAATAGCCTATGCCAGCATCGCCAAATATCCGCTTATCGCAATTCCCCTGTTCATCCTGACAGGAATGATATTTGAACGTTCCGGTGTCGCGGAACGGTTGGTGGAGCTTTCGCGGGCAATCGTCGGTCCCCGTCGAGGTGGATTGGCGCTCGTGGCCATTCTTGTCTGTCTCATAATGGGGGGAATGTCGGGGTCCGGTCCGGCAGATGCGGCGGCCGTGGCGACTGTCATGATTCCTAGCATGATGAAGGAAGGTTATCCGAAGGCTTTTTCCGCCAGTATTATTGCGGCATCGGCTTCCACCGCCATTCTTATTCCTCCCTCTATTGCCCTGATCGTTTACTCAATCATGGTGCCGGGGGTTGATCTCAGAGCTTTGTTCGCCGCGGGGCTTTTCCCGGGCCTATTGGCAGGTCTTGCCATCGCGGTACCGGCGCTCATACTCAGCCGCCGTCATGGGTTCGGCGCGGAGGGAGGCGCTGCCATCCGGCCGCCTCTAGGCCGAAGTTTTGTCAGAGCGCTTCCCGGGCTGTTCGCGCCGGTAATCATATTGGGCGGTTTGAGAAGCGGTCTTTTTACACCAACCGAAGCGGCGGCCGTCGCGGTCTTTTATGGGCTGATTGTTGGCCTGATTTTACATCGGTCAATGGGACTTCGGGATATTTATAACGTCCTTGCGGAATCCGCACAGATTTCTGCCGTTGTCATGATCATTATCTCGCTGGCCGGAATTTTTGCCTTCGCGGGTTCGATCCTCGGGACATTCGATGTCGCGGCCGAATATATTCTGTCCATATCGGAAGAGCCGATGATCGTCCTGCTTCTGGTTATGGCGCTTGTCCTGCTGGCCGGAATGGTTCTGGATGGTGTCTCCATATATCTGATTGCGTTGCCCCTGTTGATGCCAATCATGGCCACCCTTGGCTGGAACCAGGTATGGTTCGGTGTCCTTATGGCGATGAATGTGGCAATTGGCCAGTTCACGCCGCCGGTTGCCGTCAATCTGATGGTGACGGCCAGAATTGCGAATGTACCGATTGAGGCGACCATGCGCTGGATCGTCTGGCCTATTCTGGCCATGATACTGTCGGTCGGGCTCGTTATCGCCTTTCCGTCGATCGCCTTGTGGCTTCCCACCGTCCTTGGATACAAGGTTTAGCCGTATCTCATCTCGAAAGTTGAGCCGGACGCAGCCCATTTGGTGACAATGGGCCTAACGCATGGCATTATTTCGTGAAGCTTTGCGGACAGGGCGACTTGCCGCCTCTGCTCAGCGCTCTTATGAAATGCATACAGCGAGGGGGAACGTCATGCGATGGCGGGGTGGACGGCGTAGCAGGAATATTGAGGACAGGCGGGGGCAGAATGCCGGGGGATTTGGCCGAGGCCGAGGTATCCCTATTCGGTTGCCGAGAGGTCGCGGCAGCAAAATAGGCATTGTGGGTATTCTTGCCATTGTCGGCATTTCCCTTTTTCTTGGAATTGACCCGACAGTCATTTTGCAGGGCGGCCTGCAACAAGGGGGTGTGCAATCAACGTCTCAATCAAGTCCGCCACGCACTACTGCAAATGATGACCTGACGGAGTTTGTCTCTGTTGTGCTTGCAGATACGGAAGATACCTGGCGTGTCCTGTTCGCGAATGCAGACCAGACATATCAGGAGCCGACGCTGGTCCTCTTTTCCGACTCGGTTCAGTCCGCATGCGGATTTGCGCAGTCTGCCATGGGGCCATTCTATTGTCCGGGTGATCAGAAAGTATATCTGGATCTGTCATTTTTCAACGAATTGCGGAACCGGTTTGACGCCCCCGGTGATTTCGCACAGGCCTATG
>PAKP01000086.1 GCA_002706985.1 Sneathiella sp. | reverse complement strand
GCAAGAAGATCTTGCGAATACTCCATGTAAATCCGTTCATCAACGACACCGGAACTGTTGACTACGGTAACAAGCGGAATGGTCTGCAGGTTGCGGATTATCAGGTTGGTAAAATTATCGAGTTCCCGATAGCTATACTTGCCGCCGGGGGAGGCTAGCAATTTGGCCTCGGTTTGTGCAGGATCATCGATGACGATCGCGGGCCAGGCATCTTCATGAAAGCTGACCTGTGCAAGCTTTTCCTTCAGGAACGCATTGAGCTCCGCTGTCAGCTCGCTATCGGTAAGGGTGGTGGAAAAATCAAGACCGATGAAGCCCGCACCGTTCAAGGACACGGCATCCGTGACGTCGTTTTTATTGACCAGATAGTCCTTGAAAAGATCCATATCCTGTGCCGGCACGGTCAGTGCAATATCCCGTGGCATCACAACAACAAGGGAGCGTCTGGTAGCGGAGTTTGTCGGTTGTTGTGCTCGGGCAACGTCGATCGCGGCCTTGATATCACGAGCCCGGAGCGAGATTTCTACCGGGTTTTCAGTGGGGCTTGCAACCGTCATCAGGATCGCGGCCGTATCGCCAAATCCGTCATTGAACTGGATCGGACCTGCCCCTTCCGGTAGGTCAAGCGCCTTCAGGTTGAGGTCTATTTCATTGAACGCGGACTTGGTATCCGTCAGTGTTTCTTCAAGCTGGATTTGCACAATGGAAAGATTGGGCAGCGTAAGCGATTTTACCGCGAATTTCGTCGGGCTGACCGGGTGGAGCGTTGAACTCAGGGCAATCTGTTCTTCAATCGGCCGGGTGAGGAGTTGCTCGATCTTGGTGGCATCGGCGCCCGGCCAGCTTGTGACAACCGACGCGACACGTACCTGGATCGCCGGATCCTTGGCTTTGGGCATTGAGAGATACCCGTAAATCCCCCACATAAAGACGGCAATCAGCAGTACCCAGGCGATGTGGCGGTTCTCGGTGAAATAGCGGGCAGTATTGTGGGTTTCCGTAATATCTTTCACCGGTAAGCTTCCCCCATCCCCTCAGCCGAATTCGTCACGGAATGACCGCGACCTGCTGGCCATCTTTCAAAAAGGCTGTACCATTGACGACAACCCGATCATCCGGTGACAATCCGGAGAGAACTGTAATCCGGTTACCGTGCACGTCACCAAGTTCGACATCCGTGAGGCTCGCAATTGTCTTGGAGTCTTCGGTTTTCAGTACGAAAACCGCATACCCCTTGGCATCATTCTTAGAACGAACAATTGCCGCAAGCGGGACAAGGGATCCCTGGTGAGCGTCAGCTGTCTCTTTCGGCAGGTTGAGCGAGGCAATCATCCCTACTTTCAGAAGCTCGTCCCTGTTATCCAGATTTATCTTAACGTCAAAAACCCGGCTGTTGGTGTCGGCGGACGGGGCAATCTCGGATATTTTACCGGTAAAGACCCGTTCCGGATAGGACTGGGTCGTCAATGTTTGTGTATCGCCTATTTTCAGGGATTGCACCCTGCTGTCAGGGACGCCGAAAACTGCTTTTACGGTACTCGTATCGGCGATGACAAATGCAATTGTTTGTGGATTTGCAAGTGTCCCAACATCGATATTACGTTGCAGGACCACGCCGTCGAGCGGCGCGGTCAGGTCAAAATCATTGACGTTGTTCTCTGCAATTTTTTGGGCAGCCTTGGCATTTTCCATCTGTGCCTGGGCGCTCTCGTACTCCTGCTTCGCACTGTCATAGTCTGGCGCGGTCATACTGCCGGAGTTGAACAGGGAGGTTGCGCGGTCAAAATCCTGCTTGCCCTTGTTTAAATTGGCCTGCGCAGCAGATACTTGGCTGTTTGCCTGAACCAGACTATCGCGAATATCTTTGGAGTCCACCATGGCCAGCGTATCGCCTTTGGCCACCACGTCACCGGCCTGAATTGCACGATCGGTCCCGTTACTTCCTTTTATCTGCATGAGTTCCGTGACATAGCCTGTCACTTTGAAGGTGACATTGACCTGCGTGTTGGCCTCGATATTGGCGCTATATCGAATGTCGTTGCTGACAGTATCCTGGGTAAGCACCTCGGCCCGTACCGGTTGTAGCGGAGCAACCTGCTGGGTTTCCTCCGAATCGCAGGCCGTCAGAAAGGACAGTCCCAGCGTGACGCCAACGGCAGCAAAAAAACGCGATGACATCTACTCTTCTCCCAGTGCCTGTTCGAGTTCGGCGCTGGCATTCCAAACCCCGAGCAGCGCCTGATGGTAATTGTCATTTGCCTCTTCCAACTGGGCCTGTGCATTCAGCAAATCGCTGAGGAGGATGGTTTGTGCCTTGTACTGATTGAAACTCACCCTCAATTGCTCCTCGGCGGCTTTCTTCGCCATTTCCGTAACCGGTACCAGTGTTCTTGCGACTTCCAGCGCACGGATATTCTGGCTGACCTCCGCGCGGATCTGATCCTCATTGTCACGCAGAGAATTGAGCGCCTGCTTCAGCGCGAGCCGGGAGCCTGCAACATTGCTTGCGTTCCCGCCCCAGGTGAAAAAATCCCATTTTGCGATCAGGCCGACATACATGCTCTCGTCCGGCAACAAGGTTGTGTTTTCCGAGCGGCCATAACTCGCCACCAGATTGACTTCCGGCAGGTAGGCGCTTTTCTCGATTTCGATCCCGGTTTCGGCAGCTTCCACCTGCAGGCGCGCCTGCATTGTCTCTGGTCTGCGGGCAATCGCCTGATCAGCGGCGTCATCCGGATTAAAGGCGACAGACGGACTGGCTTTTGCAGGGCTGACGCGGAACGGAGTTGAAATCTCACGCCCCAACAGAACATTGAGTTGCTGCTTTGCTGTCAGGATATCGTTCTGCTGCACAAATAACTGGTGACGGGTGGAGGCCAGCTGCGCTTCTCCATTTAAAAGCTGATACTCCAGTTCGGTTTTCTGGGCGACATTGTCCTTCAGGATTTTGACGAGCTCTTCATTGAACCGGATCGAGGATTTGGTCGCTTCAATGGCACTTTCGTCACTCAGTATTTGATAGTAAAGCTGTTTGACCTGCAAGGTGACGGACTGCTCCGTCTGACGGGACTGCTGGCGTGCGATTTCCTGCTCCGTCTTCAGCTTGTCGACATTCAGGCCAATCTCATAGAGCCCTACAAGCGGCTGTGTCGCCGTCAGAGAATAATGGGTTGTAAAGCCGTTTGTCGTATCAATGGACACATTACTGGACGGTACGGGCGAGCCACCGACGGTTCCCAGAGATCCTTGTTCAAAGGTATATTCATTATCAACGAAATTCTGCAGGCCGCGAACATGGGCAGAAAGCTGGGGAAACTGTTTGGACTCGACTGCCTTTTTCTGCTCCTCAACCACATTAATCTGCAGATCGGCATTCCTGAGTTGCAGGTTCTGGGCTTTAGCGAGGCTTAATGCCTCATCAAGAGTAAGAAGCTGTGCATCATCTGCCACTGACGTTGCAGTGAGCCCGATGCTGACTAGAATTGCGATCAAGGCAGGACGCAAATTCATCATTGCAACTAATCTTTCGGCTGATCCCCGTTTTCACCAAAAACATAACGGCTCCTTACATTTATGTCAAAGTTATAGCATCTACATAATGAACACGCTTCGGTTTAGTTGCGTGGCATCAAAAGAGGTTTTGGTTGATGTTCTCAAGCCCGATAACAGCAATTGTGTATTAGACCGTATTAGATGGCAACATGCGGCAAGGTTCGTCATATTAAAGCGCTTTTTTTAAGACGTAAGCCATTCGCTCTGGATCAGGCGGGCGCTGGGCCTCTCTCACGAGTTCTCCAGAGCAACAGTGCCATGACCCCCATATTCAGCATGTTCCAGGCGATACCGTTGATAAATGCAGCCTGATAGGAACCGGTCAGGTCATAGACCAGCCCCGACATCCAGCCGCCCAATGCCATGCCAATCACTGTCATCATGATCACCAGACCGACACGTTCGCCGGCCTCTTTGGCGGGGAGATATTCCCGAACGACAATTGCATAACTCGGGACGATGCCGCCTTGCGACAGTCCAAAGATCAGTGAAACAACATATAGAGAGACCAGACCGTTAAAGGGCAGGTATAAGAAGAGAGCAACGCATTGCAAAAAGGAGCCTAGGAGGATGGTTCGCACGCCCCCGATATGATCAGCAAGAAAGCCGGAAAGCAGGCGGCTGACAATTCCTCCGGCCAGCATGATCGAGAGCATTTCCGCTCCCGCTGTCACGCCGAAGCCGAGGTCGGCGCAGTAGGCCACAATATGGACCTGCGGCATCGACATGGCAACGCAACAACTAATTCCTGCAGTGCACAGCAGAATCTGCAGGACACGTGGTGAAATATCGATGCGCCGCTTCACAACCGGCGGCACCACGGTACCCGTCGTGAGATCAACGACTTGCGGCGGAAGGCGCCGACGCAGCAGCAGCGCCATTGGTGTCATGATGACGAAGGAGGCAATGGCGACAAGCAGATAGGCATCCCGCCAGCCATCCATAGCGATTATGTCTTTCAGAATGAGGGGCCAAAAGGTGCCGGCCAGATAATTGCCGCTGGCGGCGGCGGCGACAGCAACACCGCGGTGCCGTTCAAACCAGTGAGAGATGTCTGCGATCAGCGGTCCAAAAGTGATGGAGGACCCGACCCCGATCAGGATGCCCTGCGCCACAGCAAACAGCCAGATATTGCCGGAGAGGGAACCGAGCATAAATCCTGCGGTCAGCATCAGGGCGGCCGCCATCATCGGAAAGGCAATGCCGAAACGATCTACCATTCTGCCAAAGAGAAAGTTGCCAAGGGCAAAGCCGATCATAGTGGTGGTGTAGGGCAGGGAGGCGGCTGAGCGGTCAATGCCGAATTCCTCCTGAACGGCAGGCAATACAATAACAACTGCCCACATGCCGGCGCTGCCGACAAGCGAGATCAGGACGGAAATGCAGAGACGAAACCACGAATAATCACTGTCAATATGCGGTTTGCCTGCGATATTTTGAGAGCTAAAAAAGGACAAGGGACGCCCTTTCTCATTGGTGAAAGGCTAGTGTTTTTTCTTTATGGTCTACCTTATCACATAGATTTAATCCAACGCATCCTTTTTGATCAAATATTGAGCGCGGGTCCTGCCGCCGCTGGATAGTTGTTTGATTTCCGCTCTGATCAGGGTAAGCTCAGACCTGATGAACGCAGATGACATACGCGAGTTTTTAAACCAAGGACTTGAGCAGGTTGTGGCTCTTGGGTCCGATGTGAATATTATTTCACAGGTTTTGGCCGTTGTCGGTGGTTTGATCGTCGCCATCCTCACACGCCGACAGTTTCAGCTCGGGCTCACCAATCTCCAGAATCATATGCCTGAACGTGCCATGTTTGCACGAGCGTTTGAGATTCTGTCGGCTCTGGCGATGCCGCTTATCTGGCTCGGGATCGAATTCACGATCTTGGCAATATTCCAGGGTGTAGGACCGCCGTCTCATATCATCAGTGCGATATGTTCATTGTTGGTTGCGTGGATCGTCATCAACATCGTCACCAGTCTTGCTCAAAACAAGATCTGGGCGCGCCTCGTTGCCTTCTGCGCCTGGACTGTCGCGGCCCTTAATATTCTCGGGTTGTTGAACCCGACACTTGTATTTCTCGAAGACCTTGCCTTCAACCTTGGTGAGACGCGGATTTCCATGCTGGGCGTCGCCAAGGCGTTGGTGGCGGGTATCATTGTTTTCTGGTTCACATTCGGGCTATCGCGGTTCCTTGAAGGACGTATTCATAAATCGCGCGCCTTGACCCCATCTGTTCAGGTGCTGACGGCGAAACTCGTCCGGGTCGGACTGATTGCGGCAGCGATACTGATTATCCTCTCAAATTCCGGGATAAATATTACAGCCTTCGCCGTCTTCAGTGGTGCGCTCGGTGTCGGTATCGGTTTCGGTCTTCAGAAAATTGTCTCTAACCTGATCAGTGGCATTATCCTGCTTCTCGATCGGAGTATTAAACCGGGGGATGTCATTGAGGTTGGGCAAACCTATGGCAGGGTCAATGCGATGGGTGCGCGCTACGCGTCCATCATTACGCGTGATGCCATGGAATATCTGATACCGAACGAGGATCTGATAACCCAGCAGGTAATCAACTGGTCCTACAGTTCGAAAAATGTGCGGCTTCGCGCCCCGATCGGGGTGGCTTATGATACGGATATCCCGAAAGCGCAAAAATTGATCGAGGCAGCGGCGGCGGATGTGCCGCGGGTGCTGAGCAATCCGGCCCCCCGGTGTTTGATGCGGGGATTCGGGGATAGCGCCATTGACCTTGAGCTGCGTTTCTGGATTGCCGATCCGGAGGACGGATGCCGGAATGTAACGAGCGAGGTGCTTGTCAGTGTCTGGCGGATGTTCAAGGATGAAGGCATCAATGTACCCTTTCCTCAGCGTGATATTCGTGTTGAAATGGTCAATCCTTCTTCATCAAATCCATTGGAAGAAAAAGCCGAATGATGATCGAGAATACCATCGCCGCCTGGCATGAGTGCGTAGAGACAGGGGATCCGGAAAAACTTGCGGCGCTTCTTCACGAAGATGTCGTGTTCCATAGCCCGGTCGTCTATACGCCCCAGCGCGGCAAAGCCATTACGAGCAAATATCTGTTGGCGGCATTTCAGGTTCTGAACGGGGATGATTTTACGTATGTGCGTGAAGTCATTGGCGCGACGGATGCGATGCTGGAATTCACAACAACTATTGACGGGATCGTCATAAATGGCGTTGATATCATCCATTGGGCGGAAGACGGGCGGATCACGGATTTCAAAGTGATGGTGCGACCGTTGAAAGCCGTCAACCTCCTCCATCAGATGATGGCCGCAATGCTTGCCAAATCCGCCTGATATCTGTGCTTTTTTCTGCGTTGTTTCGGATAGTAACTAATGACGATTGACCAAATTCTTTTATTTTCGCTGTTCGGTGTCGTCTTCGCGCTGCTGATCTGGGGGCGCTGGCGCTATGATCTGGTGGCTTTTGTTGCGCTTGTTATCGCTCTGGTCTTGGGGCTTGTTCCGACGGAACTGGCGTTTTCGGGCTTTGGTCATCCGGCAACGATAATAATTGCGCTGGTGCTGGTTGTTTCACGGGGACTGGTGAACTCTGGCGCGATTGATCTGATTACACGGAGGCTGGCGGCGCTTGATTTAAAGCTTTCAAGTCATATTGCGGCAATGGGTGCGTTAAGCGCGGTATTTTCCGCGTTTATGAATAATGTCGCGGCGCTCGCCATGTTGATGCCGGTCGATTTGCAGGCCTCCAACAAGGCCAAACGATCTCCGCGCATTACCCTGATGCCGCTTGCATTCGCAACCATCCTCGGCGGATTGATTACCTTGATCGGCACGCCGCCCAACATCATCATCGCCTCCTATCGGGAGGCTGCTTTGGGTACTCCTTTTGGCATGTTCGATTTTGCGCCTGTCGGCCTTGTCTGTGCAATCGTCGGTATCGTCTTTATTACCGTTATCGGTTGGAGACTCATTCCGGGATCACGGGACAGCAAGGCGCCAACGGTCGATCTGCTTGATCAGGAAGGGTATCTTGCGGAGCTGCTGGTGCCTGAAGAGTCGCCAGCGATCGGGATGCTTGTGAGAGAGCTGGATGATGTCGCGGATGAGAATGATGCCGCGGTGGTCGGCTTGGTTCGGAATAACAAACGCCTTGCCGGACAGGCGCGAAATGCGGAGATCCGGGCCGGAGATGTCCTTGTCGTGGATGCAGTTGCAAAAAGTATTGATCAATTCCGCGGTGCAATGAAACTGGAATTTGACGGCGAGAAGCGGCATGAAAAGGCAGCTTCCGGCGGTATGGTGCTGATGGAATTCGTGGTGCCCCGATATGCGCGAATTGAGGGTCGCTCGGCTATGTCCCTTCGTTTGCTCACGCGCCATGGCGTCACCCTGCTTGGCGTCTCACGCCAGGGAGAGAAGTTTCGCGAAAGAGTCCGTAAACTTGATATACAGGCGGGTGACATTCTGATTTTGTTGGGGTCTGTTGACCGGGTGCCTGAAGTTGCCCAGTGGCTGGGCGTTTTGCCTCTGGCTGAGCGCGGGCTTTCGGTGACGCAGTATCGCCGCGCCGGATTGGCGACAGGCATTTTCGCCGCAGGGATTGCGGCGGCAAGTTTCGGCTGGATTTATCTCGCTGTCGCTCTGGCGATTGTTGTGGCGGCTTATGTCGCACTCGATATAGTGCCGATACAAGAGGTGTATAATCACATCGAATGGCCTGTCATTGTGCTGTTGGGCTCGATGATCCCGCTTGGGGTAGCGCTTGAGGAATCGGGAGGAACGGGGCTTATCGCCGGCAGTATCGTCAATTTGACGGAAGGGCTGCCCATCGTGGTGGTTCTGACCGTCCTGATGGTGGTGATCATGACCTTGTCGGACGTTCTCAACAATACGGCAACGGCCGTCATCGGGGCACCGATTGCGCTCGATATCGCAAATCGGCTGAATGTGAACCCCGATACGTTCCTGATGGTTGTCGCGGTTGCCGCGTCCTGTGCTTTCCTGACACCGATCGGCCACAAAAATAATACGCTCATCATGGGGCCGGGTGGTTATAAGTTCGGGGATTACTGGCGAATGGGCCTGCCCCTTGAAATTCTCGTTATCGCGGTTTCAATACCATCTATTCTATTCTTCTGGCCGTTGTAATTTCTCTAATGCAGGAGTAATCTTCAACCAGTTTTCACGGGATGTATGAAAAGGAATCTCAATGTTAAAAGATAAGGTTGCGGTAATTACAGGCTCAACTTCCGGGATAGGAGAAGGTTGCGCGAGGGCGCTTGCTAAAGAAGGATGCAATCTTGTTATTAACGGCTTTGGTGATGCGGCCGAGATTGAATCGCTACGCAGTTCCTTCGAAAGCGAGTATGGTGTTAAATGCCTGTATAGTCCGGCAGATATGACGAAACCGGACGAAATTTCAGCGATGTTTGACCTAACCGTCGCTGAATACGGCGGCGTTGACATTCTGATAAACAATGCTGGTATCCAGTATGTCGCACCGATCGCGGAATTTCCGCTGGAAAAATGGGACGCGATCATTGCCATCAATCTTACATCCGCCTTTCATACGATGCACCATGCTATTCCCCTGATGATGAAGCGCGGGTGGGGGCGGATCATCAATACCGCCTCGGCTCACGCGCTTGTCGCCTCACCTAACAAGAGTGCTTATGTTGCGGCGAAGCATGGTATCGCCGGTCTTACCAAGACGGCTGCTCTTGAGGTTGCGAAGGATAATATCACGGTAAATGCGATTTGCCCTGGATATGTATGGACGCCTCTTGTCGAAAAACAAATTCCGGATACGGCAAAAACCCGCGGCATAACTGAAGAGCAGGTAATAAATGATGTCCTGCTTGCTGCCGCGGCAACGAAGAAGTTCACAACCATTGAACAGGTGGCCGCTCTCGCAATGTTTCTTTGCAGTGACGCGGCGGAAAACATCACCGGCAGCCTGCAATCAATTGATGGTGGCTGGACGGCACAATAATGACGGAGAGGTGACCAGATGACAGCGGACAGCATCGCCTTAAGTATCACGGGCAAAATTGCGGATATTGGCGGGTTTGAGGTGCGCCGGTTATTGCCCGTCGCCAAACGCCGTTCTGTCGGGTCATTTGTGTTTCTCGACCATATGGGCCCCGCAGTATTGAAAGCCGGTCAGGGCATGGATGTTCGGCCGCATCCTCATATCGGGCTGGCGACAGTCACTTATTTATACGAGGGCTCCATCCTTCATCGCGACAGCATTGGCTCGGTTCAGGAAATCTGCCCAGGCGATGTCAATTGGATGACGGCGGGACGCGGCATTGTCCATTCGGAGCGCAGCAGCGACGCGATGCGCCGTGTTGAACGGCCGGTTCATGGATTGCAGATGTGGGTTGCGCTTCCCAAAGAGCATGAGGAGATAGATCCGTCGTTCGTTCATACGCCCAAGTCTGAATTACCTGAGCTGCATGGTGAGAGATGGCGGGGGCGTCTGGTCGCGGGAAGTCTGTTTGGGGAAACATCTCCGGTTGCGACTCTCAGCCGCCTGTTTTTTGCCGATATCCAGCTGGAGGCGGGTGCATCTATTCCCTTTGCTCCGGAATATGAAGAAGCGGCGGTCTATGTCATCGAGGGCGAAGTAGATATTGATGGCGCTTCGGTTGAGGCAGGAACGCTCGCGGTCCTTGATAAGAATCCGACTGTGACGCTGACAGCGATGAAGGATACTGTCATTGCCGTTTTGGGAGGGGATGCACTACCGGAGCATCGCACTATATACTGGAACTTTGTTTCCAGCCGTCGCGAGAGAATAGAGCAGGCGAAAGAAGATTGGAAAGAAAACCGCTTTGATAGTGTGCCAGGCGACGACAGCTATATCCCTTTGCCGGACTAACTAATAGGTCTCTTTAATATTGAAGCAGTTGACAGCAGGCCGATACAAGGCTTTGATGTTCAAAAAACGCTGCAGGGGGCGTTCGTGCTACGGCCCGAACCCATAAAATAAAAATAAAAAAGGGGACATCCGGATGAGTTGGGAAAAAGAAATAGAAGAACTGAAACTACGCCAGAAATTTGTACAGCAAATGGGCGGGAAAGAGAAAGTTGCGCGCCATGTGAATGCGGGAAAGCTGACGGTACGCGACCGGATTGACAAATTTCTGGATGACGGCTCTTTTGAAGAGGTCGGGTCGACCACTGGCCGCGGGGAGTATGACGCGGACGGGAAGCTTGTGGACGTGCAGCCGGCGAACCTGATTACCGGGCGCGGGCGCGTCAATGGCAAGCGGGTGGTTGTTGCCGGAGATGATTTTACGGTACGCGGCGGCGCCAACGACGCCGGTATCCGGGAAAAGCTCATACATGTGGAAAACATGGCGAGTTCCCTGCAACTGCCCCTGATCCGGCTTGTCGATGGGACAGGAGGTGGCGGTTCCGTCAAAACAATCGAGACGGAAGGGCGCACCTATGTGCCCGAGGTCCGTGGATGGGATGTCGTCATCGATAATCTTTCGAAAGTACCGGTTGTCGCCATGGCGCTTGGGTCAACGGCAGGCCTCGGTGCCGCCCGTGTCGCGGCAAGTCATTATTCCGTCATGGTTAAGGAAACCTCCCAGATGTTCGTTGCCGGGCCGCCGGTCGTCGCGCGCACAGGCGAAATCCTGACCAAGAATGAACTGGGTGGCTCCGATATACATACCCGCAATGGAGCGGTTGATGACGAAGCAAAGTCGGAAGAAGAGGCGTTCGAAAAGGTTCGGCGGTTTTTATCCTACCTCCCGCCGTCGGTCTTTGAATTGCCCGAACGGGTGGAGACGGGAGATGATCCGAACCGGCGGGAAGAATGGCTGATTGATGCAATTCCGCGCGATGCCCGAAAAGTATATAAAATGCGCAAGATTATCGAAGCGACTGTTGACAAGGACAGCTTCTTTGAAATCGGTAAGAAGTGGGGTCGCTCCGTTATTACCGGTTTTGCCCGCCTGGACGGATGGCCCGTCGCGATCATGGCAAGCGATCCTTATCACTATGGAGGTGCCTGGACAGCGAATGCCGCGCAAAAAGTGCTGCGTTTTGTCGATTTGGCGCAGACCTTCCATTTACCGGTCGCGCATCTTGTCGATATACCGGGCTTCCTTGTCGGCCGGAAAGCCGAAGATGAAGCGACGATCCGGCATGGGGTGCGGGCAATGGCGGCAATAGCCCAGGCAACCGTTCCCTGGTGTGCCATTCTGGTGCGTAAAACATATGGTGTTGCTGGTGCGGCCCATATGAACTCCGGCCGCTTCAATCTTCGCTACGCCTGGCCATCCGGTGACTGGGGTTCTCTGCCGATTGCGGGTGGGTTGGAGGCAGCCTATAAATCCGAACTTGAAGCATCGGATGATCCAAAGGCAAAGCTGGAAGAAATTGAGGAGAGATTGAATCGTCTCCGGTCCCCATTCAGGTCAGCGGAGCGGTTTCTGATTGAGGAAATTATCGACCCCCGTGATACCCGCAAAATCCTATGTGATTTCGCGGATATGGCGGTACCGTTAAGGACAACCGGCGTGTCCAGTTTTAAAGTCCGTCCATGAAAATTTTCATGGACTAATATCCTTTGATGTGCCCATATGATAGGAAAAAAGTAAATTTTAATCTCAATTTTCCATCAAAGGGTAATATTCTGGTTGGTATTTTGGTCTGAAAGCCTGCGTTAAAAAGGGTAGTATGGAGTGACAGTTGAAACTCCGATCAAATCCTGTTTACGAGGTGCGCCATGCCAGAAAAAAAATTGCCGATCCTGCGTGCTGATATCCGCAACCACTATATTACGGATGAAGCGGCGGCTGTCAGGAAGCTGATAGGCGATCTCGATTTATCTGATGCTGTCCGGAAAGAGATTGTCGGCAAAGCCGCCCACCTCGTCGAGGACCTTCGCCGCGCAGATGATCCCGGAGTAATGGAGACTTTTCTGAGTGAGTACGGTCTGACGACGGAAGAAGGTGTTGCATTGATGTGTCTCGCCGAAGCGTTGTTGCGGGTGCCGGATGAAATCACCATGGATGCGCTGATCAGTGACAAGATTGCGCCGGCAGATTGGAGCAAGCACCTCGGTCATTCCTCTTCACCGCTGGTGAACGCCTCGACATGGGGACTGATGCTGACGGGGAAGGTCGTACATCCGCTTGGCGGCGGGACGCTTGATGTTGTGGCGCAGCTCCGCAAGCTGGTGAAGCGCGTAGGTGAGCCTGTCATTCGCACCGCCGTCAGCCAGTCCATGAAGGTTTTGGGGCATCAGTTCGTTCTGGGTCGGAATATCCAGGAGGCAATGGACCGCGCCCGCGGCATGGAGAAAAAAGGGTACAGCTATTCCTATGATATGCTGGGTGAAGCCGCCCGCACGGCAGAGGACGCACAACGCTATTTCATGGCCTATTCCAAGGCGATCTCCAGTATTTCCGAACGTATCCGGAACCATGATATTCGCAGCAACCCCGGAATCTCGGTTAAGCTGTCGGCGCTGCATCCACGCTATGAATATACCCAGAAGAAGCGCGTTCTGGATGAAATGGTGCCCCGCCTGTCGTCTCTGGTCTTTCAGGCGAAGAATGCCGGCATGGGGTTTAATATCGATGCTGAGGAAGCAGATCGCCTCGACCTCTCCCTGGATATCATCGAGGCTGTTCTTTCAAATCCTGATTTGAAGGGCTGGGATGGCTTTGGGGTGGTTGTACAGGCGTATGGCCCGCGCGCCGCCTACGTGATCGACTGGCTCTATGCGCTCTCCAAAAAGCTGAACCGCAAGATCATGGTGCGTCTCGTCAAAGGCGCATATTGGGATACGGAAATCAAACTGGCCCAGGTTATGGGCTATGACGGATACCCGGTTTTCACTCGAAAAGCCGCGACCGATGTGAGTTACCTCGCCTGCGCGAAAAAGCTTCTTTCCATGACGGATCATATCTATCCGCAGTTCGCGACCCATAATGCCCACTCGGTTACCGCCATACTGGAAATGGCGAAGGGGAATGACAATTTCGAATTTCAACGCCTCCATGGAATGGGGGAAGGGCTGCATGATCTGGTCATGAAGCAAAACAAGAACCGGTGCCGGATATATGCGCCGGTTGGGGTGCATGAAGACCTGCTTGCCTATCTGGTGCGGCGCTTGCTGGAGAATGGCGCGAACAGCTCTTTCGTCAATCAGGTGCTGGATGAGAAAGTGCCACCGGAAAAGGTAGTGCGCGATCCCGTCACGGCAATTCTTGAGTATCCTTCAATTGCGAACGATAAAATACCTCTCCCACGCGCTATTTACGGGAAGGCGCGTACAAACTCGTCCGGTATCAATTTTCCAAACCCGGCAACTCTCGCCGATTTTGATAAGGCGCGGAGCGAATTCAAGACATATAAATGGCGGGCAGTTCCCCGGATTGACGACAAAGAGATTGAGGGGAAATTGCGCAAAGTCAAGAACCCGGCGCTTTTCTCCGATATCGTGGGAGAATGCTCGGATGCGACGGAAAAGGACGTGGCAAAAGCCATCGCTGTTGCTGTGTCCGGGGTGCAAGGCTGGCGGCAGGTCCCGGCAGATGAACGAGCCACCGTTTTGGAACGCATCGCTGATCTCTATGAATCCCATCGTGTCGAGTTAATGGGCCTTCTCAGCCGTGAAGCGGGAAAGTCATTGATGGACGGCATCGCTGAAGTGCGGGAAGCGGCGGACTTCTGCCGCTACTATGCGCTGCGGGCGCGTGAAGATGCCGCAAATGGCGATATGGTCGGGCGAGGTCTTTTCATCTGTATCTCCCCCTGGAATTTTCCCCTTGCGATTTTTACGGGTCAGATCGTTGCGGCGCTGGTCGCGGGGAATACTGTGATTGCGAAACCGGCGGAGCAAACGCCTCTCATCGCCGCGCGGGCAATTGAGTTGATGCTTGAAGCTGGTATCCCGGGTGAGGTTCTGCAGTTCTTGCCGGGTGACGGAGCGGTTGTCGGCGCGGCGCTTGTCTCTAACCCGCAGGTAAAGGGCGTTTGCTTCACCGGATCGACAGAAACCGCGCAGCGGATTTCCCGTGCGATGGCGGAGAATGCAGATCCGGAGGCACCATTGATTGCAGAGACAGGCGGGCTCAATGCGATGATCGTTGACTCCAGTGCTCTTCCCGAACAGGCGGTGCGCGACATTGTGGCATCGGCGTTCCAATCCGCCGGCCAGCGTTGCTCAGCCTTGCGGGTTCTGTATGTCCAGGAAGATGTCGCGGAAAAGGTGATAAATATGCTGGACGGAGCGATGGCGGAACTCCAGGTCGGAAACCCCTGGGATATTTCGGTGGACGTTGGTCCGGTGATTGATGAAGAGGCAAAGGCAATGATTGAAACTCATTGCGACAAACTCGAGTCCGAAGGAAAGCTGATCCGAAAACTTCCGGTGCGGAAGGGAGCAAGCAAGGGCTGTTATGTTGGACCTGCAGCTTACCGTATTGGCGATATTAGCGAACTGGAGCGGGAGATTTTCGGCCCCATACTTCATATCGCAACCTTCAAGGCACAAGACGTCAACAAGGTCGTGGAAAAAATCAATGCAACTGGCTATGGCCTGACCCTGGGGCTGCATACGCGTGTCGATACCCGGGTGCAGGATGTTTGCGATCTGGCACATGTTGGAAACCTCTATGTCAACCGCAACCAGATCGGCGCGGTCGTTGGGGTGCAGCCTTTTGGCGGAGAGGGATTATCTGGTACGGGTCCAAAGGCAGGAGGGCCGTTGTATCTGCGACGCTTCATGAAAAAATCTGAAAGTGAAAAATCGTCGCATGTGGCGTCTTCAGACGATGCAGAAGACGCGGCAGTTTCAAAAGAAGTGCTCGCTTTGGCAATTGAGGCGCGAAAGGCTCAGTTAAAATGGGATCGACAGGATGACCGACTTTCCCTGTTGCGAGATATTGTCAGCGGACTTGGTAAAAACGCGGCGCTGGAGATGACAACAGCTCTGGAAACGGTGGCTGGCTATGATCCGCGGCCGAGAGACCTCATTGGCCCGACAGGAGAGAGCAATCGTCTGAGCCTGCATGGAAGAGGCGTTATGATCTGCGCCGGAAAATCGGCGCTATCTCTGGCGACACAGGCATTACTGACCGGGAATGCAATCCTTCTGGCAGATGCACCTGCGGAGGCCACGGAGGTGATTGCCGCGTTTGTAAAATCAAAGCTTCCGGCAGGATTGATCTCTTCTTTACCCGTTCCGCTATCTCCTTGGCTCGTCAGCAGTCTTTCCTCTCTCGGGGGTGTCGCCCTTACAGTCGGCGAATATGACCTTGTCCGTTATCGCAAGGCCGTGGCGGCGCGGGAAGGTGCCATCATTCCGCTCATCACGAGCAGCCAAAGCTGGGAATATATGGTTGCGGAACGGGCACTCAGCATCGATACAACGGCCTCAGGCGGGAATGCCAAACTGCTCGCAGCGAATGAGGCTTAATAATCAAGCCCCATGCAGTTTGCATAATATGTCGTTGTGGTAGGCCAGTCAGAGAAGACGCCTTTAACGCCGACATCTTTCGCCAGCACGTCAAGGACGGTCATCATGTCGCCTTCGTTATCGATGGCATCCTTGACGCTGCGATAGTACCAGCCGCCGCCATTGGCGAGAGAGCCGGAGCGTTCCAGTGTCCAGGTGATGATCTTCAGGCCAGCCTTCTTCGCTTCCTCTGCGTAGGCGGATGGAATGATTTTGCCGGTTTCATCAAGCGTGAGCAGCATCCAGATCGGCGGCGCAATATATTTGAGGCCCTTGGCACTCAACTCCTGCATGGTTGGCGAGAAGCTGGACGGATCATCGGGATTTATCCCATTGCCGCGATAGCGATCATCCAGATAAACAGCCTGTGCTCCAAATTCAGGCTCATTCCTGATCCAGTAAAGCACATCGTCCAGATTAAATGACTGTGGAAAAACGCGTTCAGGGGCGATCCCGGCGGCCTTGTAGTCGGCGATCAGCGCCTTTGCATAGTCTTGCTGGCTGTAATCACCTTCATATGGCATCGGAACATCGGCCGATTTAAGCTCCGGGATAAATTTAAGGCCAAGGCTGTCGATGAGATCGATGCTTTCCTTATGGGTCATCAATGTTCCGGTGGAAGCATAAAGATCGGTTCGCCATGCCGGTGTGCCCGCGACAAATTCGACCACGGTCTCGGCAGCCGTGTTGGCGCCATCCATCTTGCCCCGCAGTGTTTTGAACTCCGCCAAGGTGAGATCGGATGCGCAGCATTTGGCGGTCGCCCTGCTTCCGCTGCCGTCCGACGGACTAAAGGGAACCGAGCATTTGGCGGCAAGTTCCGGTCGTGTCAGGATATCCGTTGTCAAATGCAGATCGCATTGGGAGTGGCGGCAAACCAGTTCCCTGTCCTTGGTGAAGGTCGCATCGCACTCGATAATCCCCGCGCCCATACGCGCCGCGGCGAGGTAGCTCTCTTTGGTATGTTCCGGAAACTGCAAGGCAGCGCCGCGATGTCCTATGGAAAAATCGGATGTGGAAAACGGTCCGGCCTGGCATTGCTGAAGTTTTTCCTTTAGTTCGCTTGCCTCCATGTCATCGATCAGGAACAGAGGACGCGGTCCGAGTGAGACTGCGTCAATCGCCATAGCAGGGCTGCTGATTGCGGTCAGGGTCATGAGAAGGAATAACTGGATGAGGAAGTTTTGCAGCCGATTTTTGATCATTCTATTCCCTTTAATATCAGGCGTTCAGTCTACCGGTTTATAGAAACCAAGTGTATTCACTTTTATGACAGTCAGCTCGGGGGCGTCTCTGCTGCTCGTCGCCAATTGAGGATGATCGGTCCGCTTACCGCGCAGGCCAGCCCGAGAAGGAACAGGCTCGAAAGATGTTCATCCAGTATCAGCGCACCAAATGCCGCCGCCATAATTGGAGCAATCGGAACATAGATGGCGGCTTGAGACGGGGAAAGCTGCTGCAATCCCCAGTTAAAAAGGAAGAGACTGAATGCGGCGGCGGGACCCGCCAGATAAAGTATCCAAAGCCAGTCTTCCGTATTATATCCCCTGATGACTCCGCCAAGTCCTTCGCTATAGGCGAAGGGGAAAATCGCCATCGTCCCGGCGCTCATTCCGATGATCGTCATCAGAACGACGGAGCGGTTTTGCATAAGTCGGCTGGCAAAGGCATTGTAGGTCGCACCGCAGCACACGGCCATGAAAAACAGGAGTTCTCCCATCCAGCCCGTGGAAGCATTGCCCTCCGCAAAAGCCTTTTCTCCGATAGCGAGAGCGACACCGATGAAAGATAATATTGCTGCAAAAAGCTTGATGGTATTCAGTGTATCGCGTCCGGCCATGGCCGCGATCAACATGGTCAAAATTGGTATCAGGGCAAAAATTACGGCACCGCGAGAGGCCGGTATTTCTTCAAGCGCAGTATTGACGAAAAGATGAAACAAGCCGAATTGGAGGACGCCGAGGGCTGCGGTGACAGCAACAATATGAAGCGGCGGCATGATAAAACGGCGACGCCACAGGAACGGAAGCAGCATCAAAGTTGCTATCCCGTAGCGCAAAAAGCCGAGAGACGCAGGAGCATCTTGATCCATCATGATGGCCCTGATGCCGACAAAGGAGAGGCCGAGAAGTATAACGGCAAGCAGAAGCGCCAGATGCGGGAGCAAAAGGGCTACTGGCCGCATCGCTTGATTAGATTTTATTCCTGTCTCAGGCAAGATGAAGACTGCATATGGTTTGATGAATGCCGCTCGTTTTTCCGGCTTTATAATTTGAATGCATCATGATTCCGCCGGAAAAATATTGTTTGTTCATTGAGATCGGCTCGTTGCCAAAAAGACTACCCCGCGGAAAAACAGTTCGCCAGTAATTTTTATAACGATTGATTGGTGGATATAAATTTCTATCGTCCTGCTTAGCAGCTATTAAGGGTATCAGCCATATAGCGAAACATGTCTCCGGCCCGTTCTTCATAGGTGAGAGAAATGCGTTCCGGCGGGATAACGACGACGCCCTCGTCACTATTTTCTGCAATATTGAAGGAAAAGGCGTAGTTCGGATAAAAGCCCATTCTCAGGTCCGAGATTGTTTGACGTCCGTCTTTTTCACCATAGGTGTAAAAGCCATCCGTGAACCATTCAAGCCGTTTGACCGAGGGAGGAATATCTTCAAGATCGCGTGGCACATTTCTTCGATCAGCGGTTACGAGATGGCGGACACCGCATTCATTCGTCAGGCTCATCAATCCGGTGGCGATGCGATCATCAGACACGCCGGTGACCTGCCACACCAACAGATTAAAGGCGGTAGGTTGGACATGAATGCGCATATCCTTGAAGTCCGGATCCGCCTTTACCCGGTCTGAAATGATCAGATTGCTGGCAAACCCGGCCAGGAGGTATGCGGAGCTGAGCGCGAGAACAATCCGGTTGGTTCGAAATCCACCGGATTTCTTCCGCATGAAGAAGACTGCGAAGACACCGGTTATCAGCAGGAGGGTATATACGGGGTCAATGATAAAGACTGAAGGAAAAGCGACAGGCGGACCGAACTCAAACGGCCAGAAAATCTGCGTTCCATATGTCGTTAGTGAGTCAAGCAAACTATGGGTGATCAGCACAAGCCATACGGTCAGGAACAGTATCTTTTTATGTTCCCAGCTTGACGGAACAATCTTACCGATGGCTAGTGCGATTAACGGGGAAAGCGCAGTCTGAATGAAAACTGAATGGCTGAACCCCCGATGATACGTCATGCTATCGATGGCATCGTCGATAGGAATGAGGCTGTCAAGATCTGGCAGCGTGCCAACCAGGCCGCCGATTAGCAATGACTTGGCGCCGATGCGCGGACCGAGAAGTGCGCCGGAAATGCTCGCCCCTAAAACAAACTGGGTTACAGAATCCATTCAATCTCCATATCGTTATCCAGATGAATAGGTCGATTAAGGGCTGTTTTCAACTTCTGAATTGTAATTGGCAACCAAACCTGAAATATATGGTGTTCTCCTGCGGCAGGGCTGCGTTGCCACTCTTGTGTGTTATTTGTTGAAAAGCCCCAATCTGCTTCATAAGAAAAGCTGGAAGTATCCGTCATGTCACCACCACATATCGCAATGGCATTGTTGATAAGTGCCATATGGGGATTTTCCTTCGTCGCGTCAAAAGTCGGACTTGACCACTTCCCACCGCTTTTTTTTACCGCCCTGCGATTTGGCCTTGTGGCGATCTTGTTGTCTCCCTTTCTGAAAATCGTCAAGGGGCGAATGAAGGCGATCTTCTGGATTGCCGTGATGGTCGGTATCTTTCACTTCACCTTTCTTTATCTCGGGATTTATGCTGCTGGTGGTGTGACGGCGGTGGCCATTACAAGCCAGCTTATCGCACCTTTTTCGGTAATTCTGGCGGTTATCGTCCTGAAGGAAACGATTGGCTGGCGCAGGATTCTGGGAATCGTCATGGCATTCGGCGGCGTTATGTTCCTCGGCTTTGATCCCGTCATATTTGACCAGCTCGAGGGCGTTGCGCTTGTGGCATTTGCGGGGCTGTTCATGGCAGTTGGCCTCATTCTGATGCGGCAGATACAGAATGTCGGTACAATGTCCATGCAGGCCTGGATCGGTGCCATCTCTTTCTTGCCGCTGATGGTTATTTCTCTCGCTACCGAAACCGGCCAATTTGATGCGGTGATGTCTATGGACTGGGAAGCGGCGGGTGCGCTTGCTTTCGTCGTCATTGTGACAACAATTATTGCTCATGGCGGATGGTATTTTCTGATACAGCGCTATCCGATTTCGGTGTTGACGCCCTTTGGACTTCTTGCGCCTGTATTCGGAGTGATCTTTGGTGTCGTGCTGTTTTCAGAGCCGATCACCCTGCGCTTCCTTATTGGCGGGATGATCACGCTTGTCGGGGTTGGTATCATTAATATGCGGACTGCACAAAAGAACCCGCAGGCAGCTCCGGAACCCGAGGCTTAACGGTTGTCGTCAATATAGGTTTTGAGCTTGTCGAGGAATCCGAAGAAGTCCTTCTTTTCCCATTCCCGCCATCCTGAGAAGATATCCGCCATTTCAGCCTCAAGCAGGGCTTCCGCCTGTTCATGGGCTTTTTTGCCATGGTCCGTCAGGTAAAGAAATTTGGAACGGCCGTCTTCGGGATTTTCCTCCGCCCGCAAAAAGCCTTTCTTCAACATTTTTGCCACGGTTTTGGTGATGCCCGGTTGCGGCTGCTGCAACGCCCATGCAATTTTTGAGACTGTCTTGCCTTCTTCGGGCTGATGTATGAAATGGTTGAGGAGCATGAACTGCGGTGGCGGCACATCGGTGCCGTCAAGCAGCTGACGCATTTTCGTATCAGTCTGCTGACTGATTATCCCGATCCAGCTGATGATGCGAAAATCGGAAGAGGATAGCTCTTCCTTGCGATCATATTTTTCTCCTGTTGCGTTCATTCGGACAGTATATCAGGCATTTAGGCCTGTGGGGAGGGGGAAACGTCCGTTTGTTAGCTTAATTTGGGAAATATCCTTCCATAAATTGTATCAAGCACTCCATTTTGGTGTTTTTTAATACTTCAGAATATTGAGGTTTGATTTACGAAGCGTGAAAAGTCCGGATTTCCTGTTTTACGGGTTCGGGCTTATCCGTTAAAACGATATTCCCCTTTTCGGGAGATTGCAGCAATGGCTGAGGCTGAATATACAAAGCGGTCCGCACATCTTCGTATGTCGCTTTATTATATTGCCTTTTTCTCGGTTTATGGAATTGCCATTCCGCTCTGGCCACGTTGGCTGGAGCATTATGTCTCGATCGAATATGTCGGGGTTGTTCTCGGGGCGGCCTATTGGGGGAAATTGCTCTTTGTTCCCCTTACCTCATGGATTGCGGATGTGACCGGGAACAGAAAGTCTATTCTGACGCTTCTTGCCATCCTTGTCCTCTTAGCTCTTCTCATATTGCCTTATGTGGATGACTGGCTGTTCTATGCGGTTATTTGGGGGACAGCGGGGGCCGCACTTTCTTCCGCTGTTCCTCTTTCGGACGGCCTGACGTTAAGGGCACAGCAAACGGTTGGCGTTGATTTCGGCAACGCCCGGCTTTGGGGTTCCATCAGCTTTATCGTTTTTTCTGTCCTTGTTGGTGCCGCCGCGGACTATTATGGGGTGGATGCGATCTATGTGGCGATGATGTTGGTAACCGCCTTCCTGCTCTCCGCTTCGTTCTTGCTGCCTGGAATCCGGACAGAGCCGGAAGCTGGAAAGGCCCCTTTTTTCAAGCCGCTCTCTCTTCCAAATTTTCCTTTGTTTGTTGTCACTGTCGCCTTGCTGCTGTCCACACATGCCGGACTATATGGGTTTAGTGCAATTCACTGGGCGGACATCGGGTATTCGAACGCCGAAATTACATTGTTCTGGGTCATCGGTGTCGTTGCCGAGATCTGCATGTTTGCAATTTCGGGCCGGCTCATCCGTCGTTTTGGGGCGACCCCTTTGATCGCAGTCTGCGCTGTCGGGGGAATGTTGCGATGGATACTTATTGCGATCGGGACATCACCAATTCTGCTCGCTTTTGCGCAAACCCTTCACGCGTTGACTTTTGCTCTTTTGTATATGTCTTTCATTGCCTATATCGGCAAACGCGTGCCTGCTGCAATTGCCGCCTCGGCACAAGGGTTATATGACAGCCTGTCCATGGGTATTTTCTTCGGGATTTTCACCATAGTTGCCGGCTGGCTGCATCAGCATGATGGGTCCTACAGCTTCTTTTTCATGGCCGTACTATCGGCAATTGGTTTGCTGCTGGCCGGCTTATTGTGGGTACGGGTTCGGCGACACGACCGTCTGCAGATGACCTCCGGTCTCTAGAGTGAATTTAGAAACGCCAGAAGCTGCATTCGTTTTGAGGCTCCCATTGTACGGAAAGCTTCCTTTGCATTTTCTGCCTCCCCGGCATGCCAGAGGATTGCTTCCTCGATAGATCGGGCGCGGCCGTCATGGAGGAAACGGCTATGTTTATTGACCGATTGCACAAGCCCGATACCCCAAAGGGGCGCTGTTCGCCATTCGCGGCCGGTTGCCTCGAAATCCGGACGCCCGTCCGCCAATTTATCCCCCATGTCATGAAGCAGAAGGTCGGTGAAAGGATGAATCTTCTGGTTGGACAGTAACTCGAGATCGGGATGAGTGCCGGTGATGAATGTTGGAATATGGCATGTGGCGCAGCCTGCTTCATGAAAGAGCTCTTCACCGGCAAGGACGTTTTCATCTGTCACATCACGGCGTGTTGGAACGGCAAGCGTCTGGGTGTAAAGGGTCAGTTTATTGAGGAAGATGTCACTCAGCTCGGGCTCCTCTCCCAACGGCGCTTGCTGACATTCGGTTTGCGCGGGAGGACAATTCTGATTGGGGAAAACGCTCGTTGTAATGCCGATGTCGCCGAGCGCTGCTGCTGCGTTCTGATGACGAAGGCTTGCCGCATTAGATTTCCAGCCAAATCGGCCAACACGTATGGAGTTCTCTGTTTCGTCCCAGACATGATTGAGGCGACCGGATACTCCGTCGCCATTCGTGTCATCCGGATCGGCCAGCGCTTGTAAATCTGACTCTTGTATGGCCTCCAGAAGACCCAGTCCAAAAACAGCAGGCGCTACGCGGGGGGAAACCATGATATCGGGTCCAAGCGGTCCAAAGGCAAGATCAGTGAAATGGTATGTTGGTTCGGCGAGAGAATAGGGTGTGCCGTCGGAAAATTCGCCAGGGTGCTCCAGAATGTCGATAATCACTTTCCCCTCCGCCGGAATAGACGGATTGGCGCGGTCGTTCAACTGATCGCCATAAACCGGATGTGGGTTGGGGCCGCCATGCTGATTTTTTCCAGAAATGCTCAGCCGGAAAAGCATGGATAAAAACTCGTCTCCCCTTTTCTCCGGCGGTTGGCCACGCCCGTCGCGTAGATGGCAACCGGAGCAGGAAACACGATTGAATGTTGGCCCAAGTCCATCCAGCGTTTTTACGGACGCAGGTGCGATCACCCAGTTTGTATTAAAGAGTTTGTTGCCAAAGAAAAAGATCCGGAGCTGATCCCGGCTTATGTTGGCTGC
Source organism: Sneathiella sp. (assembly GCA_002706985.1). Lineage (GTDB taxonomy): Bacteria > Pseudomonadota > Alphaproteobacteria > Sneathiellales > Sneathiellaceae > Sneathiella. Next base: position 27,636 of record PAKP01000086.1, on the reverse strand, counting down.
CGGAAGCGCAAAGGAGTTTTTTCCGCGTGTGGGCTGGGTTGTCTCACCACCCGGTGCATCTGTGATGCGAACAAAAGTATCGCGCGGCGTTACCGCCGCGCGAGCTGGCGAAACAAACGCCAACAACAAAAGTATGACAATCCACAATGCTGGTTTCATTGAGCTTCCTCAAATTGGCAGTCAGCCGCCGGTAGGCACGATAACCCGAACACCGAGCAGTTTTCCAATATCTTTGATTACATCTGATTGTGCTTGCAAGGCCGTAATGACGGCTTCCGCTTCCTGCCGGGCACGACTGTCCGCTTCAGATGCAAGAATTGTATCATAGGGGTGGTCGAGCTTGGCCATCGCCCCATCCGTTCGATTGAGTGCCGCGATCATTTTTGTGTTCAGACCCGGTGCGAGACGAGCGACAAGGCTATCCAGTCCGGGACCGGCAACATCCCCGTAAGCGCCGAAGTACACGTTGCGGATTCCGCGTTGATCATAAATCATGTCATTGCGGGTGTTGTCCGAGAAGCAGGACTGCTCATCTTCCTGATCGCCGCTATCGAGACCAGTGGCAATGCGCTCTAAAGCCAACTCGAATTCGCTTAACGTCGCAAGAGACGTCAAGATTCTGCCAAGAGCCTCGCGATCAGAGAAGCTCTTGAACGTTGCGGCATAACTGTCGGGGTAGCTGGCATTCCAGGCAGTCACCAGACTATCGAGATCTGTCACGAGCATCTCGGTAACGGTTTTTAGATAAAGTCGCCGCCGGTCGGTTTTCTGGCTGCCTGCAATATAGTCGGAAGCAGGGCGATTGCCCGCTGATGTGCCGCTTAAATCCTGCCCCCATAGTAGAAATTCGATGGCATGATATCCTGTCGTGACATCGCTTTCGTCTTCAACCTGATCATTCTCGCGGATACTCTCTGCTGTTATCTTGATTGTGAGATCATTGATGATCCCGGCATCGGGGTTCCCCTCCACATAATCAATAAAACCTTCGTTCATCGGCCATGCATTGAGACGTCCTTCCGGCCCTTCAGTGCCCGCTTCGTCATCGACAAAATCAATCGGGCCTTCATAGAAGCGAAACGCCTCGGTTTGAAGATAACTCGTCCGGGCATTTATCCAGCTGTTTTTTGCCGCATTCAAAGTTTCATTGGTGGGATTATCCAGCAGGGCCTGTATTGTAGCCTGGAGGTCTTTTGCATCCGTTAGCGCTTGCTCATACGTTGCGGCAACCAGAGAAGCATAGTTTGCAATAACCGGGTAGGCATCATAGTCCGGAACATATCCTGCGGCCTCTTTATCAAGAGCGTAGCTGGAAATATTACGAACCGGATCAGTTTGTGAAGCTTGTCCCGGGAGAGCCAAGGCAAGGGCGACGCAGGAAATGCCTGCGAAAAGAGTGAAGTTTTTCATTGAATACCTCATTATTAGAATTCGATTGCATAAGAGACGAGAAAGCCAAGTCCCTCGGAGTCAACACCGCCTTCTTCAGCGCCACGCCAAGCGGCGGCAACACCGAGTCCCATGTCAAAGAGATATCCAAGGGTAACATCCAGGACGTAGTCATCTGTGGAGATGCCAGCAGCTTTTGTATCTCGGCGTTGATAGGTTGTGGAGGCCACCCAGTTTGCATAATTTACAGTAACACCGGTCGTCAGATATTTGGCGGTGTCGTTATCAATGCCGCCATAATTGTCAAAATAGACAAATTCCGCCATGGGTGAAATGGTCATATCTTCGCCAACAAGAAAGGCATATTCGCCCCCAATGGCGTACCCTAACTGCCGGGCATCTCCCCCTTGTCCCGAGGCGAGGGATGAGAAACCGGCATGATAGCGAAATCCCGCCAGCTTTTCGAAGCCGCCGTCAAGAGCAACAGCAAAGGAGGAGAAATCCTCGGTATTGCCGGGCCCCCCATCGGACAGCCTTACCGGTCCGCGTTTGTTGCCAACGGAGTTGCTGAGGAAGGTCGTGTCCTGGAAAAATGTGCTGGCGGTTAAAGTATGTTCACCTGCCGCCTCAAAATGAAAGCCGCCACCAACACCGATCATCTCTGCCAGTTCATATTCTTCATTAAGGTTGGTCCCAAAAATGCCAGGAGCAATGTCCCAGGCAATCCCGAAGTTAGGCGTAAATTTACCGGCATAGGCGGAGATCACCTCGCCGTCATAATTGATTGTAGCGATATTCAAATATCCGCCGAGATCCTGGAAGGCCCGATCTCCGGTCGGATCCTCGACCGGTTCCATCGTCGCTTCGAAATTAAGGGATATTGTTTCCGTAAACGCAACATTCGTTCCCAGAATGACGGTTGGATAAAGATCGTTAAATTCTGCAGCCGGATCGTCGGAGCGATATATCCAGTCATCCTCAATCTCGATAGAGAGCTCTCCACTAATCACGGGATGGGGGGCTCTTCGGCAGAGACGGAAAGTCCATAAAGAGAGAGCGGTGCAGTGATGGCTAATAATAAAGATTGGTTAATTGATTGTTCCAAGTGCTTGGACATGTAAATACAACTTTCTGAGGGTGGTTTTCGTTTTTTGAACTGGATACTAGATTGATAATGAAAATGATAGTCATTATCAATAGCAAAATAAACAGAATCACTGTTTTCTTCAGAATCGTTACTCTGTCACAAAAACTGTTGTATCTCGGTTGTCATTGGCGTCTCCAAGACCGGAAACCACTTATTTTTCTGTTGGATAGATACCGGCTGTGATACCAGTTAGACAATTGAGACAGGTAAAACCGGAAACAAAAATTGAACGAATCGACCTCTGAAAAGCTGCCAAAATCTGCGACAATCGCCTTGTATGGTCGGTTGGTGCGCGATTACGTCATCGATTACAAAGGCCGCCTGTTTCTGGCAATTTTTTTCATGATTATAAGTGCTTTGACTGCGACGGCGACGGCCTTCGTGATGAAGCCAATTATCGATGAAGTCTTTTTCGACAAGAATCCGGAATTCGTAATCTATACAACCCTAGCCGTTGTTTGTATCTTTGCGGCCCGCGGGTTTGCAACCTATGGCCAGACGGTAGTTATGGATTGGGTCGGGACCAGAGTTGTTGCTGACATACAGAAAGATCTCTTCAAGAAACTGGTTTTTGCGGATCTCGCCTGGTTCCATGACAATGCGTCGGGCAGTCTGATCTCGCGTTTTGTTTTTGATACCAATTACCTGAAAACGGTGGCTACGCAAACGCTTGTCGTAATGACCAAGGACAGCCTCACAGCGATATTCCTGATCGGGTCGCTGTTTTATTATGACTGGAAGATGGCGTTGTTTATCTTAATCGTTCTGCCCCCGGGCGCGTTGGCAATCCGGCAGCTGGGGAAACGATCCCGCAAGGCGTCAAGTAAGGTGCTCGCGCAAACGGCGGATTTCAGCTCGTTTCTTGAGGAAAATTTTCAAGGGATTCGTGTTGTCAAAGCTTATGATCGAGAAACTCAAGCGGTGCAGCAAGGCGACGATGTTATCGAAGACCGGTTTAAAATACAGTTCAAGGCGCTACGTATTGAAGCGACAAGCGGACCGATTGTCGAGACACTTGCCGGCTTTTTGATTGCCGGTGTTATTTTTTATGGCGCCAGCAATGTCATTGAGGGGGCGATGACCCCCGGTACATTTTTTGCCTTCATTACGGCCATCATGCTCGCCTATCAGCCCATTAAAAGTGTGGCAAAACTATTCCCGCGAATGCAGACAGGCCTCGCCGCGGCGCAGCGGATATTCACGCTGATGGATATAGAACATAAAATCGTTGATAAGCCTGATGCCGCTCCACTTGAGTTTCACAAGGGCGAAGTTGAGTTCAGGAATGTCAATTTTGCGTATCATCCGGATGAGGTGGTGCTAAAGGATATTTCGCTGCATATGGGTGCCGGTAAAAGGATTGCGCTGGTGGGCCCGTCAGGAGGCGGAAAATCAACTATTCTGAACCTTATTCCCCGGTTTTATGATGTTAACGGCGGCGACATTCTGGTCGATGGTCAAAGCATACGGGGCGTAACGATTGCCTCGCTTCGCCAGAAAATAGCCCTGGTCAGTCAGGATGTTTTCCTGTTCGACGACACAGTGAGGGCCAATATTGCATATGGGCGAGACGACGTGAGTGATGCCGAAATTGTTGAGGCGGCAAAAGCGGCGGCGGTTCATGATTTTGTATCGGCCTTGCCGCGAGGATATGACACCCTTGTCGGAAGCCATGGCGTTCGTTTGTCCGGCGGACAGAAACAACGTATCTCAATCGCCAGGGCAATGCTGAAAGACGCCCCGATCCTGTTGCTGGATGAAGCAACATCAGCATTGGATACGGAGTCGGAGCGGAAAATTCAAACGGCGCTCAAACATCTTATGAAGGGGCGGACATCGCTTGTCGTTGCACATCGGTTGTCAACAATTCTTGATGCGGATGTGATCAATGTCGTGGTTGCTGGCGAGATCGTTGAAAGCGGGACACATGATCAGCTTTTGAAAAAAGAAGGGGTCTATGCGGATCTCTATAATCACCAGTTTTCTTTTGACTCGAGTGTAACGCCGTTCCGTGAAATCAAATCCTGAATAACTTAGATATTACTTTTCGGTAATGCGGACGTAAAAGCTCTCAACTTCCTTAAGGACGCGCTCAAGCGGGAGCGGTTCTGCCCGATTGAGATCGGAATATCCTTCGGGTCGAATAATCGGCGTCCCCGGAGGTGCGCTTTGAAGGCAAAGGGAGCGATCGCCCCAGGGACGGTAAACCGTTGGCTTGCCGATGCCGAACAGCGCCACGGTCGGAATATCGACGGCCACCGCCGTATGCATCAGTCCGGAATCGTTCCCGACGAACAGATCACATTGCGAGAGGATGGTCGCGGCTTCCATAGGTGTTGTTTTGCCAACAAGGTCAATGACCTGTTCTTTCGGCAGGGCGTTCACGACCGGCATCGCCTGGGCTTCCTCGCCGGGGGCGCCAAAAACCGCGATGCGGGCGCCTTCCAGTATACCGTCTTTTGCGGTCAGTTCTTTTGCAAGCCTCAGATAATTCTCGTGGTGCCATTGCTTTTGGTAAAAGTTGGCCGTTGGGGCTAGCGCCATGATTTTTCCGCGCTGATCAACGGGACCGAGCCATTTTCCTGAGGCATCAATCTGGCTAGGCGTCGGCAAAATACGAGGTGGGAGTGGTTTATCAAGACCGATAAGCTGGGCGTTGGCCTGTGCCTTATGAATGTCATCTTTTCCACCGCGCCATATATGGCGATGACGTGCCGGGAGAAACCCCAGAAGAGAGCCCCGAAAGTCGACGATACGATGCCAGACCACGGGGCCAAGGGATAAAGCGACCTCCGGCCAGTGCAGGCTGAGGCAGCGTTTTTTCACTCCGATGACACGGTCGACTCCCGGCACACCCTCAAAAATGCTCTTGGGAATATCGCCGCAAACCACGGTAATTGGAATATCCGATTCTGTTTCTAGGAGGTAATGTAGAACTCCCGTCGTTAGAACCGCATCGCCCAGCCGGTTCGAGGCGACAAACAATGTGCGCTTCATAAAAAAACCTTTGAACGTAAACTTCAGTATCGGCTACATATACGATTATAACGATTGCCTCCATTATTATCGCTGTTTGCGCTGATGGGAGGCGGTATTTTTTCGACAGGGTGTCGTCGCCTGCCATGATTATTTGGCAGATTAAATTCTTTATGGGAGCAGGACATTGGCAAAGTCATATGCGTTGAAGAGTGAAATCATAGTCTACCGGAATATTCTGAGCTGGGCCGTGTTGTTTCTGTTGATCTTGATGAGCGCATCTATCGCGATGGCAGAAGAAACCAAACTTGCGATTACAGGGAATATCAAGTCTGAACATGGGGCAATTTATTTCAGTCCGGGAGATATGGCCGCTTCCAAACCGGTTGTCATTGTCACCTCCAGCCCCTGGACAACCGGAAAGACACGCTTTCGCGGCGTTTTTCTTCGCGATATTCTGGACAAGGTAGAGGCAGACGGGACTGTCCTGAAGGCGATGGCCAAGGACGGCTACACGGTTGAAATCCCCATCTCCGATGCGACGGACTATGACGTGATTATTGCCTACAAGATGGACGGTGAATGGCTGGAAGAAGATGTCTATGCGCCGTTCTGGATAATTTATCCATATGATACGGATGACGAACTCGCGCAGGAGAAATACTACGGCCGGTCGATCTGGCAGTTGACTCAGCTCATTGTTGAATGAAAGCAATCGCTCTCTGACATCTCAAAGCCTCTTGTCATTCATTGGCGGAGAACCTAATTTATTGGAACGATCATTCTAAATAAATTAGCCGGATTTTGGGCCAAAACGGAGAGGGTTGACGATGACAGACACTAAGTTGACGGCAGGACAGAAATTCCCTGAGACTATTGTTCCACTTGCTGCCGGTGGCGAACTTACCTTTGGTGTGTCAGACTCCAATATGGATCGATGGCAGCTCGTCATTGTCTATCGTGGAAAGCATTGTCCGATTTGCATGCGCTATCTGGCACAGCTGGAGAGCCTGAAAAGTGATTTCGATGTGGCGGGAGTGGATGTCGTTGCAGTTTCTGGAGATGGTTTCGAGAAAACGTCAGCGGTAGTCGAAGAGCACAACCTGACTTTCCCCGTCGGTTATGATCTCTCAATCGATCAGATGAAGGCGCTTGGCTTGTATATATCCGATCCGCGATCACCGAAGGAGACGGATCAGCCGTTTCCGGAACCAGGGCTGTTTGTCCTTCGCCCGGACGGGATAATTCAGATCATTGATATTTCAAATGCGCCCTTTTCCCGCCCGGAACTCGGGGCGATACTTCGCGGAATCCGTTTTATCTGGGAAAATGACTATCCGATCCGGGGAACACACGCCGCCTAGAATTTTGTTGGCTTTCAGAACCGCCCGAAGATAGGTTCGCGAAGTTCTCAGCAACCTGTGGGCCTAAGTCATTGCCAAAGCTTTCTATTAAAGGCATTCTTGCATGGAAAACGGGATTTGAATATTCCTGGAAAAAATAACAAGAATGATCAGGAGAGCATGAAAAATGTCGAATATCTTATCGGGAATCCGGGTTCTGGATTTTGGCCGTTATATTGCCGGGCCCTATTGTGCGACGGTGTTATCCGATTTTGGAGCGGAAGTTATCCGGATTGAAAAACTCACCGGGAGTGAGGATCGCTATATCACACCGCTGACAGAGGATCAGACAGGTGATGGCGGCATGTTCATGCAGATGGCGCAGAACAAAAAAGGGATGACTCTGAACCCAATGAAGCCTGAAGGGCGGGAAGTGGTCAAACGCCTGGTGAAGACGGCGGATGTCGTGGTTGCGAACCTGCCGATTGAAACACTGGAGGCGATGGGTCTCGATTATGAGAGTCTGAAGGCTATCAAGGAAGACATTATCCTCACGCACGGGTCCGCTTTCGGAGACGAGGGGCCTTATAAAAACCGCGTCGGTTTTGATGGTCTGGGGCAGGCAATGTCCGGCGTTATGTATATGTCTGGAAGCGGGGGTGAGCCGCGTAAGCTCTATGGTCCATATGTCGACTTCACGACGGCATTGATGGGCGCTATCGGGACGATGGCTGCATTGCGTCACCGTGACATGACAGGGGAAGGGCAGGTCATCAATACATCTTTGTTTGGTTCGTCCGTCCTCATTTCAAGCGTCACACTGATGGAACAGGCGGTGTTAAAGCTTAACCGTGTTGGAACGGCAAATCGCGCACAAGGTGCCGGGCCGGGTGATACCTTCAAGACAAAGGATGGCTGGGTTCTGGTGCAGTCTCTCGGCTGGCCGTTGTTCGAACGCTGGTGCAAGCTGATTGGAGAGGATCACTGGCTGACAGATCCGCGCTTCAAGACGGACCAGAGCCGCGGTGATCATAACGAGATCATTTCCGAACGTATGGCGAAATGGTGTGCCGAACGCACGACAAAAGAGGCGATTGCAGCGATGGATGAGGTCCGGCTTCCATGCGGTCCCGTCATGTCGCCACAGGAAGTGCTGGATGATCCGCATCTCGCGGCAATGGGGATTATGAGGGAAATGGAGTATCCGGGCTTCGACAGGAAGATTCCGCTAACGGAATTGCCGATCAAGATGTCCAAAACGGATACAAAGATGAAAACACGGGCGCCGACGCTGGGCGAACATACAGACGAGATTATGAAAGGGCTTGGCTATTCCGAAGAAGAGCTTGCGGATTTGCGATCCAAACGCGTGATTTAGAGTCTAACTGCCAAAGGCCACCTGTTGCTGCGCTAAAGGCGGGAGCCAGTGATCCAAAAAGCGATCAAGCCAGTTTCTGACCTCATCGTCATATTGACGGCGACCTTCCAGCTGGACTTCGGCGGACTGGGCACCCGGATCAGAAAGCATATGGGCTGCCTTCTTAGCCCAGCGGCGGTTCATCGCTTCAGTAACTTCTGGGTGGAATTGAATGCCGAAGGCGTTTTTCCCGACCTGATAAGCTTGGTTCGGGAATAGGTCTCCGCTTGCAAGCAGAGTTGCACCTTGCGGCAGATCAAAGCCCTCTCGATGCCATTGATAGGCCTGCATCGGCTGATGAAAGAGGGGGCTGCCATTCTCGGTCGGGGTCAGTTGGTAATAGCCGATCTCACGAAAGCCGTCTTCATGTTCTGCGACGCGCGCACCCAAGGCGCGGGCCATAATCTGGGCGCCAAGACAGATGCCGAGGTAGGGTGTTTCACTTTTCAAGATGACGTCGATCAGTTTGGTCTCATCGCGAATAAAAGCTTCGTGATCATCATTCGCACTCATCGGTCCGCCAAAGATAACAGCGGCGTCATGTGCATCCATCGTTTTCGGCAAGGGATCGCCGATGGCGGGAATTCGCATATCCAACTCGAAACCGCGTGTTCTGATAGCTTCACCGACACGACCGGGGTCGGATGTGGCCTGATGGAGAACAAGTAGGACTTTCTGTGGCATTCTTGAGATACTGGCTTCCTGATTTGCGCATTAAACCGGCCTGTCCTCTAGTTTAACTTTCCTTTGGGCGGTGACAAGACCATATCCAGATTATATGGGAAAATAGTTGGTAATCTGTTACCGAAAGGAAGAGATGAAACAAATAGCTGCGCGTATAAAAAATCTGTCGGTGATGACCCTCATGATATTGGTCGCCATGCCATTTGCTGCCGCTCATGCGGCGGACAGTGATGAAATCGGTGCGACGATTACGATCCGGGCCGAGGATCTTCCCAAACCATACGAAACACCGGTCGAGGCGTTGAGCCCGCGTCGGGTAAGCACCAACAAAGAGGGCGAACTGAATGTTCTACCGGGCTTCAAGGTCAATGCTTTTCGCAAAGACCTGACACATGCGCGATGGCTTTACAGCCTCGAGAACGGGGATGTTCTGCTGGCAGAACCACGCGGCAGCAAGATAACGCTTCTGCGTGATGCAGACGGGGACGGGGATGCAGAAATGGCAAGCGTTCTTGTTAGCGACCTCGACACTCCTCACGGCATGGCGATTGTCGGCGATTGGCTTTACATCGGCGAGGAAACTCAGCTTCGGCGGGTTCCGTTCAAGGTTGGTGATCTTGAAGTGAGCGGGCCAATCGAAGAGGTCACCGAGCCGGGATCTCTTGGCGATGGCGGCGGGCACTGGACCCGTATCCTTCTCTATGATGAGAAGGATAATGCTTTGTATATCGCTGTCGGCAGCGCCTCTAATGTTGGTATTGAACCGCTCCCAAGGGCCAGCATCCAGAAATACTACCTCGATGACAACAGAATGGAGACGGTGGCGACGGGCCTCAGGAATCCTGTCGGGATGGATTTCAACCCGCAAACCGGGGCACTTTACACCGTCGTGAATGAACGGGATGGATATGGTGACGGATTGGTGCCGGACTATCTGACGGAGGTTAAGCAAGGCGGCTTTTATGGCTGGCCATATGCCTATACCGGGACTTTCCCTGATCCTGATTACGCGGAGGAAGCGCCGGAGATGGTGGAGAAATCGATCCTGCCGGATGTGCTGTTCCAGTCGCATTCCGCCCCACTCGGCCTCACCTTTTATCGCGGAGGATCCTTTCCGGATGAGTATGTGAATGATGCTTTTGTTGCTTTTCAAGGATCATGGAACGCATCGAAACCTACAGGCTACAAAATTGTCAGGGTTCCGTTCGAAGATGGCCGCCCGACAGGATCCTATCAGAATTTTGCAACCGGTTTCCGCATTGAAGCGGAGGAGCCAGGCGCAGCAAAAGTATGGGGGCGGCCCGTCGGGCTTGCTGTGGCGGCGGATGGTTCGCTGCTCATCGCTGATGCGGTCAGCCAAACGGTTTGGCGTATCTCTTACGCTCAATAGAAGCGGCTAAAGGATATCTATAGACTCTGCCGCCGCCGAAGGATATATCAAGGTCTTTGGCGGCGGACGGATTTTCGCGTATTCTATTTGCAGCCGGTATATACAAGGCAACTGCAACAAGAGATCTAAGTATGAGTTGGACTGAAGAACGTATTGAAAAGCTGAAAAAGCTCTGGGGCTCGGGAAAAACAGCTGCGGAAATTGCCGAGGCACTGGGGGACGTTACCCGCAATGCCGTTATCGGTAAGGCAAATCGCCTTGGACTCTCTGCGAAATCAACACCTGCTGTTGCCAAACCGAAAAAGAAAGTTATCCCGGCACATCGGGCCTGCCAATGGCCGATCGGGCATCCGGGGGAAGACAATTTTCATTTCTGCGGGGATGAAGCGGTTCCCAGCAAGCCTTATTGCCTCAAACATTGCAACATGGCATATCAGAACAAGGATAACAGTTAAGGTCTTTACGTTCGCTCGAACATTCCAAGATTAAGCTCAAGTTTTTCACCAAGCCATAAGGCGTTATCGCGATGGTCGGCAAGATCATCGCCGGTTTCCGGATGTATCAATATATCCAGTCCCTGACGATTGAGCATCAACCAAGGGACTATTTCAGAAAAATCCTCGGTCGAGAATATTACCTGATACATGGAAATCGGGTGAGGGCCAACAGCATTGTCATGCCAGCGCCCCAGGATTACGTCGAAATGTTCATCCAGCTGCTCGCGAACTACTGCGGCAGCTTCCTTGTTCTCCTGACTATAATAGACATGGGCGTGATAGCCTCTGATCGCTTGCTTTGCATTCTGGGGCATTTTATGCATCCTCTGAGAATTCGCTGGCCTTGTCGGACCGTTCCTTGCTAGCATAATTTCTTTAAATCGTCTTGTCATGACAAGACGGTATAACCCCATAATAATCAAGAAACTGGAGATAATCCCGTGTCCTATGAACATATCCTGTATGACGTTGAAGACCAGATTCTGACGATCACTCTCGACCGTCCCGACAATCTGAATGCCTTTACGGCGACAATGCGTGATGAACTTATAGATGCATTCGATAAGGCTGATGAAGACGATAATGTGCGGGCTATTATCATGACGGGCGCGGGACGAGCATTTTGCGCGGGCGCGGACCTTGGCGCTGGCAAGGATACATTTAACTACAAGGCGCGCGGTCTTCAGAAAGAGGGCGAGGTTCACCGTGATGGTGGCGGTCGCGTAACCTTACGGATGTATCAGTCAAAAAAGCCGATCATCGGCGCGATCAATGGTCCGGCGGTCGGCATTGGTGCAACAATGACCCTTCCAATGGATATCCGGCTTGCCTCTGACAAGGCGCGGATAGGCTTTGTCTTTGCCCGGCGGGGAATCGTGATGGAAGCCTGCAGCAGCTGGTTTCTGCCGCGACTGGTCGGAATATCCCAGGCGGCTGAATGGGTTTATTCTGGACGGATATTCCCGGCAGATGAGGCGAAGGAAGGCGGCTTGGTCAAAGCCGTTTATCCGCATGATGAACTGATCCCGGCGGCCCGGAGCCTTGCACGTGAACTCATTGTCGATTCCGCGCCCGTTTCGGTAGCGCTTTGTCGGCAGATGATGTGGCGAATGTTGGGTGCGGATCATCCGATGGAAGCTCATAAGGTAGACAGCCGCGGTATTGCCATGATGGGGCAGAGCCCGGATGTTGCCGAAGGCGTCACCTCTTTCCTGGAAAAGCGTCCTGCGAAATTCTCAATGCGGCCGTCGACCGACATGCCGGATTTTTATCCCTGGTGGGAGGAATCGGAGTTCAAATAGAACGTTACGCATAGAATATGCTCTTTTAAAGTGTAATTTCCATTGAATTAAAACAACTAAAGATTATATTTGGTTCTTGTGATTCAACTCGCAGGAACCGGAGAAATCTTCATGCATTTAAAATCCCTGTTTATCAACGGTGGCATCATTATCGTTGTTATAGCGGCAATCGTCGCTGGCGTGTATGCGGCTGAGAAACATGTTAACTCCACGGCCAAGGATGCGATTGTGACCGTTAGTAGCTATGCCACTGGTGAAAAAGTAACCCTCGATGCTTTTGATGTGAATATTCTCACCGGCCGGGGAAGCATTAAGGGATTGACGGTCCCGAACTCGAGTGTTGGCAGTTCAAAGACAAGCTTTGTTGTCGATAAAGCCGAAATCCGGATTACCCCCTGGAGCATTTTATGGGGTCCGCTTCAATTCAGGTCGATTGACATTACAAATCCGGCCGTTGATCTGGAAACCAGCGCCACCAGTTCCAATCTCGCAATCATTCTCGCCGCGGCGGCGGCATACGCTGTGACCGCGGACAGTTCCAGCGACAAGAGCGACAAACTCCGTGTGGACAGCCTGACCATCACAGGCGGCAAGTTGTCGGGAAAGATTTATCCTCTCACAACGACATATTCGACGACACTACCCGATATCAAGATAAGTGATATGGGCGGGAGCGATGGTATGACACAAGCGGACTTTGTCAAAGCCCTTCTGACCCAGGTCGTAAATCAGGCAACAACCGCCGCTTTGAAACACTGACGATAAATGCCGCTTTTCAATATCTTCGCCCGTAGAATGGTTGCCTTTTACGGGCGTACAGCCTAAATGTAGGTTGGGTTAAATCGAGCAGGTATATACATGACATCCTTACTCCTTCTGATCAGTGCGATTATCAATATTTTTATCTGGTTACTGATCGCAAATGCCATTTTGAGTTGGCTAGTGGCGTTCAACGTGATTAATACGAACAACCAGTTCGTCTCGACGGTTGGGAACTTCCTCTACAGAATTACCGAGCCGCCGCTGAGGCCAATCCGTCGGGTGGTGCCGACGATGGGTGGGCTGGATGTGTCGCCGGTTATTCTGATTCTGCTGTTGATTTTTCTGAGGAATCTGCTGTTTGAGTATATGCCGCTTTCGATGTGACAATGGCATTGAGGCGAGGGGATGGCGGCGTTCTGCTCGATATCAGGCTGACTCCCAATGCGGCGCATAACCGTGTTGAGGGAGTTATCATTGATGGTGAGGGTCGGCCGCGCCTGAAGATAAAAGTTACCGCAATTCCGGAAAATGGGAAAGCCAACAGCGCATTGGTCAAATTAATGTCGAAATCAACAAAGCGCGGTAAGGGCGATTTTGAAATTATCTCCGGCAAGCTCGATCGCAACAAGACGTTACTCATCAAGGGTGATCCCGTCCCGGTTGAAGCTGAGATCAGAAAATGGCTTGAAAGCAAGTGACGGGATGTGCCGCAGGCAAGAGGGTTCAAAAATGACAGCGACAGTGATTGACGGCAAGGCTTTTTCGGCCCGGGTGCGGGAAAAGGCGGGAAAACAGGTGGAGATCCTGAAACGTCAGCATGGGCTGACGCCGGGCCTTGCGGTCGTGCTGGTTGGCGAGGATCCGGCAAGCCAGGTCTATGTCCGTAATAAGGGCAAGGCAACGCAGGAAGCCGGGATGAAGTCCGAGGAAATTCGACTGGAGGACACGGCCACTGAGGTTGAGGTCCTTGATGTCGTTAACCGGCTTAACGCTGATCCGACAATCCATGGCATTTTGGTCCAGCTTCCGCTTCCCAAACAGGTTGATGAAATGGCGGTTCTGGATGCCATTGATCCCATGAAGGATGTGGATGGCTTTCATGTGATCAATACGGGGCGGCAAGCCGTGGGACTGCCCGCAATGGTGCCCTGCACGCCACTTGGCTGCATATTGATGCTGAAGGATACGCTCGGCGAGCTTTCCGGACTGAATGCCGTTGTCGTTGGACGGTCGAACATTGTTGGCAAACCAATGGCGAGCCTGTTGCTTGCGGAAAGCTGTACGGTGACGATTGCCCATTCTCGAACCAAAGATTTGCCTGATGTATGTCGGCGGGCGGATATTCTCGTGGCGGCTGTTGGTCGCCCTGAAATGATACGGGGTGACTGGATCAAGCCGGGTGCTACGGTCATTGACGTCGGCATTAACCGGATACCGAAGGAAGACGGCAAAACGCGGCTTGTCGGTGATGTCTGCTATGAGGAAGCAATAGAGGTTGCGGGTGCGATCACACCGGTTCCAGGAGGTGTCGGGCCGATGACAATTGCCTGCCTGCTTGCCAATACGGTAACTGCTGCCTGCCGACAGGCCGGTGTTGAGGAGCCGGAGGTCTGAAGCGCCGCCATTGAGATACAGCCGTCATATAATCGAAAAATTTCTCAAGTTTGTCGTCATTGGCGCGTTGGTGGGCATTGTTTTTAGCATCATATTCATTGTCTTGCCGGCGGCGGCATTGCTGTTTCTTTTGAACACGCTTGATGTTGGTTGGAACCTGCAATGGGTTCCTTCTGCGCCGGTTCTGATGACGCTGGGGGCAATTGGCGGCGGAGTTTTCTCCGCCGTCCTGTTTATCAAGGATCGCTACATCCCCTATGTGGAGGAAGTCCCTGATTTTGAAGCAGATGCCGAGGAGCCGGGAGCTGACCCCTACGACAGGGAATAATCAGGATTTCTGCCGGTGAAGAAGCCGCAGACGGAGTGCATTCAGCTTGATAAAGCCTTCTGCGTCCCGCTGATCGTAAACCGTGTCTTCCTCAAAAGTCACATGCTCCATGGAATAGAGCGAATAAGGGCTTTTCCGTCCGACAACGCTGGCCCGTCCTTTATAGAGCTTGAGGCGCACCGTTCCGGTTACCTTTTCCTGGCTCTTGTCAATCAGGGCCTGCAGCATTTCGCGTTCCGGCGAGAACCAGAGACCGTTGTAGATCAACTCCGCATACCGGGGCATGATATCGTCTTTCAGATGCATTGCCCCGCGATCGAGCGTAATCTGCTCGATTCCCCGATGGGCCTCCAGCATGATCGTGCCGCCCGGCGTTTCATAAATACCGCGGGATTTCATGCCAACGAACCGACCTTCAACCAGGTCAAGGCGTCCAATGCCATTGTCGCCTGCATATTTATTGAGAGCCGTCAGCAATTCCGCCGGAGACATCTTTTGTCCGTTAATGGCAACGGGATCACCCTTTTCATAGTCGATTTCGATATAGGTCGGTGTGTCTGGGGCATCCTCCGGGGCGACGCTGCGCGAATAAACATATTCACCGGCTTCTTCCCATGGGTCCTCCAGTGCCTTGCCTTCCGCAGAAATATGCAGCAGGTTGGCATCGACAGAGAAGGGGGCTTCGCCACGCTTGTCCTTCGGGATCGGAATCTGGTTCTTCTCCGCGAAGTCGATCAGCTTGGTCCGGGAGTTGAGATCCCATTCCCGCCAGGGTGCAATCACCTTGATATCCGGGTCCAGAGCATAATAGCCAAGTTCGAAACGAACCTGGTCGTTTCCTTTGCCCGTCGCGCCATGTGCGACCGCATCGGCTCCGACTTCCTTTGCAATCTCGATCTGCCGTTTTGAAATCAGCGGTCGCGCAATGGATGTGCCCAAGAGATACTGACCCTCATAGACCGCATTGGCCCGGAACATGGGAAAGACGAAATCGCGGACGAATTCTTCCCGCAGATCATCGATATAGATTTCCTTGATGCCCAGCATTTCTGCTTTGGCGCGTGCGGGCTCGAGTTCTTCTCCCTGTCCCAGATCGGCGGTAAAAGTTACCACTTCGCAATTGTAGGTCGTCTGAAGCCATTTCAGGATGACGGAAGTATCGAGACCGCCGGAATAGGCGAGAACGACTTTTTTGATTTCTTGGGACATGACAGGGAACCTCGGTAGGGAATCTGTTATATGGTCAATTTTTCAGCGCGCAAACTAGGGGAAAAGCGACAGCTTCGCAAGGGGAGTTTCCTGCGACATTCAGGCACGATGCGGATAGTGGATCACCGACAACGTGACGGCCTTTTCACCGCCGCGGTTCCGATAGCCATGGGGTCGATCCCCGCGAAAGCGAATTGTCTGTCCTTTTTCAATTGGATGCCAGACATCATCGGTCAGTATTTCCATCTTCCCGGACATGACGGTGATATGTTCGATAACGCCCGGCTCATGCGGCTCCGAAACACGCTCATAACCCGGCAGGAAGGTCAGTTCCATTAGATCGAACCCGAAACGCGGCTCGAACGGGAAAAGTGGTGCGACGGCCATGCCCTTGTCGCCTGGAATATTGCGAATGACTTCCGCATCCCGGATGACTGTATCCAGTGCTATCTCCGGCAGAGGCTCCATCAGGGAGGAGACAGACACCTTGAAACCTGTTGCCAGTTTCCAGAGCACGGCCGTTGTCGGGCTCGATTCGCCCCGCTCAATCTGACCGAGCATGGCTTTACTCACCCCCGTCTGGGCAGCGGCAGTATCGAGGCTCCAGCTACGTTCCTTACGTAAGGATTTCAGGGTGTTGGAGAGATGTTCCTTCAGATTCTGCATAAATGATCCGATTTTGCTTGAGCGCTATAGCGCACATCTGCTAGTTATTGCGCGAGTGTGCGTTATAACGTATTTCGACATAAGAGGCATAGAGCAAATGCTACGGTTTTTTTCTCCCGGTTATATTGCCACTGGTTTTGTCGCCGTTCTGGTTGGCTATGCCGGTGCCGGAGCAATTGTATTTCAGGCGGCGAATGCCGCCGGGGCCACGCCGGACCAGATAAGTTCCTGGCTCTGGGCTGTCGGGATCGGTATGGGCGTCAGCAGTGTCGGCCTCACTCTCTTTTATCGCCAGCCTATTCTGATTGCCTGGTCAACGCCCGGAGCCGCCCTCCTCGCGACCAGCCTGCCGGGGGTTCCGATGGGGGATGCCATCGGCGCCTTTATCTTTAGCTCAGTGCTTCTTACTCTTTGCGGCGTGACCGGGCTTTTTGAGAAAATCATGGCATTCGTGCCCCAATCCCTCGCATCGGCCTTGCTGGCGGCAGTCCTCTTGCGTTTTGGCCTGGATGCCTTTGTCGCGCTGGAAGCAGATGTGTTGATGGTCGGTGCCATGGTGGTTGTTTTTCTCGGGGCCAAGCAGTTTTTGCCCCGTTATGTCATCCCGCTCACCCTGCTGACCGGTGTTGTCATCGCATTTTCTGGCGACCAGATTTCTCCCATTGAGGCGGATTTTGCGCTTACCTGGCCGGTTTTTGTCATGCCAAGTTTTGACATTCCCACATTGATAGGTGTCGGCATTCCGCTCTTTGTCGTGACCATGGCCTCCCAGAATGTGCCGGGAATTGCTGCACTGCGGGCCCATGGATATACGGCTCCGACGTCTCCGCTGATCGGCTGGTCCGGATTTACCGGAATTGTGCTGGCACCATTTGGTGGTTTTGCCTTTAATCTTGCAGCAATCACGGCGGCTCTGTGTATGAGTCCGGACGTCCATCCCGATCCTGCGAAACGTTATCCGACGGTGCTTTGGGCGTCCTTTTTCTATGCCCTTGCCGGCCTGTTTGGTGCGGCAATTACGGCTCTCTTCATTGCCTTTCCTGCACCACTCGTTATGGCGATTGCTGGGCTTGCCCTGTTATCGACCATCGCTAACAGCCTTGAAAGCGCGCTTAAGCATGAGCCAGAACGGGATGCCGCCATCCTGACGTTCGCTGTCACGGCATCGGGGATGACACTTTTGTCCGTTGGCGCCCCTTTTTGGGGGCTGATCATTGGGATGTGTGCCTATCTTTTCAAGAAATATGTAACTCCCTCCCGGAATGCATAGATGATTGACATTGTCATAGCGGATGAAAAGTTTGATGACTGGCAGGCGCTGCTTAGCTTACTGCAAGATGCTTTCGCCTATATGGAGGCGCGCATTGATCCGCCGTCCTCTCTTCGCCTGTTAAATACAGAGACGATCATCGACAAAGCGAGAGAGGAGACCCTTCTTCTCGCATGGGAAGGCAGCCGGCTGGTCGGTTGCTGCTTTCTCAAAGATATGAATGAAAAAATCTATCTTGGCAAACTCGCTACTGATCCTCAAATACAGAAATCCGGCGTTGGAGGATTGCTCGTCGAGTTTGCTAAAACAGTGGCCAAATCCCGGAATAAGAAGATAATTGAGCTTCAGTCCCGTGTCGAACTGACAGAGGTGCATGATTTTTTCCGCCGCCACGGTTTCCATCAAACAGGCACCACTGCTCATAAGGGTTATGACCGCCCAACAAGCATCACAATGCAGCTTGAGCTATAAAGCAGCGGACGCTTCGTTTTTCTTGATCTGTGCTGCTGAAACTTTCTTGCTTTCGGACTTCAGTTGACCGCAGGCGGCCATGATGTCGCGGCCGCGGGGGACGCGAATGGGGGAAGAATAGCCCGCATCGTTGACGATCTTCGCAAAGCGATGCATCGCGTTATTGCTGGAGCATTGATATTGAGTGCCGGGCCAGGGGTTAAAAGGAATTAGGTTGACCTTGGCCGGGATATCCTTCAACAGCCGCACAAGTTCACGCGCATCTGCCGGACTGTCATTGATGCCGTCCAGCATGACATACTCAAAGGTGATCCGGCGGGCATTGTTGCTGCCGGGGTATTCCTTGCAGGCCTGCAGCAGTTCCTTGATCGGATAACGCTTGTTGATCGGTACCAGAATGTCGCGGACATCATCGGTCACGGCATGAAGCGATATCGCGAGATTAACTCCAAGTTCCTTGCCACATTGATGAATCTTCGGGACTACTCCGGACGTTGACAGGGTGATCCTGCGCTTTGAGAGAGAAATTCCTTCTCCGTCCATGATGATTTTCAGCGCCTTGGCGACATTGTCATAATTTAGGAGCGGCTCCCCCATACCCATCATAACGATGTTGGAAATCATGCGTTCACCCTTGGGGCTCGGCCATTCATTGATGGTGTCGCGCGCGACCAGCATTTGGGAGATGATTTCTCCCGCCGTCAGATTACGCACGAGCTTCATCGTCCCCGTATGGCAGAAGCTGCAGGTGAGGGTGCAGCCGACCTGGCTCGAAACGCAGAGCGCGCCGCGATCCTCCTCTGGGATATGGACCGATTCCACTTCCTGACCGTCAGGGAATTTCACCAGCCATTTCCGGGTGCCGTCCGTCGATTCAAGAAGTGAAGTAATCTCCGGGCGGTCCGCTGTAAATTTTTCAGGAAGCCATGCCCGCATCTCTTTCGAGATGGAGGTCATCTCATCGAAATTGCTGGCACCGCGATAATAGAGCCAGTGGAAAAGCTGACGCGCGCGCATTTTCGCGGCTTTCACGTCAATGCCCTCGGCCACGAGCGCAGCGGCCATCTCACTCCGGTCAAGCCCGATCAGGCTTTTGCGGATGGCGAACAGCTCTGAATGCCGGTCGACGGCATCTACATCTGGAATCAAATGGGCCATAGCGTTCAAACTTATTTAAAAGGCGGCTTATACTCTTGTCAGGCCGGTCAAGTACAGCTTTTTCTAATCTGCTGGTAGGCCGCAGTAAACCCCTGAAGGGAATAGGTATCCACAGTAAGCGTTCCGCGGCTGGAGGTTCCCTTGACGATCATTTTCGATCCGGCGCGCATGGCACCGATCAGTTTCTCATCACTACCGCCTTCGGGAACCCAGGCAACTTCATTGTTCGTTGCCAGGACGAATTTGTTATTGCCAATCAAGGCATCGACCGTTGATTTATCCTTATAAGGATAGCCGGCAACATGGCTGACTTCTTCCGCGGATTTGGATTTCGGGCGATAGGTGACCATGACATATATATCGCCGCGATTGACCCCTTGCGGGGTGGACTTCAAAGGACGCGAGAGCATATAGCAGACTTTGTTGCCATTCTCGTTCCAGCTATAGGCGAGCCAGTCATTGAAGGTACCGAGTGCACGCGGGTCTGCTTGTTGCGCGCTCGCCGTACCAATCACGAAGAACAGGCTGAGCGCCATCAGAAACATTGTGGTTGTTAATCTGCGCATGCGGAAAGCATACCGGTCCGAAACCATTTTTTCCAGAGTTGCGGTCTTCAAATTTTCTTTATACTCAATCATCAACAAACCCTGCCTTGCTGTTTGCGTCGTGTTACTCGGTTACACGCCGCTTGATGGGTGCCCCCTGGACGTGCGCTTTTAAAGGCTCGGGCTTGCCAAGCTCACTGGTTGGTCGCTGGGCGAACCGTCCATGGGTGACAATTCTGTCATACATAACAATTGCGCCCGCAGTTGCAACATTGAGACAGAAATTTGTCGGAATTTTGATGAAATAATCGCATTTTTCCTGCATCGCCGGAGAGAGTGAGCCGCGTTCCCGGCCGAGGACATAGGCAGCGCTGACAGGATGAAAGAAGCTGGGCAGTTCTGTCGCTTCCTCCAGCAGTTCGACACCTACGATCTTGCAACCCTTTGGAAGCTGCATCTCCGCAAGGTTCGCGTAATCATACCAGGGGATATTCTTGGGGGCGACGGATGTATCAGAGCGGGCTTTGCGGACAGCATAATCTGCGCCGATGGTGAAGACGAAACTTGCGCCGAAAGCATGGGCCGTCCGAAACAGATTGCCCGCATTCATCGGCTTGCTGATCCCTTCAACACCAATGCCAAAATATCCTCGGGAAATTCCCATAACTTTCTATTCTCCCCGGTTGTTTCCTGCTAAAAAGCCAGTTCCCCAAAAACATAATGTGACCGAATGAAATGATTAAGCATTCCTCCGAGAATTTCGCAAGGCCTCCTTTTACTGTAAATGTGTCTCGTGGCAACATGGTGGAAAGCCGACACCAGGTTGTCGCCGCTATTTCAGATTCCCACGGGAAACTGATGAAAAGCTGGGGGCAGGTGGATAGTCCGGTTTACCTGCGTTCCGCGATCAAGCCGTTACAGGCATTGCCCTTGATTGAAAGCGGTGCGGCGGATGCCCTCAATATAAGCGAGAAGGAACTCTCTCTTGCCTGTGCCTCCCATACAGGCGAGCCAATTCATGTGGAGGCCGTGGAAAGCTGGCTAGGCCGTATCGGCCTCGATATTTCTGATCTCGAATGCGGTCGTCATTGGCCGACCTATGATCCAGCTGCCCGGGCACTTGCCGCTGCCGGGCAGGAACCAACGGCTGCGCATAATAACTGTTCGGGTAAGCATTCGGGCTTTTTATCAACGGCATTACATTTGAAGGAACCGTTAAAGGGGTATATCAATCGCGACCATCCGGTACAAAAAAGGATCGTGGCGGTGCTGGAGGAATTTACCGATCTGGACCTCAGCGAAGCGCCTGTCGGTATCGATGGTTGTTCTATCCCGACCATCGGCATCCCTCTGCAGAATGCGGCATTGGCCTTCGCCAGATTTGCCGATCCAAAAAAAATGTCAGCGGAGCGTGCGGCAGCCTGTCGGCGATTACAGCAGGCCATCGCGAAATATCCGGAAATGATTGCGGGGTCCGATAGGCTCTGCACGGCATTGGATGGCGCTGCTAATGGCAGGATAATAGCCAAAGTCGGCGCAGAGGCGGTTTACCTCGCGGCACTTCCCGAGGCAGGCATCGGCATTGCCATCAAGGCACTTGATGGGACAACCCGCGCTGCGGAGGCGGCGCTTGGCGCGATACTGGAGGATCTGGGCGTTCTCGATGACAAAATACATCAGGCTGTCGATCCCTATATACGCCCGGTCCTGCGGAACAGGAATGACATGGCGGTTGGGGATATAACGGTGGTTTTAAATAATTGAGCCGTCTCTGTGATTGACCTTGCCTTTCAGTCAGATGTAAGTTTGTGCATTGCAAAAACAAAAAATGACATGTGGGAAAAATCATGAAAGCACTTGTTTGTAAGGAATTTGGGGATCCGGATATTCTCGTTATGGAGGACATTCCTGAACCTGAAGTCAAGGAAGGTATGGTCAAGATCGAGGTGCATTCAGTGGGGCTCAACTTCCCGGACACGCTGATGATTGCCGGTAAATACCAGTTCAAACCGCCTTTTCCCTTTTCGCCGGGAATGGAATCTTCCGGTATTGTAACGGCAATTGGCAAGGGGGTTACCAAAGTTGCCGTTGGTGACCGTGTCATGGCCAATCATGGTGTCGGTGGCTTTGCGGAATATGTTTTGGCGCCGGAAGACAGCACTTATAAAATCCCGGATAATATGCCTTTTGATCAGGCTGCGGGCTTTCCCGTCACCTACGGCACGACCTATCATGCGCTGGTTGACCGTGGACATTTGAAGCCGGGTGAAGTGTTGCTGGTTCACGGTGCTGCAGGTGGTGTTGGTTTGAACGCGGTAGAGCTTGGCAAGGCGCTGGGTGCGACCGTTATTGGAACTGTCGGATCCGATGAGAAAATTGATATCGTTAAGCAGTATGGCGCGGAGCATGTCATCAATTACTCGAAAGAGAGCATTCGCGATCGGGTCAAGGAACTTACCGATGGTAAAGGCGCTGACGTCATCTATGATCCGGTTGGGGGTGATGCGTTTGATCAGTCGATGCGGTGCATTAACTGGGATGGACGCCTGCTGGTTATCGGATTTGCATCCGGCCGGATTGCAGAGCTTAAGACCAATCTGGTGCTGCTGAAAGGCTGCTCGGTCATCGGCGTATTCTGGGGTGATTTTGCCCGGCGGACGCCTGAAAAGAACCGAGCAAATTTCCAGGCAATGCTGGATATGGTTGAAGAAGGCAAGATCAAGCCGCATGTCTCCATGCATTTCCCGCTTGAACAGGGGGCGGACGCAATGAAGGCGCTGCTTTCGCGCAAGTCAACGGGCAAGATTATCATTACCGTCAAGGAATAGTATTCGTGTCTAAAGGAAGGGGAAAGCGCGACAAGGCCGTCAAGCGTCAATATGAAGTGCTTCCCTATCCACCCCGCGATCCGAAAGATGAGGCAAAACGCCTGATCGAAGGTAGCCCGAGCCACCTGGATGAAGTCAATCACTTTCTTTTCGCTGGCCGGCGCGATTTCACGAAACCCTTCCATGCACTCGTTGCCGGAGGGGGGACTGGGGATGCCGCAATCATGCTGGCGCAGCATCTCGCTAATCGGGGAAAGGCGGGTCAGGTCACATATCTTGATCTGTCTGCGGCTACCCGGAAGATAGCGGAAGCCCGGGCAAAGGCACGGGGTCTCAAGAATATTAAATTTCTGACAGGTTCTCTCCTTGATTTATCAAAGATGGACTTGCCGATATTTGATTATATCGACTGCTGTGGCGTCCTGCATCACCTTGAGGAGCCGGAAGCAGGTCTTGCGACCCTCAACGAATGCCTCGCTGATGATGGCGGGATGGGGTTGCTGTTATATGCCACCCTTGGCAGGACGGGTGTTTATCATGTGCAGAATGCCCTTAAAAGCCTGACCGCCGGGGATTCTGTCAGTAGTCAGATCAAGTCTGCAAAAAGCCTTCTGAAAGACCTCCCGCCGAGTAACTGGTTGAATAAGAACGCCGCAGTCGGAGATCACAAGCTTGGGGAGGATGCGGCGCTTTACGATTTATTGTTGCATCCGAGGGACCGGAGTTATCTGGTGCCGGAAGTCTTGAACCTGCTGGCAAAATCCGGTTTGGAACTGGTGAGTTTTATTATGCCGATACGTTACGATCCGGCACTGTATTTACAAGATCAGGATTTGCGAAAGAAAGCGCGCAGGCTGGAGAGCGACGCGCAGGCGGCGCTTGCCGAAAATCTTGCCGGAAATATGAAGACCCATAGTTTCTACGTTCGTAAAGCCAAGGGCAGCGCACCGGGTTTAGCGAAATTTGAACCCGAAATGGTACCATTCCTGAAAGACGGAAATCAGGACGCACTGGCCCGTACGCTGACGGCACACTCTTCCTTAACGGTACGTTTTGATCAGGAGCCTGTTTCTATTCCGGTTCCCGAGAGAGCCGGTGAATTTGTAGAAAGAATAACTGGTTTGCGAAACCTTCGCGATATTCAAAATGACTTTTCTATGGATTGGCCTGCGTTTCGTGCCCAGTTTGCACCGACCTATAAATTTCTGCATGGCCTTAACTTACTTTGGCTGAAGTCTTAATGATTAACTTGCGCCCCCGGAACGCAGGGCTGTATTGCGTAATTAGTCTTTGCCTTTGTTGGCCAACAATTTATTCTGACTGAAATGGCCATTTTTCGTCTTCCGTTTAAACCTATACTGCAAAAATCGCCGGTGCTTCGGGCTATTGTCTTGATGGTCTTCGCCTGTTTTATCCTGTCAGTTATGGCCGGTGAAATCCGGTATGTCGCAGATACCGGAATGCCGATTTTCCAGGTAGTCTTTTTGCGGAATGTCGCCGGTTTGCTGTTTTTCCTGCCCTGGTTTGCGCGGGTTGGATTTGGCGGGCTCAAGACGGAACGTATCGGCGCATTTGGTCTGCGTAGCCTGTTTGGGTTTGCCTCCATGTTGAGCTGGTTCTATGCGGTGAGTGTCTTACCGCTCGCGGATGCCGTGGCGCTGAACTTTACCGCCCCTATCTTTGGCACCATTCTGGCCATTATTTTCCTCAAAGAGGTTGTGGGCATTCGTCGTGGAACGGCTATGGTTGTCGGGTTCCTGGGGGCGATGATTATATTGCGGCCTGGATTTGCGGAGCTCAGTATCGGTGCCTATTCCGCAGTTTTTTCCGCCATAACTATGGCGTCTTCCATGATTATGGTTAAACTCCTGTCCCGGACTGAAAGCACAACGGCAATGGTTGCGTTGAACCAGCTTCTGATCCTGCCGATGTCACTTATTCCAGCGCTTTTCGTCTGGGAGACACCGACGATGGAGCAGCTTCTGATAATCCTGTTCATCGGCTTGTTGGCGACAATCGGGCATCTGGCATTTACCAAAGCCTACTCCCTTGCGGACGCATCCGTGGTTATGCCGTTTGATTTCTTCCGCCTTATTTTCTCTGCGCTGATCGGGTTTATTTTCTTCATGCAGGAACCTGACCTCCTTACATATGTCGGTGCCGCCGTCATTTTCGCTTCGTCTATTTATATCGCTATTCGGGAATCAAGGGTCAGCGCCGCGCAGGCTCGTGAAAAGGAAAAAGAGGTGTTGGCGCAAACCGCTGCGGAAACCCGCTCCGGGCCAACAAGATGAGGCTGATAGTTAAGCTTTAGTTTTGCTTGCCGGAAAGCAGGAGGACAAGAAAAAACCCATCGTCTCCGATGGGTCGTTTTCAAGAAGCATTAGACGAACTCGTCATCTATAAAGCGACGATAAATTCCGCCTCCGTTGTTGCCTCCACATCTTCCAGAGTAACACCATCCGCCAATTCAATAAGCTTCATTGTGACTTCTTCGCCCTCTTTATCAAACGCGAAGACAGCCATATCTGTAATAACCATGTCGACAACGCCTTGCCCTGTTAGGGGCAGATTACAGGTTTTAAGCAGTTTTGGTGTTCCCTTAGCCGTATGTTCCATAACGACGATCACTTTCTTGACGCCAGCGACAAGATCCATGGCGCCCCCCATACCCTTGACCATCTTGCCGGGAATCATCCAGTTGGCAAGATCGGCATTCTCTGCAACCTGCATGGCGCCAAGAATGGAGAGGTTGATGTGTCCGCCGCGGATCATCGCAAAACTGTCTGCATTGGAGAAATAACTCGTCGTCGGTAATTCTGTAACAGTCTGCTTGCCTGCGTTAATCAGATCTGCATCTTCCTCGCCTTCGTACGGAAAGGGGCCCATGCCGAGCATGCCATTTTCGCTCTGGAGCTGAATTTCCATTCCTTCAGGAATATAATTCGAGACAAGTGTCGGGATACCGATCCCGAGATTAACGTAGAAGCCGTCTTCAAGTTCCTGTGCGGCGCGCTGCGCCATCTGTTCTCTGGTCCAAGCCATTTTATTATCCTCTATCTCGGTCAGGCGGATTAATTGCGGGGGCGGGTTGTGCGTTTTTCAATGTGTTTTACAGGGTTCGGCACATGCACGATACGTTGCACATAGACACCCGGTACGACGATATGATCCGGATCGATTTCGCCGGGTTCAACCAAATGCTCGACTTCCACGACCGTAATTTTGCCAGCCGTCGCCATCATGGGGTTGAAGTTGCGTGCAGTCTTACGGAAGACCAGATTTCCTTCCTTATCTGCCATATAGGCATGGACAAGCGCGACGTCGGCGGTCAGGCCCATCTCCATCACATAGTCCTCACCATCGAAATTGCGGACCTCTTTCCCCTCGGCGACCAAGGTGCCTACGCCGGTCTTAGTGAAGAAGGCCGGGATGCCTGCGCCGCCAGCACGGATCTGTTCAGACAAGGTTCCCTGAGGCGTGAAAACGACTTCCAGATCACCGTTCAGATATTGCTCGGCGAACATTTTGTTCTCCCCGACATAAGACGAGACCATCGTTGATATCTGCTTGCTTTCCAAAAGGACTCCAAGGCCGATGCCATCGACGCCCGCGTTGTTGGAAATCACTGTCAGGCCCTTTACGCCGGAGTCTTTTACGGCTTCGATCAGCGTTTCGGGAATGCCGCAAAGGCCGAATCCGCCTGACATCAATGTCATATCATCCTTTAATATTCCCTCCAACGCGGTCTTGGCGTCTGCGTATATTTTCCTGTCGCTCATTCTAAAATCCTTATTCAGTAAGCTCGTGCTCCGGGGATTGTCGCAGCTTTATAACAATAAATTGCTGTGCTGCACAAATTTAAAAAAGCTATTCTGCAGTGTGGAAAACGCAGGATCACCTGGTGGTTAATCGGTCGCTATCGGCTCTTTTTCCAGGAATGCGCGCGCTTTCTCCCGATGTTCGTCATTAATATATTTTTGGACGGTCCCCATTGCCGCCATGAGGACACTGGCATCGTCGGTAAAGCCGACGCCGGCCAGGAAATCGGGAATGACATCAGCGGGCATGATGAAATAGGCGAGGGCACCAAAGAGGACCGCTTTTACAAACGCCGGACTTTTGCCATCGAGGGCGCAATAAAAGCTGGCTGTGATGTCTTCTGAAAAAGGAATTCTGCCAATATTCTTGCGAAGCTTCTGGGCAAATTCGCGCATGACAAGACGCTTATCGCTCTGGAGCTTAGCCTCATCAAAGGCTGATATATCTTCGTCTTTCTCCTTCATCATAACACAAATATGTACCTGCCCCGGGAGCATTGCAAGAAGGAGACGCTTCACATTTGAACATTACCAGTATAAGCAGAGGCCGGAAAATCAAACTCATCCTCATAATAAATGGAGAAAAATATGGATATCTTGGGTAAAGCAGCCATCGTAACGGGTGGTGCATCCGGCCTCGGCAACGCAACAGCAAAAATGCTGGCGGCAGCGGGAGCAAAGGTCGCCATTCTAGACATGAACACGGAACTTGCGGAGAAAGCGGCGTCAGAGATAGGAGGGATTGCCTGCACAACCAATGTAGCCGATGACAGTTCCGTTGAGGCTGCTTTTGACAAAGCCCGTGCAGAACATGGACCGG
>PAKP01000085.1 GCA_002706985.1 Sneathiella sp. | reverse complement strand
GGGCGAGGATGTGGTCGCCGGTATCCGCACGCCACAGAACCTGACCAAGCAGTCCCGCCTGGACGCCGGGGCCGAGGCACCGTCGATGGAGGAAGTCTTCCCCGAAGTGTTCGCGCAGCTCGTCGATGTCTACAAGAAGCTCGAAGCCCATTACCGCGACATGCAGGACATTGAGTTCACGGTGCAGCAGGGCAAGCTCTGGATGCTGCAGACGCGCTCAGGCAAGCGCACGGCGAAAGCGGCGCTCAAAATCGCCATCGACATGGTGAATGAAGGGCTGATCGACAAGAACGAGGCGGTGAAACGGATTGATCCGGCCTCCCTCGACCAGCTTCTGCACCCGACCCTCGACCCCGATGCGGAACGGAACATCATTGCACGCGGCCTGCCGGCCAGCCCCGGCGCCGCCTCCGGCCAGATCGTTTTCAGCAGTGACGAGGCGGAGAAACTCGCGGGCGAGGGGACAGCCGTCATCCTCGTGCGCGTCGAAACCAGCCCTGAGGATATCCACGGCATGCATGCGGCAAAAGGCATTCTGACCAGCCGCGGCGGCATGACCAGCCATGCGGCGGTGGTTGCCCGCGGTATGGGCCGGGCCTGTGTTTCCGGCGCCGGATCGCTCAATATCGACTATAAGAACGAGACTTTGAGCGTCCTTGGCGAAACCTACAAGAAGGGCGATATCGTCACCATCGACGGCGGCAGCGGCGAAGTAATGCTGGGCGCGGTCGACATGATCATGCCGGAGCTGTCCGGCGAGTTCGGCGAGCTGATGTCCTGGGCCGATGAAATCCGCCGCATGAAAGTGCGCGCCAATGCGGAAACGCCGCTGGATGCGGAAACCGCCCGGAAATTCGGTGCCGAAGGCGTCGGCCTCTGCCGGACGGAGCATATGTTCTTCGATGCGGAGCGGATTGTCTCCGTGCGCCAGATGATCCTCGCGGAAACGACCGAGGAACGGCGCGAGGCGCTGGCGAAATTGCTGCCATACCAGCGCGGCGATTTTGTCGATCTGTTCCGGATCATGGCGGGCCTGCCGGTTACCATCCGCCTGCTCGATCCGCCGCTGCATGAATTCCTCCCCAAATCCGATGAGGAGATTGCGGAACTGGCGGAGGCGCTCGGCGCCGATCCGGGCAAGCTCCGTCACCGGGCCATGCAGCTCCATGAATTCAATCCGATGCTCGGCCATCGCGGCTGCCGTCTCGGCATTTCCTATCCGGAGATTTATGAGATGCAGGCCCGCGCCATCCTGGAAGCAGCGGCGGAAGTCAGCAAGGAGCTTGGTGATACCGTGATCCCGGAAATCATGATCCCGCTGGTCGCCACGGGGCGGGAGCTGGAAATCCTGAAAGGCAAGATCCGCGCCGTCGCCGATGCGATCCAGGACGAGACCGGCAAGGATATCGAATATCTGATCGGCACCATGATCGAACTGCCGCGCGCGGCACTCAGGGCCGGGGATATTGCCCGGGATGCGGAATTCTTCTCCTTCGGTACCAACGACCTGACCCAGACGACCTATGGCATCAGCCGGGACGACAGCGGCTCCTTCCTCGAAGACTATGTCTCGCAGGGAATTTACGAGACCGACCCCTTTGTCTCCCTCGATCAGGACGGGGTGGGAGAGCTGGTGCAGATTGCCGCCGAGCGTGGACGCGCGACGCGCGAGAATATCAAGCTTGGCATCTGCGGGGAGCATGGCGGCGATCCGTCCAGTATCGATTTCTGCGAACGGGTCGGCCTCGACTATGTGTCCTGCTCGCCGTACCGCGTGCCGATTGCTCGGCTCGCCGCCGCGCAGGCCGCCCTCGGCCTCCAGCGCGTCTCGGAAGCCTGATCAAAGAAAAAGCCCGGTTTGAGCCGGGCTTTTTTAATTAACAATCGAAGAAAAAAATAATAGTATTTCCTCCATTGAATATTACTTAAGAGTGTTGAAAATCATCTCGGCTGATTGAGGATGGGGACCTGTGGATAAAATACTGTCAGTTTTTATTTACATTTGGGTCGGTGTATTCGTTCTTTTAAATCTTTTGGGCATTGCGGGGGAATTTTATCTCAAAGGATTTTATGGCGGGTTAAATTATGTCCAAGAAATTTATAGCCCGTTCAATGTAATAAATTATTTATTTTCATTAGTTTGTTTGCTGCCCGCAATTATTGCTTACTACTGGAGAAACAAGATACGTGATCGAAAAAATCAAAATGAAATTAGCTGATTTTCATAAAGAGCATTTTCGATCACGGATGATTTGATTAACTACTCGATCACGATTTTGGGGCCGCTGGCGCCGAGGCCCGCCTCGATCTTCTCCTGCACCCTGGCGGCGAGATCGCGGTAGATTTTGGCGTGGGCGCTGTCGGGTTCGGTTGCCGTGATCGGGGTGCCGGCATCCGACGTGGTGCGGATATCCATATGCAGCGGCACTTCGCCGAGGAAGTCGACGCCGAGTTCCTTCGCGGTTTCCTGCGCGCCGCCATGGCCGAAGATATCGGACTTCTCGCCGCAGGACGGGCAGAGGAAATAGCTCATATTCTCGACAATGCCGAAGACCGGCACATCGACTTTGCGGAACATATTCAATCCCTTGCGGGCATCTATTAAGGCAATGTCCTGCGGGGTGGAGATGATCACCGCGCCGCTGAGCGGAACCCGCTGGGCGAGGGTGAGCTGGGCATCGCCGGTGCCGGGCGGCATATCCACGACGAGCACATCAAGCTCGCCCCACTCGACATCGAAGACCATCTGTTGCAACGCGCTCATGATCATCGGGCCGCGCCAGATCATCGGCGTGTCTTCCTCGACCAGGAAGCCCATGGACATGACCTTGAGGCCCCATTTCTCCATCGGGATCAGCTTCTTGCCGTCCTTCGACTGCGGCTTGCCCTTAAGGCCGAGCATGCGCGGCAGCGACGGGCCATAGACATCCGCATCCAGCATCCCGACCTTGAGACCGAGCGCGGCCAGCCCGAGCGCGAGATTGACGGCGCAGGTGGATTTGCCGACGCCGCCCTTGCCGGAGGCGACGGCGACGATGGCGGCAACACCCGGCACCTCGGGTTTCTGTGCGGGCTGCTGCTGTTGCGGCTGGGCGCGGGACGGGCTTTGCGGGCGCGCGTCGGCGGCCTGTTCCGCCGTCAGCACGGCGCTCACCGATTTCACGCCGGGCAGGGCGAAGACCGCCTCCTCGCATTTCTTGCGGAGCGGTTCCATCTCGTTCGCATCCTTCGGGTCGATCTCCAGTGCGAAGCCGACATTGCCGTCCTTTACCACTAGTCCTTCGACCAGGCCGAGCGCGACCACACTCTTGCCTGTCTTCGGATCGATTATTTTTTCGAGGCAATTTAGGATGGTTTGCTCATTTATCGCAGACATGCTTGAAAACTCCCGCTTCGGACACAAAATGGTAGGCATAGACTAATAATTTCGGCAAACGCAAGCGTCGGCAGAAAATAACGGTTTCCGGCGCGTGTTACGTTGCAGAAAGTAACAGGGTGTCATATAACGCGACTACGCAAAGTTAGCAAACGCGCAAAGACGGCGCAGGAACAAAAGGAGAGGCGAACATATGCCTTGGAACAATCAGGGTGGCAATGACGGAGGCTGGCAAGGCGGCGGTGGCAACCGCGGGCCTTGGGGGCAGGGACCCAGCGGCCAGCAACCCCCGAATTTGGAAGACATCATCAAGAAGGGCCAGGACCGGCTTAAAGACATCATCCCGGGCGGCAGCGGCGGCAAGATCGGTATTCTTATTTTGTTGCTGGTACTTCTGGTCGCCTGGCTGGTCAGCGGCTTTTATAAAGTCGAAACCACCCAGCAAGGTGTCGTGCTGCGCTTCGGCGACTGGATCAAGACAACCCAGCCGGGCCTGAACTATCATCTGCCCTATCCGATTGAAACGGTGCTGACGCCCGAGGTGACGAAGGTCAACAGTGTCGAGATCGGGTTCCGTCCGACGCGCGGTGGCGGTTCCACCCGGGTCGAGGAAGAAAGCCTGATGCTGACGGGGGATGAGAATATCGTCGAAGTCAGCTTCACGGTACTGTGGCGGATCAGCGATGCGGGCCAGTATCTCTTTAATGTCGATGAGCCGAACCAGGCCATCAAGGCAGCGGCGGAAAGCGCCATGCGTGAGGTTATCGGCCGCACCGACCTGACCGCGGCCATCACCGAAGGCCGTCTGCTGGTCGAGACCGAGGTTCTGGAACGTCTCCAGCAGGTCCTTAATGACTATGGTGCGGGCGTTCAGGTGTTGCAGGTGCAGTTGAAGAATGCAGAGCCGCCGGCGCAGGTTATTGCGGCGTTCCGGGATGTGCAGGCGGCGGAAGCCGACAAGGAGCGCGCCCAGAACGAGGCACTTGCCTATGCCAACGACATCATTCCCCGGGCCCGCGGTCAGGCGGAAATGATCCGTCAGGAAGCCGAGGGTTATAAGCAGCGTGTGATTGCCGAAGCCGAGGGTGAGGCTGCCCGCTTTGTTTCGATCTATGATGAGTATGCCAAGGCGCCCTATGTAACGCGTCAGCGTATTTATCTTGAAACCCTGCAGGAAGTATTCACAGGCAAGCAGAAAATGATCATTGATATGGGCAAGGAAGGGGCGCAAGGCATTGTCCCCTATCTCCCGCTCAATGAACTGCAGAAAGGGGCAACCAAACCATGAACAAGACAATAGTGACAATACTGGTTGTTCTTCTGGTGGCTCTCGGTATCGTGGCATCGAGTGCGCTCTTCACCGTTCACCAGACGCAGCAGGCCATCGTTATGCAGTTTGGTAATCCGGAGCGGGTTATTCAGGAACCGGGGCTGCATTTCAAGCTCCCCTTCGTGCAGGACGTTGTCTATGTGGACAAGCGAGTCCTGTCCGTTAGCACCCAGCGTGAAGAAATCGTGACCCGCGACCAGAAGCGTCTGATGGTGGACAGCTTCGCGCGGTTCCGTATTGCCAATCCGCTGCTGTATTACCAGTCATATGGCAACCTGAACATTGCCTATCAGCGGCTTGAGACGATCCTCAACTCGCAGCTCCGGCAGAATCTCGGTCGTCAGATCCTGAACAATATCGTGTCGGGGGAACGGTCGAACCTGATGCTGCAGATCCGCGAGCAGGTCAACAAGGAGGCCGCATCCTCTGGTATCGATGTGATCGATGTTCGCATCGTTCGGGCCGATCTGCCGAAGGAAAACAGCGAGAAGGTATTTGATCGCATGCGGTCCCAGCGTGAGCAGGAAGCCAAGGAAATCCGCGCAACCGGTGCAGAGATCGCCCAGCGGATCACGGCCAATGCGGACAAGGAACGTACGGTGCTGATCGCCGAGGCGCGGAAGGATTCCGAAATCCTGCGCGGTGAAGGCGACGGGGAAAAGAACCGCATTTTCGCGGAAGCCTTTGGCAAGGATGAGAATTTCTTCTCCTTCTATCGCTCCATGCAGGCCTATCGGCAATCGATGTCGGATAATGACACGACCATGGTCATGTCTCCAACATCGGAATTTTTCCGGTTCTTTGACAAGCAGAATGTCGAACCTGTAACCGATAAGTAAAGTTGAATTGAAGCGGCCCGTATGACATATGCGGGCCGTTTTGCTTAAAGGGCGAATTTGTCGTGGTAACGGATTTCCTGCTGGCGCTGGCGCTGGTGTTGTTTATCGAGGGCACGCTGTATGCCCTGTTCCCCGACGGGATGAAACGAATGATGATATCGGTGCTTGACACTCCCAGCCACACTTTGCGCATATTTGGTCTGGTTGTGTCTGTGCTCGGTGTCTTTTTCGTCTGGCTTCTTCGGGGGTAGCGCATCTTGAACCTTGAAATGAAAGGGATTTTGCAATTAACCAACAAAATTCAAAAAACGGGTTTCAATTGCACATTTCTGCCTTATTTGATTTCTAGGTACATACGGCGACATGCGACGGACGAGGCGTCCGGCGGATGAACCAGAGGGGTTAAAATTGTCAGTTGATCCTCTGCCCGTGATCTTCAGGATGAGGCAGGGAATCGAATTATAGAAGGAAGATAGACTTGTATAACCGATACTCAGCACGGCCGAAATCGGCAGAGATTGGCGCCCGCTCCGTGCCCGCAAACGAAAATCGCGTGCGGCGATACGGCGTCCTTGTTGTTTCAACCCTGACGGTGTTTACCTTGATGGCGCTAATGGCGGTCAATGCCAAGGCAAGGCCTGCGCCCGACAGTTTCGCCGATCTTGTGGAGAAACTCTCACCCGCCGTTGTCAATATTTCAACGACCCAGACGGTTAAAGGCCCGAGCGGCGGCCTTCCGCAATTGCCGAAAGGACATCCGTTCGAGGATTTCTTCAAGGAATTCGGCAATCGTGATAACGGACAGGAGCGCGAACGCAAGGCGACGTCGCTCGGCTCCGGTTTTGTCATTGACGCCGACGGCGGCTATGTCATTACCAATAACCATGTGATCGACGGCGCCGACGAGATCAAGGTCATCTTCAAGGATGGCGAGGATCTTCCGGCAACGCTGGTCGGCACGGATCCGAAAACCGACCTTGCGGTCCTGAAAATCGACCCGACGGCGCGCGCCCTCGTTGATGTGGAGTGGGGCGACAGCGACAAGTCCCGCGTCGGTGACTGGGTTCTGGCCATCGGTAACCCCTATGGCCTTGGCGGTACGGTGACGGCCGGTATCGTCTCGGCCCGCGGCCGCGATATCCGCTCCGGTCCCTATGACGACTATATCCAGACGGACGCCTCCATCAACAAGGGGAACTCCGGCGGCCCGCTGTTCAACATGGACGGCCAGGTTATCGGCATCAACACGGCGATCTTCTCGCAGTCCGGCGGCAGCATCGGCATCGGCTTCGCGGTTCCCTCGGAACTTGCCGTGCCGGTGGTCGCACAGCTGATCGAGTTCGGTAAGACCAGCCGTGGCTGGCTCGGCGTGGTGATCCAGCCGGTGACTGAGGAAATTGCCGAAGGGCTTGACCTCAGCGATACCGACGGCGTGCTCGTTGCCGGTGTTCCGGAAGACGGGCCCGCCTTCAAGTCCGGCATCAAGGCTGGGGACGTGATCCTGAAATTCAATGGCGAGGAAGTCACTGAGCCGCGGGAACTCTCGCGTCTGGTGGCGGAATCGAAAGTCGGCTCCAAGGTCAATGTCGAGTTGTGGCGGAGTGGCAAGACCATGAATGTGGAAGTTGTCCTCGGCGAGCTTGAAAAGGCTGAAACCGCGATGAACGGATCGTCCCCCGCAGAGCCCGGCAGCGACAAGAGCGTCGATCTGCTCGGCATGGAACTCTCCAGCATCAATGATGCGGCCCGCGAGCAGTTCAGCATTGCCGAGGATGTCGAGGGTGTCGTTGTGACCAACGTCGATCCGAATTCGGAAGCAGCCGAGAAGGGTATTCGCGCCGGGGATGTCGTGGCGGAAGCGCAGCTTGAGCCGGTCACCACACCGGAACAGATGAAGGAAAGGATTGCCGAAATCCAGGAGACGGACAAGAAATCTGTCCTACTACTCCTGAAGCGCGGCGACAACTCCCGCTTCATTGCCCTGAAGCTGAACAAGGAAAGCTAGGGCTTCACGGACTTTAAGAAGATGGCGCCCCTCATATGAGGCGGCGCCATTTTTTATGCACTGACGAAATCGCTGTCGCGGTAACCCTGATAATAGAGTAGGGTGGACAGGTCGCCGAAGCGGATCGCCGCATCCGCCGCTGCCACGGCCGCCTGCTTGGCGTGATAGGCGACGCCGAGGCCCGCCGCCTCGATCATCGGGATGTCATTCGCCCCGTCGCCGATGGCCAGTGTCTCGGCGCGCTCGATCTTCTTCTCCGTCATCAGCCGTTCCAGCGTCGCGAGCTTGGCGCCGGAATTCAGGATCGGTTCCGCCGCAACGCCGGTGAGTGCGCCGTTCTCGAACAACAGATCGTTGCTCATATCCATGTGAAAGCCTGCCTGATCCCGCACCCGGCTGGTGAAGAAGGTGAAGCCGCCGGAGACAAGCGCCGTATAGACGCCGCTCGCGCGCATGGTCTGCACCAGCGTCCGGGCGCCCTCAGTAAGCCGGACCCGTTCGTCAAACACTTGCTGCAGGACGGGTTCCGGCAGGCCCTTCAGCATGGCGACGCGGGCGCGGAAGGCATCGTTGAAATCGAGCTCCCCGTTCATCGCCCGCTCGGTGATGGCCGACACCTCGGAGCGGAAGCCTGCGAAATCCGCGAGTTCATCAATGCATTCGACGGTGATCATGGTGCTGTCCATATCGGCGAGGAACAGCTTCTTTTTCCGGTGCAGGGTGGGTTGCAGGCAATAATCTATCTTGTACAGCAGGCCAGCGGCGGAGAGGCGGGCCTCGGCCTCCTCACGCCACGGGCCGGAGAAGGCGATATCGACCGCCCGGTCCTCCGACAGCCAGTCCGGTTCGGCGCATCTCGCGCCCGCGTCGGTCAGTTCCCGCACCGCGGCCACGGCGATATTGCGAATTGACGCGCCCGCTGTATGATCAGCAACAAGTGTAAGGACAGAAGTTTCAGCCATGGTAATCGACAGACATTTCCTAAATGGATAAAGACCAGCCAGATAGCCGCCGCCAGAACGGCTGCATCCTGCTTGCAGGGCCGACCGCCAGCGGCAAATCCGCGTTGGCCATTGCCATAGCAGAGGAATTTGACGGTGTCATCATCAATGCGGACAGCATGCAGGTTTATGACGGCCTCTGTGTCGTCACTGCCCGGCCAAGCGCGGAGGAGGTAGCGAGCGCTCCGCACCGGCTTTACGGCGTGCTCGACCCGGCGGATTACTGCAATGCGGCGCGCTGGCGCGACATGGCGCTTGTCGAGATCGAGGCGGCGCGAAGCGCGGGCAAGCTGCCGATCCTGGTCGGTGGCACCGGCCTCTATTTCGATATCCTGACCAAGGGTATCGCCGAAGTTCCCGATATTTCGGACGAGGTGAGGGGGCGCCTGCGCGAGCTTCACAAACGCGAAGGGAATGCGGTCATCCATGCGCGCCTCCGCGAGAAGGATCCAAAGATGGCGGAAAAGCTCAACGAAGGCGACAGCCAGCGGTTGCTCCGGGCGCTGGAGGTGGTGGAGGAAACCGGCGTCCCCCTCGGTGAGTGGCAGAAGCGGGCGCCGACCGGCGATATTCTGGAAGGGCCGCGCCTGTGGCTGGCGCTGACGCCGGACCGGGACTGGCTCTATGAGCGCTGCGACCGGCGGTTCGACTGGATGATCGATGAAGGCGGTGCGCTGGAGGAGGTGGCGGAATTCCTGAAACGCGACCTCGATCCGGCGCTCCCGGCGATGAAGGCGCTCGGCCTGCCGGAACTGGCGGCGGTGCTTGTCGGCAAGATGACGGAATCGGCGGCGCGGGAGCGGGCGAAAATGCTCACCCGGCGCTATGCAAAACGGCAAATGACCTGGGTCCGGAATAAGATGTGCGAAGCAAATCGCTCTTCTGCGCAAGATTTGGAAAGTTTAAAGGGTGAATTCTTTCCATTTATTCGTCGATTTTTGTTGACGGAGGCGAAATGAAGGTCTAGGTTCACCCAAATTGGCGGCTTTCCGAGAGGGAAGCCTGTTTTTGACCGCCCGGTATCGTGCCGGGCGTCTTTTTTCTATTATTCTTTAAACACCGAATGGTCTTTGATCATAACGAGCCGAACGCAGAATTGGGATAGTGAGATGGCGAACCAGGAACTGACAGGAGCGGGAATAGTAATCAAGGCGCTGAAGGATCAGGGCGTCGAGGTGATTTTCGGGTATCCTGGGGGCGCTGTGCTACCGCTCTATGACGAATTGTTCAAGCAGAACAGCATTCGCCATATCCTCGTCCGTCAGGAAGGCGGCGCGGTGCATGCGGCGGAGGGCTATGCGCGTTCCACCGGCAAGCCGGGCGTCGTTCTCGTCACCTCCGGCCCGGGCGCGACCAATGCGGTGACCGGTCTTGCTGATGCGCTGATGGACAGCATTCCGATCATCTGTCTGACCGGGCAGGTCGCCACCCATATGATCGGCAATGACGCCTTTCAGGAGGCGGACACGGTCGGCATCACCCGTCCCGTGACCAAGCATAACTATCTGGTGAAGGACGTAAACGACCTCGCCCGTACCATGCATGAGGCTTTTTATGTGGCGACCAACGGCCGTCCGGGTCCGATCGTCGTCGATCTGCCGAAGGATGTGCAGCTGGCGACGGGGCCCTATACCCCGCCGTCCATGGTCAAGCACAAGAGCTACAAGCCGCAGATCAAGGGTGACCTCAAGGCCATCAAGGCGGCGGTCAAGCTGATCTCGAACGCGAAACGGCCGGTTTTCTATACCGGCGGCGGTGTCATCAATTCCGGCCCCAAAGCGTCGAAGCTGCTGACGCAGTTCGTGCGGCTGACCGGCCATCCGATCACCAATACCCTGATGGGCCTCGGTGCCTATCCGGCGAGTGACAAGCAGTTCCTCGGCATGCTGGGGATGCACGGCACCTATGAGGCGAACCACGCCATGCATGACTGCGATGTCATGGTCTGTATCGGCGCGCGCTTCGATGACCGGATTACCGGGCGGCTCGATGCCTTCTCGCCGAAGTCGAAGAAAATCCATGTCGATATCGATCCGTCCTCTATCAATAAGAATGTGCCGGTCGATATCCCGATCGTTGGCGATGTTGCCCATGTCCTTGAAGACATGATCAAGGTCTGGAAATCGGAAGTGCACAAGCCCGACGCGGCGGCGCAGAAGAAATGGTGGGCGCAGATCGAAGACTGGCGCGCCAGAGACTGCCTGAAGTTCGAGCAGAAGGGCAAGGCGATCAAGCCGCAATATGCGTTGACGCGGCTCAACGAGTTGACGAAGGGCATGGACCGCTATTTCACCACGGAGGTGGGGCAGCACCAGATGTGGGCTGCACAGTATCTGCAGTTCGAGGATCCGAACCGCTGGATGACCTCAGGCGGGCTCGGCACCATGGGCTACGGCCTGCCGGCGGCCATGGGTGTGCAGATCGCCCACCCGGACAGCCTCGTCATCGATATCGCGGGCGAAGCCTCGACCATGATGAATATCCAGGAGCTGTCGACGATCCTGCAGTATCGCCTGCCGGTGAAGGTGTTTATCCTCAATAACGAATATATGGGTATGGTCCGCCAGTGGCAGGAATTGCTGCACGGCGGCCGCTATTCGGAAAGCTATATGGAAAGCCTACCGGACTTCGTGAAGCTGGCGGAGGCGTTCGGCTCGACGGGTTTGCGCTGCACCGATCCGGACAAGGTCGATGACTGTATCAAGGAAATGATTGCCACCAAGGGACCGGTCGTCGTCGATATGATCGTCGACAAGGCGGAGAATGTCTTCCCCATGGTGCCCTCGGGCGCCGCGCATAACGAGATGCTGCTGGGGGACGAGACGGACGATTCCGGGCCGAAAGTCACCTCGGACGGGCTGTCGCTGGTATAATCACCCCCGATTTCCTTCGAAAAGCTATGGATTAAACGCTAATGCTGGTTTAAAAGAGACCGCGCTTGCAAAGGATATGTCTGGACCATGACTGAAAACACCGAAATTTTTCGCCATACCATTTCCGTTCTCGTCGATAACGAGTTTGGTGTGCTGGCGCGCGTGATCGGGCTCTTTTCCGGGCGGGGATACAACATCGAAAGCCTGACGGTGGCCAAGGTTGACGAAACCGAAAACCTCTCGCGGATTACTATCGTGACCACCGGGACGGCCATGGTGATCGAACAGATCAAGGCGCAGCTCAATCGGCTGGTTCCGGTTCACAAGATTGCCGATTTGACCATCGACGGGCCGAGCGTCGAGCGGGAGATGGCGCTTGTGAAGGTGATCAGCAAGGGAGAAAAGCGGGTGGAGGCCCTTCGCATGGCCGATATCTTCCGCGCCCGCGCCGTTGACACGACAGAGGATTCCTTTGTTTTCGAGGTGACCGGGGTGCCCGACAAGGTAAAGGCCTTCATCGGGCTGATGGAACCGCTGGGCAAGGCGGAAGTCTGCCGGACGGGTCTCGTGGCCGTACATCGCGGCACGGATATGATCTGAGGCAAACACGTAATTACTGTATTTGAATGGACGAGAAGTTTTAATCGAGAAGGAACGATAGGATGCGCGTATACTACGACAGCGACGCCGATGTAAATCTGATCAAGGGCAAGAAAGTTGTCATCGTCGGCTATGGCAGCCAGGGCCATGCCCATGCCAACAACCTGAAGGATTCCGGCGTTGCGGACGTGGCCGTCGCGCTGCGCGAAGGATCAAGCTCCGCCGCCAAGGCCGAAGGCGCAGGCCTCAAGGTCATGACCCCGGCGGACGCCGCGAAATGGGGCGATGTGATCATGATGCTGACCCCGGATGAGTTGCAGGCGGAAATCTATGAAGAAGACTTCGCCCCCAACATGAAGGACGGCGCGGCGCTTGTCTTCGCCCATGGCCTGAACGTGCATTTCAACCTGATTGTTCCGCGCTCCGACATGGACGTGTTTATGATCGCGCCGAAGGGCCCGGGCCATACGGTCCGTTCCGAATATCAGCGTGGCGGCGGCGTACCCTGCCTCGTTGCCGTGCATCAGGATGCCTCCGGCAACGCGCTCGACATCGGGCTTTCCTATGCGTCCGCCATCGGCGGCGGCCGCGCCGGTATCATCGAGACGACCTTCAAGGAAGAATGCGAAACCGACCTGTTCGGTGAGCAGGCCGTTCTCTGCGGTGGTCTGGTCGAGCTGATCCGCGCCGGGTTTGAAACCCTGGTCGAAGGCGGCTATGCGCCGGAGATGGCCTATTTCGAATGCCTGCATGAAGTGAAGCTGATCGTTGACCTGATCTATGAAGGCGGCATTGCGAACATGAACTACTCCATTTCCAATACGGCGGAATATGGCGAATATGTCACCGGTCCGCGGATCGTGACGCCGGAAACCAAGGCGGAAATGAAACGGGTTCTGGACGATATCCAGTCCGGTCGCTTCACCCGTGACTGGATGCTGGAAAACAAGGCCCGCCAGACCAGCTTCAAGGCAATCCGCGCTCGCAACGACGCTCATCAGATCGAGGAAGTCGGCGAGCGCCTGCGCGCCATGATGCCCTGGATCGCCGCCGGCCGTCTTGTCGACAAATCCAAGAACTAAAGCTTGCTCTCACGCAAGACTGTGATAAAAAGCCGGCCGTTGCGCCGGCTTTTTTTATGCCGGGTTGTCATGGCTCTGTTACGGCTCTCTTATATATTAGAGAAAAATATTCGATTGCTTCCCGTAATTTATGGTTAATCACGTTTGCGTATTTTTCCCATCTGCTTTACAAATCAATTGCCTGCAAGCGGAGAAAGATCGTATTTATCAACTGATGGTGGGAAAATATTAACTATCTTCTGCAATAACTGCTAAATGCTGCTCAGGCATGTCTCGACAAATGTCTCCGGCGGCACAAATACGCGGATGTTGGCGTGGGTAGGCGAGGGTGAATTTTGAACCGGTCTGCAACGGAAACAGGATGTCAGATGCGCGTTCTAACGTAATTGCGGGGCCCGGGGCCGGGTCCCATTTTTGGGTATATGAGGCAGCTTAATGTTAAACGGATTACTCGGCTGGATGTCAGCCGATATGGCCATCGACCTTGGAACCGCGAACACGCTGGTTTATGTGAAGGGCCGCGGTATCGTACTGAATGAGCCATCGGTTGTGGCGATCCTTCATAACAAGGGCAAGAAGCAGGTTCTGGCCGTTGGTGATGAAGCAAAAATGATGTTGGGCCGGACCCCCGGCAATATCGAAGCCATTCGCCCCTTGAGAGACGGCGTTATCGCCGATTTCGAAATCGCCGAGGAAATGATCCGGCATTTTATCCATAAAGTTCACCATCGCCGCAGTTTTGCCCGTCCCCTTATTATTATCTGTGTTCCGTCCGGCTCCACCGCCGTTGAGCGCAAGGCGATTAAAGAGGCCGCCGAGAATGCAGGCGCCCGTCAGGCGATCCTGATTGACGAGCCGATGGCCGCCGCAATCGGTGCCGGGCTCCCGGTGACCGAGCCGACCGGTTCCATGGTCGTTGATATCGGCGGCGGCACGACGGAAGTCGCGGTTCTGTCGCTTGGCGGTATTGTCTATTCAAAGAGCGTCCGCGTCGGCGGCGACAAGATGGACGAGGCGATCATCGCCTATATCCGCCGCAACCATAACCTGCTGGTCGGTGAAAGCTCAGCTGAGCGGATCAAGAAGCTGATCGGATCGGCCTGCGCGCCGGAGGACGGTGAAGGGGAGACCATGGAAATCCGCGGTCGCGACCTTATGAACGGCGTGCCGAAGGAACTGGTGATCAGCCAGCGGCAGATCGCCGAAAGCCTCGCCGAGCCGGTGGGCGCGATTATCGAGGCAGTGAAAGTCGCCCTCGAACATACGGCGCCGGAACTGGCGGCGGACATCGTTGACAAGGGCATCATCCTGACCGGCGGCGGATCGCTGCTCGGGAATTTCGATCATGTCCTCAGGCAGGCCACGGGTCTGCCGGTCTCCATCGCCGAGGAGCCGCTGTCCTGCGTCGCCATCGGCACGGGCCGCGCGCTTGAGGAGATCAAGACATTACGCCATGTTCTGAGTGGAGAAAGCTGAGCGCCACCGTGAATATTGGCAAGAGTGGAGTGTAACTAGATGGCTCCAAGGCAGAGCTCGGTATTCAAACTGACCTGGCCGCTGAAGACAATTCTTCAGCGTTCTGCCTTTCTGTTGCTTATTTCCCTGGCCATTGCCCTCCTGTTTCTCGGCAAGGCGAATATTGGCGTGGTCGAACGGATGCGGACGGCGACGACCGATGTGGTCGCCCCGATCCTCGCAACCATTTCCCAGCCCGTCGATGCCTTTCACAAGGCCGTTGGCCGGGTGCAGAAGCTGACCAGCCTGATCGAGGAGAATGAGCGGCTGCGCGAAGAAAACGCCCGGCTTCTCAAATGGCAGGCCGTCGGACGTACGCTGGAGCAGGAGAACGAGAATTTCCGCCAGCTCCTGAACGCCCTGTCCGATCCGCTGGTGCTGCCGATCACGGCAAGGGTGGTCGGCGATAACGGTGGACCCTTCGTTCGCACGCTGTTGCTCAACGCCGGTCGCCGCGATGGTGTCCGCGTCGGGCAGGCGGTCGTTGCGCCGCTCGGCCTTGTCGGTCGTATTGCCGAGGTTGGGGAACGCTCGGCCCGCGTGCTGCTGCTGACCGACCTTAACTCCCGCATTCCCGTGGTGATGGAGAAATCCCGCCACAAGGGCATTCTGGTGGGCGACAACTCGACATCTCCGATCCTTGACTTCCTGCCGACGAATGCAACCGTATCGGCGGGCGACCGGATCGTGACCTCCGGCGATGGCGGTATGCTGCCGGCCGGACGGCCCATTGGCATTGTCTCCTCGGTGACGGAACGGAGCATCCGGGTGAAGGCATTCGCCGACTGGACCCGTCTGGAATATGTCAGCGTGCTGCGCTATGATCTGCCGGGGATGAGCAACCCGGATGAAAACCCGGGTGATCTTGGCGAAAGCAGATTGGATGCAAAGTGAGCCCGACACTCGCCTATCAGTTTAACCGTTTCCTTAGAGGCAGCGTGCCGTTTGCCCTGACGGTGCTGCTGGCGATGATGAGTGTTGTGCCGATCGGGATCAGCGGCTATGCCAATGTCACCCCGGCCTTTGTCGCCATATCCGTCTTTTACTGGAGCATTCACCGGCCCTATCTGATGAACGCGCCGCTCTGTTTCCTGCTCGGCGTCATTTCCGACTGCCTGACGGGAACGCCGCTTGGCCTGTCCTCGCTGCTGTTGCTGCTGACCCATGGCATTGCGCTGTCGCAGCGGCGGATTTTCATCGGTAAATCCTTCTTTCTCACCTGGTTCGGCTATCTGCTGATCGGCTTTATCATTGCGATGCTGAGCTGGATTATCGCCTGTCTCTATTCGCTGGCCTATGTGCCGATCGCGCCCATTCTCGCGCAATATGGCCTGTCGCTGCTGGTGTTTCCGTTCTTTGCCTGGCTGTTCGGCCTGCTCCAGAACAACCTATTGAGGCTGACCTGATGGCGAAGGACCAGCATAAGGAAAAAGGCAAGGTCTTCTCCCGCCGGGCGCTGATGATGGCGGGCGGACAGGCGATGCTGATGTCGGCGCTGGCCGGACGGCTCTATTATCTTCAGGTCATACATTCCGATGAATATTCGATGATGGCCGATGAAAACCGGATGAACCTCCGGCTGTTGCCGCCGCTCCGGGGCCGGATCGTCGATCGCTTCGGCACCGAGATTGCCAGCAACCGCCATAACTACCGCGTTATCCTGATCCCGGAGCAGACAGGCAGTATCGAGGCGACACTGGATGCGCTGGCCCGCTATGTCCCGGCGGAGACCATCGACCGGGAGCGGGTGCTGAAAGACGCCGCGCGCAAGCGCAGCTTCGTTCCCATTCCCGTCGTCGATAACCTGACGTGGGATCAGTTCGCCCGGATCAATGTCAATGCGCCGGACCTGCCAGGCATCCAGATGGATGTCGGCTCTACCCGCGATTACCCTTACGGCAAGCTGTTCGCCCATATCGTCGGTTATGTCGGCGCGGTGTCGGAAAAGGATCTGCAGAATCAGGAATATGATCCGCTTCTGGAACTGCCGGAATTTCGCATCGGCAAGAGCGGGGTCGAAAAATATTACGACCGGACACTCCGCGGCAAGGCGGGGCTCAGCCGGCTGGAGGCGAATGCCTATGGCCGCGTCATT
The DNA here is from genome assembly GCA_002706985.1 of Sneathiella sp. Classification (GTDB taxonomy): domain Bacteria; phylum Pseudomonadota; class Alphaproteobacteria; order Sneathiellales; family Sneathiellaceae; genus Sneathiella. The sequence continues at coordinate 12,296 of PAKP01000085.1, read as the reverse complement.
CGCGAGCTCAACCGCGAGGAAGGCATCCCCGGCAACGATGCGGTGCTGACCATCGACAAGCAGCTTCAGGAATTCGCCGTCCGCCGCATGGGCGAGGAGAGCGCCGCTGCCGTGGTGATGGACATTCACTCGGGCGATATTCTCTCGATGGTGTCGGTGCCGTCCTTCGATCCCAATAATTTCGCGAGTGGGATCAGCTCCGCCGACTGGAAGGAACTGGTGGAAAATCCCAAACGGCCGCTCGGTAACAAGGCGATTGCCGGACAGTATCCGCCCGGGTCGACCTTCAAGATGATTGTCGCTCTTGCGGCGCTGGAGTCAGGGGTGGTCACCGCCGGGCACCAGGTGTTCTGCGGCGGCCATACGCAACTTGGCAAGCACCGCTTTCACTGCTGGAAGCGGGGCGGGCATGGCAAGCTCGGCATGGAAGATGCGATCTCCCAGTCCTGCGACATCTATTTTTACGACATCGCCCGCAAGGTCGGTGTCGACAAGATCGCCGAGATGGCGCATCGTTTCGGCCTTGGGGAAAAGCTTGGCATCGATATACTGGGCGAGCGGGCGGGCCTGATCCCGACGAAGGCTTGGAAACAGGCGGTGCAGGGCGTTTCCTGGCAGCTTGGCGAAACCTACAACACCGGCATCGGGCAGGGCTATGTGCTGACGACGCCGCTGCAGCTTGCCGTGATGACGGCGCGCCTTGCCAATGGCGGCAAGAAGGTGAACCCGCGGCTGATCCGCTCGGTCACGGGGGAGACGCTGGAAGGTGCCGTCCTGCCACGGGCGGAGGAAGAGGCCGCCAATCGCGATATCGGCATCAGCCAGAGTGCCCTTAAAACCGTCCTGAGCGGCATGAACAAGGTGATGAACGGTCCGCGTGGCACGGCCCGGGCCGCGAAAATCGAGGTCGAGGGCTGGGAAATGGCAGGCAAGACCGGCACTGCGCAGGTGCGCCGCATCTCCCGCAAGGAACGTATTGAAGGCGTGCGCAAATCGGACGAAAAGCCGTGGGAGGAGCGGGACCACGCCCTCTTTGTCGGCTATGCGCCCTATAACGATCCGCGCTATGCGGTTTCGGTCATTGTCGAGCATGGCGGCTCCGGCTCCAGTACCGCTGCGCCGATTGCCCGCGATCTGTTGCAGGAAACACTGCGCCTCGATCCGTTGCGTCGGCCCAGCTATGACATCGCCATCCGCCGTCCGGCAGGAGGCGGGGATGTATAGGGAACTCGGCGCGAAAAACGTCCAGATACCGTTTTCACGGAAGATATGGGATATCAACTGGGGCTTCGTGCTGTTGATCTGCGCGACCGCGTCGGTCGGCTTCCTGATGCTCTACTCCGCCGCCAACGGCAATCTTGAGCCCTGGGCCTCGCGCCAGATGATCCGTTTCGGCGCCGGGCTTGCGCTGATGTTCATGGTAGCGCTGGTCGATATCCGTATCTGGCTCAATCTCGCCTATCCGCTCTATGCCGTCGCCCTCCTGCTGTTGGGTGCGGTCGAGGTGATGGGCGTCATCGGCATGGGTGCGCGCCGCTGGATCGATCTCGGACCGTTCCAGCTGCAACCCTCGGAGGTGATGAAAATTGCCCTGATCCTGGCACTTGCGAGGTACTTTCACAGCCTCGGTCTTGAGGATGTCCGGCGCATCCGCTGGCTGGTGCCACCGCTGTTGATGGTGCTGGTGCCGGCAGGACTGGTCCTGCGTCAACCCGATCTCGGAACGGCGCTGATGCTGATCGCGGGGGCGGGGATTGTTTTCTTCGTCGCCGGGGTGCGGCTCTGGAAATTTGCGCTTGTCGTCGGCACGGCGATCCCGGCGGGTTTCTTCGCCTTCCAGTTCCTGCATGAGTATCAGAAGAAGCGTGTGCTGACCTTCCTCAACCCGGAGAATGACCCGCTCGGCGCCGGGTATCATATCCTGCAATCAAAGATCGCGCTGGGCTCGGGCGGGGTGTTCGGCAAGGGGCTGCTCAACGGCACGCAAAGCCATCTTAATTACCTGCCCGAGATGCGGACTGACTTCATTTTCAGCATGCTGGCGGAGGAGTTCGGCATGGTCGGCGGGCTCCTGCTGTTCGCGCTCTATATTCTGCTGATCGCCTATGGCTACGCCATCGCCTACCGCTCCCGCAACCATTTCGGCAAGCTGCTGGCCATCGGCATGACGGGCATCTTCTTCCTTTATATCTTCATCAATGTCGCCATGGTCATGGGAATGGTGCCGGTCGTCGGCGTGCCGCTGCCGCTGATCTCCTACGGCGGGACGGCGATGCTGACCCTGATGATCAGCTTCGGCCTGGTGATGAGCGTCTATATCCACCGCGACATCGATATCCCCGGCAAACGCTAGCGGATTGGTTCGCGGCTGTCCATGAGCTGGAAGATATCCTGTTCGTCGAAGCCGCGGACCTGCTGCTTGCCCCGGTACTCGAAGCGGAAAGAGTCCCGGAGCACGTCATAGATCGGCCCGTTCGTCGTGATCTCCATCGATTCCGACAGGTCCTGCAGGCGGGAGGCAAGGTTCACGGCGGGACCGAAGATATCATAGACATATTTCTGGATACCGACGACCGAGCCGACGACCGGGCCGCTGGTGATCCCGATGCGGCAGCGCCACTGGTTCGGATGGCCTTCGTTCCGCCGCTCGAGATAGCGGATGAAGCGGATGGCGGCATTGGCGACGGCGCGGGCATGATCCGGCGTCGGATCGGGCAAACCGGCTACTGTGATATAGGCATCGCCCATGGTCTTGATCCGTTCGCAGCCATATTGCTCGCCGATGCGGTCAAAGGCGCTGTAGATGTCATTCAGCTCGCTCACCGTCACCGCCGGATCGGCGGAGGCGGCCATCTGGGTGAAACCGACGAAATCGAGCATCAGCACGGAGACCGGATCATAGAGCTTCGGGATGACCACGCCGAAGGTCTTGAATTCCTCATAGACGGAGCGGGGCATCATGTTGAGCAGGAGTTTCTCCACCTGCTCCTTCTCGCGCTTGATCTCGCGGGTGTTGCGCTCGACCATCTGGGAGTAGCTGTCGATCATCGATTCCAGCTCGCGGATGCGGGAAATGTTCTGGCAGACCAGGATGATCATGCCGCCGCCATTTCCCTCCGACAGGGTGAAATCCGCGGCGTAGATTTTCTCCCGTCGCCGGGCCTTGCGCTTGATCTCGATGGTGAGGCGACCGCTCTCCTGCAGCCGCGTCATCAGGTCCGCTATGTCGAGATCGGGAAACAGGCCGCCAAGATCGCTCTGCGGCGTCTCCTCATCGAACCATTCATGGAAGGTTTCGTTGCGAAAGACGAACCGCCGATCCTCTGCTCCGAGCACGGCAACGCCCACACCAATGGCGCGCAGCAGCTGCTCATTGATGGCCTCAATGGACATCGCGACAGACAATGACTGATCTCCTCTGCTCAAGCGCCGCATTGACGAGGGCCAGATCTCCGGCGCTGAAGCCATGCCGTTTCAGCGTATCGCCAAGGGTTGCGAGGACCTCGTCGAAATGGCTGTCCTTAAGGTTCAATCGTTCATGCAGCCGCTTCAACTGTTCATCCGTGTAGGATGCGGGCCCGCCGAGCAGGGAGGCGATGAACTTCGTCTGGTGATCGATCAGCCGGGGCATGTCGACATCATCGAAAAACGGCCCGATTTCATCGCTGTCGAGCAGGACATCATAGAAGTCGAGCACAATTTTACTGACGGCGGAGAAACCACCATATTTTTCAAAAAGGGTCTGCTTGGCCATTTTCGAAATCCCAATGTGATAGGTATATGAGGTAAGGCACAAGTCGTTGGTGTATCTATGATAAGGGCGTGAAAATGGGATGTCGAGCGATTAGTGCCTCTCTCGCCTCTTGTCGGGCGGGAATTCCTGTGCTACACAGTCGCTCCCGGCGCGGAGCCATGCGGTTTCCGGGCCCCTTACCACGATAGATGTTATGTATTGTGGGCGCTTAGCTCAGTTGGTAGAGCAGCTGACTCTTAATCAGCGGGTCACAGGTTCGAACCCTGTAGCGCCTACCATTCAAACCCTTGAAACCGGAAGGCTTTCGAGGGTTTTTTTAATTGCCCCGCGCGATCCTTCAAATTTATGGCAAAAGTTTGACGTCCGGTCCTGTTGCGGCTTGACTTATAAAAAAGCCTGATGCAATTTCGGCGACAGCGATGGTTCCAGTTATGGATGAAAAAGGGAACAGGAGCTGAAAGGCCCGGAACTCCGGGATTTTCAAAGCCCTGGCTGCCCCCGCAACTGTGAACAGAGAGCGCCCCCGTATAAGCCACTGGGAAACTGGGAAGGCCGGGAGGTGCAATGACCTGTGAGCCAGGAAACCTGCCGTCGCAAGCGCTGCTCGACCACTGTACGGGGTGTGCTCGTGGGACGGAATGCCGTTTGTGGTGGCGCGCGGAAATGCGTTGCTGTCAGGGGTCGGGCTGAAGTTTTTTCCTTATCCATTGAAGGCGATGAATCCCGAATTTCGGGCTTTGTGCTTTTATCTGATCGCAGCCGTTTCTTCGTCGTCAGGCGCAAGCGGCCGGATCGCTGTTTGGCCTTACTTGTCTTTATTGAAACAAGAAGGATCAGCAATGTTTGATTATTTAGGAAAGAAAAAAACGACCTCCCTTCATCTTGCCACTGGCGGGCTGCTCGCGCTCGGCCTGACGGCCCCGGCTGTGGTACTGGCAGATGACTCCGTCCGGAGTGAGCCGCCGCTTGTCATCTCGGCGAGCCATACGCCTTTGCCATCGAAAGAAATCGGTAGTTCCGTCACCGTCATCACGGCGGAAGAACTGGAACAGCGGCAGGTGCGGGTGGTCTCGGATGTGCTCCGGGATGTGCCGGGCGTCGCCGTGAACCGTGCCGGATCGGTCGGCCAGCTGACCCAGGTGCGTATCCGCGGGACGGAGGGCAACCAGACCCTCGTCATGATTGACGGGATCGAGGTGAACAACCCTGCCGCCCAGTCGGAATTCAACTTCGCCAATCTGCTGAACGCCGGGATTGACCGGATCGAGGTGCTGCGCGGGCCGCAAAGCGCGATTTATGGCAGCGACGCCATCGGCGGCGTGATCAACATCGTCACCAAAGACCCGGAGCCGGGCTTCACCGTCACTACCCGCGGCGAGCTGGGCTCGTTTTCCACGAAAGACGGGCAGGTCGGCCTCGGCTATGGCAGTGATAAATTCACGGTGTCCGCAACGGTCGAGCGCTATATCACCGATGGTATCTCTGCGGCCGATGAAGACGACGGCAATACGGAAAAGGACGGCTATGACAACACGACAGGCCGCATCAAGATCGGCGTCAAACCCATTGAAAACCTTGAGCTAAAGGCTATCGGTATGATCATCGACAGCGATCTCGATGCCGATGGTTCGGCGGTGGTGGTCAATGCCATCGACAGTCTGGATACGTCGCAGTCACTGCAAAGATATGGTCTGGTGAGCGGCAAGCTCAGCCTCGCCGACGGGGCCTGGGACCAGCTTCTTAAAGCGAGCTATATGGACGATCATACGGACTTCCTGGACGCAACGGGCGCGACAACCTTCACGACCGAGGGCAAAAGCATCACCTATGGCTATCAGTCGGATTTTCATTTTTCGACACCGGATGTCGCCGCGGCGGAGCATACGGTGACACTGGCGGCGGAGCGCAAGAAGGAAGAGCAATATACAAACAGCGGCTTTTCGGGGCCGAATACGGTCAGCATCGTGAATTATGGCTATACGTCGGAATACCGGGTCAGCCTGTGGGACAGCCTGTTCCTCTCCGGTGCCGTGCGCTATGACGACAATGACGATCTGTTCGACAACCAGACCACCTATCGCGGCACTGCTGCCTATCTGTTCCAGGAAACGGCGACCCGCCTGCATGGCAGCTTTGGCCGCGCGGTGAAGAACCCGACCCTGTTCGAGTTGTATGGCTCCACGCCCAGCTATACAGGCAACCCCAATCTGGAACCGGAAGAGGGTTTCGGATGGGACGCGGGTGTCGAGCAGTCCTTCCTCGATGACCGGTTGATCCTCGATGTGACCTATTTCAACAACCGCATCAAGAACCTGATCCAGGGCAGCGGCACCACCGCCGTCAATACCCCGGGTACGAGCCGGATCGACGGGATCGAGTTCACGGCCTCGACCGAGCCGTTCGAGGATGTTCGTCTGGATGCCGTCTATACCTACACGAACGCCGAGGATTCAAACGGAACGCAGCTCACCCGTCGCCCGAAGCACATCGCCAGCCTTGTCGGCAACTACGACTTCGACGTTATGGAGCGTCCGGCGAATGTCAACCTGAGCATCCAGTATAACGGCAAGCAGACGGATACTGTCTTTGACAGCTTCTTCCCCGTGGCGACGCGGACGGTGGAGCTCGGCAGCTATACCCTCGTCAACCTGGCGGGCTCCTATGAGTTTGCGGAGGGGGCGAAGTTCTATATGCGCGGTGAAAACCTCCTGAATGAAGATTATCAGGATGTCTATGGCTATGGATCGCCGGGGATTTCCTTCTTCGCTGGCCTCCAGATCAAGTTCGGGCCGTACTGACCGTGGCGGCGCAGGGCCTTCATAGATGGTGTTTGCGGGCGGCGCTTGTCCTCCTGATTGCCGGGTTTCTGCCCGGCAGCGGAACGGCAAAGCCCGCGCGCATCGTCTCCATGAATGTCTGCGCCGACCAGCTTCTCCTGCTGCTGGCGGACCGGGATAAGATTGCCTCGCTCAGTTTTCTCGCGACGGATATCTCGACGTCGATGATGACGGAAGAGGCGGTGGGCCTACCCCAGAATCACGGCCGGTCGGAGGAAATTCTGCCGCTGGAACCGGATCTCATCCTCGCCGGCGAGTATACCGCCCGGCCGACCGTCTATCTGCTCAGGAAGCTTGGCTTTGAGGTGATCGATCTTCCCGTCGCCCACAGCCTTGATGATATTCGCGCGAATATCCGCACCGTTGCCGATGCGGTGGGGGAGACGGCGCGTGGCGAGGCGATGATCGCCGCGTTCGATCGCAAGCTGCCGAAGCCGGAAGATACCGGCTACCGGCCCTTGGCGGCACTTTACTGGGCGAACGGCTTTACCTCGGGTGTCGGCACCTTGGCGAGTGCGGTGGTCGAGGCGGCGGGTTTTCGCAATCTCGGCACGGAAATCGGCGTGCGGGGGATCGGTCAGGTGCCGCTTGAGACGCTGATCTCGGCCAGGCCGGATATCCTCATCGTCAACGAGCCGGTGGAGGCGCCCGCAATGGCAACGCAGAAATTCCGCCATCCGGCGCTGCAAACGGCGTTTCTGGATCAGGAACGGCTGGTCCTGCCGCCGAACCTCTGGGTCTGCGGCACGCCCGATATCGCCGATGCCGTTGCGGCGCTCCATGAAACCCGTGATGCGATCCTCTCGTCCACGCTTGCCAATGCCGAATGAGGCGGATGTGATGCGCAGCAAGAACTATCCTGTCCCTTTACCTCTTCTGTTCTCGCTGCTGGGGCTTGCCGTGGTGGCGGCCTTCGTGGGCTCGCTTCTGGTCGGCCCGGCTGATATTGACATCGGGGAGTTGCTCGCCGCCGTCCTCGCGGGGGAGGAGGGGAGCACGACCCTGATCTTTTATGAAATCCGCCTGCCGCGTGCCATTCTGGGGCTGATGATCGGCGCGACCCTCGGTCTGACTGGTGCGGCGCTTCAGGGGTTCCTGCGCAATCCGCTGGCGGAGCCCGGCATCATCGGCGTCTCCGCCGCCGCCTCGCTCGGCGCGGTGCTGGCCTTTTATTTCGGCCTTGCCAGCCTGTTCGCGCTCGCGCTGCCGTTCGGCGGGATGCTGGGCGCGGCGCTTGGCGTGCTGGTGGTCCAGCTTCTGGCCGGGAAATCGAACAGTCCGCTCACCTTTATCCTGGCCGGGGTTGCGGTGACCAGTTTTGCTGCCGCCCTGACCTCGCTCGCCCTCAATATGGCGGAAAATCCGTTTGCGGCGCTTGAGATCATGTTCTGGCTGCTCGGATCGCTCGCCGACCGGAGTTTCGAGCATGTCTGGCTGTCCGCGCCCTTTATCCTTCTCGGCTGCCTGATCCTGATGACGGTCGCCCGTCCCCTCGATGCCTTGACGCTGGGGGAGGAGGCGGCACAGACCATGGGCTTCGATATGGGCGCCGTGCGGCGGCGGCTCGTCTTCGGCACCGCGCTCTCCGTCGGGGCGGCAACTTCGGTCGCGGGGGCCATCGGCTTTGTCGGGCTGATCGTGCCGCATCTGTTGCGCGGCCTGACCGGCAACCGGCCCAGCCTGCTGCTGCCCGCAAGTATGCTGGGCGGCGCGGCGCTCCTGCTGACGGCCGATATCGCCGTGCGCCTGCTGTCGCCGGGGCGTGAGCTGAAAATCGGGGTTTTAACGGCACTGATCGGCGCGCCCTTCTTCCTCTATCTCGTCCTGCAACAGAGGAGGCGGCTGCTGTGATCCAGCTTTCTGTCTCCGCCCTTTCGAAATCCTTCGGAGCCCGCCGGGTGCTGGAGAATATCAGCCTCGATGTCAGGGCCGGGGAGATGATCGGCCTGATCGGGCCCAACGGCTCGGGCAAGTCGACCCTGCTGCGCTGTATCGCCGGACTTTTGACGCCGGAGGCGGGGGATATCCGGATCAAGGACGAGCTGCGCGACGAGATCGATCCCGGCCTTCTCGCCCGCCAGCTTTCCTATCTTCCGCAATCGGGTGAGGTAAACTGGGATGTAACCGTGGAAGTGTTGGTCGCGCTCGGCCGGCTGCCGCATCAGGGCCGCTGGCGCGCGCTGACCGGGACCGACCGGGAAGCCGTGACACGGGCGATGGAGGCCTGCGATATTGCCTCTTTCCGCGACCGGCTGGTGACGGAGCTGTCCGGGGGCGAGCGCTCCCGTGTTCTTCTCGCGCGGGCCATGGCGGGGGAGCCGGATATCCTGCTCGCAGACGAGCCGATCAGCGGTCTCGATCCCGGCCATGCCATCGATGTCATGGACCGGCTCGGCCGTCTCGCGCATTCAGGCAAGAGCGTTATTGTGGTGATCCATGACCTGACGCTGGCGGCGCGTTACTGCGACCGGCTGGTGCTGCTGCATGAGGCGCATATTACCGCCGACGGCCCGTCGGAGGCCGTGTTGACCGAGGATAATCTCGCCCGCTGCTACGGGGTGAAAGCCTTCCGCGGCATGGCGGAAGGGGGCGCCGTCATCGTTCCGATCCGTCGGACCGGACGCGCGGAGGACAGTGACGTACCCTCAAATGAGGGGTAATAACTCCGTTTTCGGGGGAAAATTTTTCAAAATAATTTTGCTTTTTTTTCCGGCCATTTCTCCATATTTTTATACAATTTCCCGGTGGTCGAACGGTGCATTTCATCGGTAGAGAAGAGAAGCGCCGCCCGTAAAGCCGTGCAGCTCTATAACTTTGCAATCATTGCCGCCGGTTACGTTTGTGTCACATAATAGGCAAAGCATTCAGTGGGCAGGAGCACGCGGGAACAGTCGAGAAATTGCACATCTTTGTCATATATGAATGACCGATTGTGGAAATAGGTGATGCATTCTCCCCAAAGATCATCAATGGGCTCAACAAACCCCGACCGTTTCGTCGGTGAGGATCGGATCAGAAATTGCGGGTCAGGCTCTCAGGCATTCGCGTAATTTCGACACAACGAAGGTTTCCGCCTCGTCATGGTCGGTGGTCGAGATCAGCTCAACCTCGAAGTTGCGGGCCTTCGCCTTCGCGTTGGCCATGGAGACAAGGATGCTGTAGGCGTCGTCACTGGTGATGACGGCGCCGCGCACATAATTTATGCCGCCGGTCATCAGCAGATTGTTGAGGACATCCATATCTTCCGGCGTCAGCTCGCTCTCATGCCCGCCGCGATTATCAAGAATATAGAACAGCTTCCCCGAGCTATTGGTTTTCAGGACATGCTCAAAGACGGGGAGCCGTTCCCGCCGACCCAACGGCCCGGTCGTTCGGAGAATATGAAGCTGCTCGCTGCCGTAATCATAGCTTGTCAGCTCGCAGTTTCTGAATGTTGTTTCAGACGTGGCCTGATATTCCCGCGACATTCCCGTTATTCCGTCACTTTGGTACTTTACAATTTTGTAATATTATCCTGATTTCTTTTAAAAGCAATGCCTTGGCTGAAAAAGGAATGGCTATAACGCATCCCTTGAATAATCAGTTGGAACAGAACAGCCATGATGGGTATGCTAAAAAATGACAGATTGGTGGCAGGCGAACAAAACCCGGAACTCCAAGCCTGTTTCTTTTACGCCCGAGGGGGCCATAACAATGCGTAAGCCAGGATGAATTTCAGATTTCTTCGACATCCGTTCGTGATGCTGCAGACCGTGCCGGCGGGGATCGCGCTTGCCATCGGCGCGCTGTCGCTGATTGTCGGCTATGGGGAGACCTATTTAAGCACCAACAGCATTGATCCCTATCTGCAACTGCTCGCCCCCGAGACGGCGCGGACGATCCTTTCGGTCATCGCGGGCGGGGCGATGTCGGCCCTGACGCTGACATATTCCATCGTTCTTGTGGTTTTCGCGCTGGCGGCGGGGAACCTCGCGCCGCGTATGCTCAAGCGTTTCACCTCAGATATCATTAATCAGGTAACGGCGGGCATCTTTGGCGGCACCTTTCTCTATGCGATACTGGCGATCACCTTTGTCGAGCCCGATTTCGTCCCCAATCTTACGATTCTGGGGGCGGAGGCGCTTGCCACACTCTGCGTGATGCAGCTTATCTATTTTGTCCGGAACGTTGCGCAAAGCGTTGCAATTGATGATGAAATTGCCGGTATAACGACGAATTTAAAGACAGCTCTCGACGCCCGGAACAAGAGCCGCGGCGAGGAAGAGCGCAAGGAGCGTAAAAAGGCGGTGGAGAAAGTCGATGACTTCGTGTTCGACATCATCGCCGGTAAGCCGGGCTATCTCGGCGCCATCAATGAAGACAAGCTGACGGAGATTGCGACGAAGGCCGAGGTGACGCTGGAGATCCAGAAGCCGCGCGGCGCCTATACCCTCGGCGAGGAAGTCATGATCAAGGCGACGAAGGAGCTGGACGAGGAGACGGTGGATTCCATCCAGAAGCAGATTTCCATCCAGCCCTCCCGCTCCGAGGACAGCCCGATCGAGTTTTCCGTCAACCTGCTTCTGGAGATAGCGCTGCGTGCCCTGTCGCCGGGGGTGAACGATACCTTCACCGCCATCGCGACGGTGGACAGCCTGTCGAACGCCCTGTCGCAGGCGGAAACCCAGGAAGCGGCTACGGCCTCCATCCATAAGGATGAGGAGGGCTATATCCGCCTGATGGTGCCGCAACTTTCCATCGGCAACCTGATCAACCAGGCCTTCCATCCGTTGCGCCAGGCGTCGGGGAACAATATCCTGATGGCGATCTGCATCGCCCGTGCCTATGCGCGCCTCTGTGCGACCTGCGGCAAGGAGGTGCGGGATATCCTTGAGGATCATGCGCTTCTGCTTATCCGGGAGGTCGAGAAGGCCGGCCATCTGCCCGAGGATATCGATCAAGTGATCGAGGTGTTGCCGCCGGCCTTCCGCAAGGCCAACCGGGAGCGAAAAAAGGATACAAAGGATGAATGACAGCGAGACCCTCTCCACCCGTGTCGCTCTTGCACGGCAAACAATCGAGAACTGGGGGAATTCCTTTTATGCGATGATCCCGAACCTGGTCGTCGGCCTGCTGGCCATGATCCTGTTCGTTCTGTTCGCCTATGCGGTGAAGCGGCTGGTGGCGGCCTATTTCCGGCGCATGGACCGGGCCGACCTCGGGCTGATCCTCTCCAGTTCCAGCTTCTGGGGCGTGATCCTGTTCGGCCTGCTGTTGTCGATGACCATCGTGTTTCCCTCGGTCCGGCCGGCGGACATGCTGGCCAATCTCGGGATCGGATCGCTCGCCATCGGTTTTGCCTTCAAGGATATTTTGCAGAACTGGCTGGCGGGACTGCTGATCCTGCTGCGCATGCCGTTCCGGCGCGGCGACCAGATCCGGGTCGGAGAGGCGGAGGGCGCCGTTCTCCGGGTCGAGCCGCGGGCGACGATCATCCGCACCTATGACGGCCGCGATATCGTCATTCCCAACACGACGATCTATACCGGCACGGTCATCGTCAATACGTCCCAGAAGGTGCGCCGGGTCGAGATCGACCTCACCGTCGGCTATGTCTATGACATCGGCAAGATGACCGCCATCATCGAGAATTCCCTGAAGCAGGTAGAGGAAATCCTTACTGATCCGCCACCGCAGATCCTCTGCTGGGAACTCGGGGCGACCTC
>PAKP01000084.1 GCA_002706985.1 Sneathiella sp. | reverse complement strand
CTGGGCTGCCCGTTTCGGCCCGCCGCCAAGATTACGCTCCGAAGAGCTGCTGCGGCTGATGCTGGCCTGGCGCCTGCAGGCGGAAGCTCTGGGCGGGCTTCCACCCGGGACCCGTCGCCTGCTTGCCCGTCGTGGAGCCATTGCCCCCGAAGGCCGGGCCCTGGGTGACGGCGCCATCCTGCGGCGGGACTGGCAAGGCCGGCAGATCGAAGTCGTGGGCGAGGCGGACGGCTTTCGCTGGGAAGACAGGACATACCCGAGCCTTTCCGCCATCGCCCGGGCGGCAACCGGCACCCGCTGGAACGGGCCACGGTTCTTCGGATTGCGCGAGGAAGGTCCATGAATCCGCCGGTAAGGCGCTGCGCCATTTACACCCGCAAAAGCTCCGAGGAAGGGCTCAATCAAAGCTTCAACAGCCTCGATGCCCAGCGGGAGGCCTGCGAAGCCTATATCAAGAGTCAGGCGAGTGAGGGCTGGCGGGCCCTCCCCGCCCGCTATGACGATGGCGGCTATTCCGGTGGTACTATGGAACGTCCGGGCCTAAAACAACTGCTCACCGATATCTCACTGGAAAAGATCGACATTGTCGTCGTCTACAAGATAGACCGGTTGACGCGTTCACTTGCGGACTTTGCCCGCATGGTGGAACTGTTCGAGCAGCATGACGTCAGTTTCGTGAGTGTCACGCAATCCTTCAACACCACCTCCAGCATGGGACGGCTGACCCTCAATGTGCTTCTTTCCTTTGCCCAGTTTGAACGGGAAGTCACAGGAGAGCGAATCCGCGACAAGATCGCCGCCTCCAAGAAGAAGGGCATGTGGATGGGAGGCAGCCCGCCCCTCGGCTATGATCTGCCAGAGGCAGGCTCCCATAGCTTGCGGGTGAATGACGCAGAAGCCGACATTGTGCGCATGATCTTCAAAAGATACCTGCAGCACAAATCCGTCCATGCCCTGGTGCGAGAGCTGAAAGTAAAGGATATTCGATCAAAGACCCGGGTGACGCTGAAAGGAAGAACCATCGGAGGCCAACCCTTCAGCCGCGGCGCGCTGTATCATCTGCTCCGGAGCCGTGTCTATCTTGGCGAGGTTCCGCATAAGGATCAGTCTCATCCCGGGCTGCATGAGGCGATAATCGAGGCGGAGCTGTTCGACTCCGTGCAGGTGCAGCTTGACGAGAACGGCCGGCGTCGCAAGGCGACTGGAAAGAGGATTGCCAGCTCGCCGCTGGCAGGGCGCCTCTTCGATACGGACGGGCAATCGATGTCCCCGACCTTCGCCTATGGACGTGGCGGCAAGCTCTATCGTTACTATGTCTCCGCCTCTTTGCAGCGTGGGGCAAAACGGGACCAGCAGGACAACGCACCACGACGTGTTTCGGCGGCAACGCTTGAACGTCGGTTGATCAAAACACTGACCCGTCTTCTTCCCGATCTGCAGGTGGAACCGTTTGAGCTTATAAGTTCCATCGAGATTCATATCAGATGCGTCGAGCTTCTGATCCCGCTCAAATATCTTAACAAGGTCAACGGCAACCTTGCGACTGGCGAACGGGTGCGTCCGGATCCGGCAGAATCGAAATGCCTGCGGTTGACCCTGCCCTGGCGGATGCAGACGCGCGGGGGACGAACAGACATCCTTGCCGGCGATAAAAACACGCCGCAGCCGGACGCCTCTTTGATCCGGGCCCTGCGCAACGCCCACGCCATGCTGGATCGAGATTCAGAGAAAAGGCCCGTTCTGCAGGCAGCACCCATCTCTCCCTGGCGGCGCAACCTTGTCCGGCTGGCGTTTCTGGCCCCCGATATCCAGCGTGCTATCCTTGATGGACGCCAGCCGGATCATCTGACACTGGCTCTTCTGATGAAGAAAGAGGTCCCGTTGCTCTGGGCTGACCAGCATCGTAAATACGGGATCGGAATCACAGATTAAGGGTACGTATTCACCGTTATTCGGAACGTCGGAACTCACCTGTTAACAGGAATAAAACACCCTGTTAATACCAATAACAGGCCCTGTTATGGCAATTAATCACCCTGTTATGACGAATAACAGGAAAGTGGCAAATTCATCACGTAACTCACTGATATTAGGTGATAAAATATTTTGTCTTTCGATAACAGACATCAATTTTACCCTGTTAACGGTCATTTTTATAAAAAATTCCCTGTTAATGTCCCTGTTCAAGGGAAACTCACCCTACCATCAGACAGGCAGAGACTGGCGGGCAGATTGGCCCTGAAGAACCGTCATCTGACGGTCCGGAGACGATGCCAGGAATGGGATTGGCCGCGAAATATCGCCCTGTTACGGGCGGTTACAAGGCCTCGTAAAATCAGAGACGAATTGTCAGGGGTGGGTGGCGGAGGGAGGGGGATTCGAACCCCCGATACGGTTTCGCCGTATACACACTTTCCAGGCGTGCGCCTTCAGCCACTCGGCCACCCCTCCGCAAAGGCGCCCTGCAATTACGTGAGGGCGCGCGGGGAATATACTTGAGAAGGGCGAGAATGCAAGGGGTCAAACCCGACTTTGGCAAATTAATAACACCATGATGACAATCGGGTGAAGGCATCAGAGAAACTTTGAACTCCTGCCTGTTTCAACGTACCATCCGAGGCATGAAATATACTGATGGGACAATACAGTGATTATCGGTCGTCTTTTGAGCTGGATTCTGGTCGGTTGCGCCTTTCTGGTGTTGGGTCACGATATCCTGCAATATCTGAATACCGAAGCCTGGCACTCCATTCTACTGGGAGAGCTTTGGTACAATCTCAATCCGCAGGGGATAAATCTGATGCAGGCCGTCATCCAGCGCTATCTGACCCCTGTGTTGTGGGACCCCATCATCCTGACAGTGCTTTTATGGCCTGCCTGGCTGGTTTTTATCGTACCTGGTGTGGTGTTTCTTTTACTCTTTCGCAAAAGGCGATCTGCTGACACGCGCCGCTTCTACAGTTAGTCATCACCCATTTTGAGAGCCGCCAGAAATGCTTCCTGCGGTATGTCAACATTGCCGACGGAGCGCATCCGCTTTTTACCTTTCTTCTGCTTTTCCAGAAGCTTTTTCTTGCGTGTAATATCGCCACCATAACATTTTGCCGTCACGTCCTTGCGGAGGGCAGAAATCGTCTCCCGAGCGACAACCTTGCCGCCAATCGCTGCCTGCAGCGCAATCTTGAAGAGCTGCCGGGGGATCAGATCTTTCAGTCGTTCACACAGCTGCCGACCGCGTGCTTCCGCCTGTTCGCGGTGAACGATCATGGCCAGCGCATCCACGGGCTCGCTATTCACAAGGATGGATAATTTTACCAGATCACTCTCGATATAACCGTCGATTTCATAGTCGAAACTGGCATAACCTCGCGTCACCGATTTCAGGCGGTCATAGAAATCAAAAACGACCTCGTTGAGCGGCAACTTATAGACGACCATGGCCCGGCTCCCGGCGTAGGTGAGATCTGCCTGCACGCCGCGCTTGTCTTCACACAGCTTCAGGACCTGTCCGAGGAACTCATCCGGCACCATGATTGTCGCCTTGATCCAGGGCTCCTCTATGCGGTCAATCTGCATTACATCGGGCATGTCCGCGGGATTATGCATCTCCACCATCGATCCATTCCGCATATACAGATGATAGACGACGGAAGGGGCGGTGGTAATAAGATCGAGGTCGAACTCCCGTTCCAGCCGCTCCTGAATAATCTCGAGATGCAGCAACCCCAGGAAACCACAGCGAAAGCCGAAGCCAAGCGCCGCGGATGTCTCTGCTTCAAAAGAAAAGCTTGCGTCATTGAGGCGAAGCTTGCCAAGGCTGGACTTCAACTCGGTGAAGTCCGCAGCATCAATCGGGAAAAGGCCACAGAAGACGACAGGCTGATTGGGCTTAAATCCGGGAAGCGGTTCGGCGGCCGGATTGCGATCATCAGTAATCGTATCGCCGACCTTTGTATCCGCAACCTGCTTGATGGCGGCGGTCATAAAGCCAATTTCGCCCGGCCCCAGCTCATCCACCACCAGACCTTTTGGCGTGAAGACACCAACCCGATCTACAAGATAACTCGCACCAGTTTCCATCATCCGGATTTTCTGGCCTTTTTTAATGACACCTGCGCGCACGCGAAACAGTACGACAACGCCTAGATAGGCATCATACCAACTGTCAATAAGCAAAGCCTGTAGCGGGGCATTCCGATCCCCTTTTGGAGGTGGAATATGGGCGACGACAGCCTCAAGCACCTCGTCAACGCCCTTGCCCGTTTTCGCGGAAATCGGGATCGCCCCGCTCGCGTCAATGCCAATCACTTCCTCAATCTGCTCGACAACGCGGTCAACATCAGCGGCAGGCAGATCCACCTTGTTCAGCACCGGCAGAATTTCGTGATTGACCTCTATCGCCTGATATACGTTGGCGAGGGTTTGCGCCTCTACTCCTTGGCTGGCATCGACTACCAGCACCGAACCTTCACAGGCGGAGAGCGAGCGGTTGACCTCATAGGCAAAATCCACATGGCCGGGCGTGTCGATGAGGTTGAGAGTATAGGTCTCCCCATCTTTTGCCGTGTACAGCAGGCGAACGGTCTGCGCCTTGATCGTAATGCCGCGCTCCCGTTCGATATCCATACTGTCTAAGACCTGCTGCTGCATCTCGCGATCATCCAGGCCACCACACATTTGTATCAGGCGATCGGCAAGCGTCGATTTGCCATGATCAATATGGGCAATGATCGAGAAATTCCGGATTTTGCTAAGGTCTGTCATCTGGGTACTTTTCAAGTCTCTTGGCTGTTCATCCAACTAACAGCTTTGGGAGTAATTTCAATCGAATTCATATGGCTCAAAGCGCTGCATCCGAATAACGGCCTTTGTCGGACGGAATTTTCATGATCCCAGAACCGCTGAACACTGTTTTATCATCAGCCGTTAGCAGGCAAGTGGCAAATAAGAGGCCACGGGTCTGCTTTACGAGCTGGGTCCGTCCCTGCAGCCAGGCGCCTTTTTGTGCCGGTGATACAAAGTCACAGGACATCTGTATCGTCGGAATAAATTTGCGAAGCCCGGACAAGGCCAATGCTCCGACACCAAGCTGCATATCGGCAAATGTCATCAGCATTCCGCCATGGCATATACCGGCAATATTACAATGCTTATCCTCAATCCGCAGGCCGAGATAGGCATCCCCCTCAACTCTCTTTACCATCAGCAGGCCCGTCAGCTCTACAAACCCGACGTTGCCCTCGAATTCTTTAAACCCTTCCGGTGCATTATTTGTCATTCTTCTCTCCAGAAACGGAACAAGGGGAGCAACATCGGCTCCCCTTACTTTGTCCGGTCAATTTTATCAGCTGCGTAAACTGCCGCCTGTCGCTTTCTCGACACTTCCAATGACCTTGGCCGCAACAGCGTCGATCTCCTCTTCTGTCAGCGTCCGATCCGTTGGCTGCAGTCGGATGGAGAAGGCCACGGACTTCCGCCCCTCCGCCATTCGGCCGCCCTGATATATATCAAAGATCGAAACATCCTTGATCAGCCTCTTATCACTACCCTTCGCAGCACGGATAATGGTGTCCGCAGCGGTATCGGCATCGACTTCAAACGCAAAATCCCGCTCTACTGCCTGATAATCCGAGACGGTCAGGGGCGGACGCGCCGTTGACGTCGCTTTGGGAAGCGGGACATTGTCTAGATAAACTTCAAAGCCGACAATTGTCCCTTTTACCTTCATGGCATCCAGCACCCGTGGGTGCAATTCGCCGAACGCCGCCAACCGGTTCTTAGGACCAAGCTGCATAACGCCAGAACGGCCCGGATGGTACCAGTCCGGCGCTCCGGTTACGATCTGAACAGAGTCCGCAGGTCCGCCTACCGCATCCAGCAACGCAAGCGCATCTGCTTTTGCATCAAAGGCATCGAATTTACGGCCATTTCCCGCCCAGTGACGCGGTGATGTCAACCCAGTACGAATGCCCCCTGCAACAGTGACCTGCCCTTCAACCTGATCCGAGTGGTATTCCGAGCCCACTTCAAACAGCGAGATATCTGCAAAGCCACGTGACATATTCCGCCCCGCCGCCGCAATCAGATTTGGCAATAATGAAGGACGCATGGCGTCGAGGTCTGCGCTGATTGGATTGACCAGAACAATTTCATCCGGCACACCCCCGAACAAATCAGCATGGGTCCGCGGCAGGAATGACCAGCTTACAGCTTCCATCATCCCGCGGCCGGCAAGCGCCCGCTTTGCAATCCGGACACGCCGCTGCTTTGCATTGACGGCCGGTTTGGCGACGACATTTTCCATCGGCAGCGGAACTGGCTGGATATTGTCATATCCATAAATACGAAGAATTTCCTCGACCAGATCCGCTTCGCCATCGACATCCATCCGCCAGGACGGCACTTCGGTCTCAATCGCATCTCCTGTTTCTCTCGGGGCAAAACCAAGCCGGTCGAGGATTGCAACCATGTCGGCGACAGGGACATCTACTCCGCCAAGCGCCTTAACACGCGATTTACGAAGGCTGACAGATTTCTGCCATTTCGGCCCCTCTCCTGCGATGACGACATCGCTCGGCTCGCCGCCGCACAGATAAAGAACCAGCCGCGTCGCAATTTCCATGGCGGGCTCGACGAAATCCGGATCGACCCCGCGTTCGAAGCGATAGCGGGCGTCGGATTCAATACCAAGCTTGCGCCCCGTGGTCGCAATACGCACGGGATCGAACAACGCCGCCTCGATAAAGACGTTCACGGTTTCTTCAGAACAGCCAGACAGCTCCCCGCCCATAACACCGCCAAGGCCGACAGCCGATTTGTCATCCGCAATCACGCATGTTTCCGCATCAAGCTTGTATTCTTCACCATCGAGTGCGAGGAGCGTTTCTCCGGCGACTGACAACCGCGCCTGAATGTTACCGTCGATCTTGTCCGCATCAAATACGTGAAGCGGTCGCCCAAGATCAAACGTCATATAATTGGTCATATCGACCAGCGCCGAAATCGGACGCAACCCGATGGAGCGTAACTTATCCTGCAGCCATTTCGGGCTGGGGCCATTTTTAACACCGCGAATATACCGGCCCACAAATTTTGAACAGGGAAGCGGATCGACATTTTCAAAATTGAGATTAACGCCGATCGGGCTTTTAAACTTTCCTGCAACCGGGCTTGTGTCCAGAGGTCTCAAGGTGCCGAAGCCACTTGCCGCTAGGTCACGGGCAATGCCATAAACGCCAAGTGCATCCTGATGATTGGGCGTAATCGCGATCTCGATCACCGGATCATCAAGACCGGAAAGCGATGCGAACGATGCTCCGATCTCCGCGCCGTCCTCCATTTCTATAATACCGTCATGATCATCGGAAAGGCCCATCTCACGCTCGGAGACCAGCATGCCGTTGCTCTCGACGCCGCGGATTTTTGTCGGTTTCAACCAGAGATCCGTGCCCGGAACATAGGAACCGGACGGGGCAAACACGCCTTTCATACCCGTCCGGGCATTCGGTGCACCGCAAACAACCTGCACAACCTCGCTCCCGGTATCAACTTTGCAGACACGTAAACGGTCCGCATCCGGATGCTGGATAGCCTCGATCACATGCGCAACCCGAAAGGCGGCCAGTTCCTTTGCGCGATCCGTGACCTCTTCAACTTCCAATCCAATCGACGTCAGCCGGTCTGTCAACTCGTCCAGTGTCGCATCATAGTCAAGATGCTCTCTCAGCCAGGAAATCGTGAATTTCATCGTGACAGCCCTCCCCCGAGTGTTGGTACATCGAGTGGCACAAATCCATAATGCTTAAGCCAGCGTAAGTCAGAATCAAAGAAAGCCCGCAAGTCCGGGATACCGTATTTCAGCATGGCAATCCGGTCGATGCCCATCCCCCAGGCAAAGCCCTGATATTCTGCCGGATCGAGGCCGCAATGCTCCAATACCCGCGGATTGACCATGCCGCAGCCGAGAATTTCCAGCCAGTCATCTCCCTCCCCGACCTTCACATGATCACCGGCGAAGGTGCAGCGGATATCCATCTCCGCCGACGGCTCGGTGAAGGGGAAATAGGACGGGCGGAACCGCATGGTGACTTCCTCGAGCTCAAAGAAGGCCTTGCAGAATTCCGCGAGCACGCCCTTCAGATGGCCCATATGGCTGATCTTATCGATAACCAGACCTTCAATCTGATGGAACATGGGCGTATGGGTCTGATCGGAGTCGCTGCGGAAGGTCCGTCCCGGCACGACAATGCGATGCGGTGGTTTCTGTGACAGCATAGTACGGATCTGCACTGTCGAGGTGTGGGTTCGCAGAAGCTGGCGCGAACCATCCTCTTTTTCAGGCAGATAAAAGGTATCGTGCATCTGCCGGGCCGGATGCTCCGGCGGGATATTCAGCGCTGTAAAGTTATTGAAGTCATTTTCAATATCCGGGCCTTCGGCAATATTGAAGCCCATTCCCGCGAAAATTTCGGTGATTTCATCCATCACCTGGCTGATGGGATGAATTCGGCCCATGGGTTCTGGCCGGGCCGGCAGGGTAATGTCTATCTTTTCCTGCAGAAGCTTTGCATCCAGCGCCGCAGCGTGCAAACCGGACTTTGCTTCATCAATGGCATTCCCCACCGTTGTCTTCAGTTTGTTGAGCTTTGGCGCAACTTCCTGACGCTCAGTCGGATCCATCTGACCCAGCCCGCGCATCATCACGCTGATACTGCCTTTCTTGCCAAGCGCGGAAATCCGCAAAGACTCCAGCGCATCCAGATCGGTTACGTTACCAATCTCTTCCAGCAATTCCTGTTCAAGCTTTTCAATATCCTGCATCACAACTCGCAAATAAAAAAGGGGCCGCAAACGGGGCCCCCTTTTAATAAAGTGGTCTACGAAAATGTCTAGGTTTTCGAGGGCCCGGATTATCAGGCTTTGGCGACAGCCTGCTGTGCTGCGTCTACCAACGCCTTAAAGGCCTCAGGCTCGCGTACGGCGATATCGGCGAGAACCTTGCGGTCCACTTCGATGCCGGCCAGCTTGAGGCCGT
The DNA here is from genome assembly GCA_002706985.1 of Sneathiella sp. Taxonomy (GTDB): domain Bacteria; phylum Pseudomonadota; class Alphaproteobacteria; order Sneathiellales; family Sneathiellaceae; genus Sneathiella. The sequence continues at coordinate 12,297 of PAKP01000084.1, read as the reverse complement.
GCATAAAGTTCCCGTAGGTCATGCCCTGTTCACGCGAGGCCGCGTTGATGCGCTGAATCCACAAGCTGCGGAAATTCCGCTTCTTGGTCCGGCGATCGCGATAGGCATACTGGCCTGCTTTTTCAACGGCCTGTACTGCTACGCGGAAGGTATTCTTGCGGCGGCCATAATAACCTTTGGCTGCCTTGATAACTTTTCTGTGGCGGGCGTGCGTCGTGACGCCTCGTTTAACACGTGCCATGGGTCTCTCTCCTTAGCCGTAAGGCATGAATTTTTTGACGATACGGGCATCCTGATCAGCAAGAATTGTGGTTCCGCGCTGATTCCGGATCTGCTTTTGCGTCCGCTTGATCATGCCATGCTGCTTGCCGGCCTGGTTTGCGCGAACCTTACCCGATGCGGTGAGAGAGAAACGCTTCTTCACGCTGCTCTTGGTTTTTAACTTGGGCATTTCTGGCTTCCTCTAAAATAACGTTGAAGCAATTGAGCAAACTCGGCAGCCCCAATTGGCCGGAACGCTCAGCGAAGCGAGGGTTATACAGCCGCACAAACGCAAATACAAGCCCCATAAAAGGCTTTTTTTGCCCTGCGTCACAAATCTTCAACTCCCGCGTCATCAAGGACAGCCGGTTCGTCCGGCTGTACCTCAATCACCTAAAAATCCGTGCGGACAAAGATAATGCAGATCAGTTTTTTATATAAAGCGCAAATGGCCTTTCTCTGTGCCCTCTTTCTGTTTCTTACGGCCTCCAAGACGACAGCAGAAGAAAGCATGACGTCGGGGCCCTTCAGCTTTCTCGCTATTTCAGACATGCCTTATTCACCTAAGGAAGATTACATCCTGACGCAACGCACGCGACCTGCAATAGAGGCCAGCCCACTGCCATTCGTCATATTCATGGGGGACTTCAAGAACAGCACCCTCCCGTGTTCGGCTGCCCTGCTTACCGAGAGGCGTAATCAGATCATGGCGCTTCATCCGGGTCGTGTTTTCTACACGCCGGGTGATAATGACTGGACAGATTGCGACCGCACACAGATGATCCAACGCTTCTCTGAACTGGATCGCCTTGATTTACTGCGGCGTCTTTTCTATGACACGCCCATGGCGCTGCCGCCGGAGTGGCTGTACGCGCGTCAGGCCCTGTTCCCGGAAAATATGCGATGGGTATATAAAAATACTCTTTTTGCAACCGTTCATCTGGTCTCTACGAATAACGGTCGTGAGGAAATTTTGCTCAGTGATGTGAGTCTCGCCCTGACCCTCACAGATGCGCGGGACCGGGCCAATTATGTCTGGCTAAGCCAGGCATTTGCCGAGGCGGGAAAAATCGGAGCAGATGCTGTCGTCATCGCGACCCAGGCAGACGTGACCCACAGCAAATACAAGCAACGCTGCACCGAAACTTTACGACAGGAATGTGACGCATTCGCCGACTTCAACCTGCATCTCAGGTATCTGTCAGCGCAGTTTAAAAAGCCGGTTCTGCTGATGCATGGAGACACCTTCCCGTACTGCCTGGATAAAGAATTTGGCGGCGCCAGTGCCCCCAATCTATGGCGGTTCAACTCGACAGGGGATTACGGACTAACGGATGCCGCCGTCATAACCGTCAATTCAGCGAACAGGTCGACGCCTTTCAGCTTTACCTCGCTGACGGAGAGAACGCCTCCGGCCCCAAACTGCTAAAGCAGACAAAAAAGCCTGCAACCGATAAGGGTTGCAGGCTTGAATTTAAAGCATTTTTGTCTGAGACTATTTTGTCGGCGCAATGACCATCGTCATCTGACGGCCCTCCATTTTCGGATGCTGCTCGACTTTTGCAAGTTCTTCGGTTTCATCACGAACCTTGTTCAGGAGCTTCATGCCGAGTTCCTGATGCGCCATTTCACGGCCACGGAATCGCATGGTCACCTTAACCTTGTCGCCGGTGCCAAGAAACTTGTTTACCGCCCGCATTTTGACTTCATAGTCATGCTGGTCGATATTCGGCCGCATCTTGATTTCCTTGATTTCAAATGTTTTCTGCTTCTTGCGGGCTTTGGCTGCTTTTTTCTGAGCCTCAAACCGGGCGCGGCCAAAATCCATAAGCTTGCAGACCGGCGTCTCTCCGGGAGAAACCTCTACCAGATCAAGACCGGCTTCATCGGCCAGCCCAAACGCGGCCTGAATGCTCACCAAGCCTATATTCTCACCTTCATCATTGATTAATCGAACGTTGGCAACGTTGATATCTTCATTTGTGCGCGGCCCTTCCTTTGTAGGAACCGTATTTCTCTGTGGACGGGCTATTTACTTTCTCCTTAAATGATTGATCCAAATCCCTCCGCATTAGAAGGGTTTAACTATGTTATTCTATAATTTTTAACGATTTATTTCCACCGCTACTTTCAGCGCCAACTATAATTCACTGGCCCGGCACAGCGGCCTCCTCGACAAGAGCGGAAATCGCTTCATCAAGGGGCAGCACTTTTTGGTGTTTTTCCCCAAGCCGACGAATAGAGATGGTCTTCTCTTCTGCCTCGCGTTTTCCCGCGACCAGAAGTGCCGGCACCTTGGCCAGGCTATGTTCACGGACCTTGTAATTGATTTTCTCGTTCCTGAGATCGAGTTCAGCACGAATACCCTTGGCCTTCAAAGCGGAAAGCACCTCACGGGCATAGTCATCGGCTTCATCGGTAATCGTCGCCACAACTACTTGCAACGGCGCCAGCCATAGCGGGAAGCGGCCGGCATACTCTTCAATCAGAATACCGATGAACCGTTCCATAGAGCCGAAAATGGCACGATGCAGCATAACCGGTCGGTGTTTCGCGCCGTCCTCTCCGATATAGTTGGCGTTCAGACGTTCCGGCAGAACGAAATCCACCTGCAGCGTCCCGCATTGCCAGTCCCGGCCAATAGCGTCCGTCAACACAAACTCCAGCTTCGGCCCGTAAAACGCCCCTTCACCCGGATTCATGGTGTAGGCAATATTGGTGGCTTCAATCGCTTCTCTGAGCGCGCCTTCTGCCTTGTCCCATATCGAGTCATCACCCGCCCGTACGGCCGGACGATCAGAGAATTTTACCTTCACTTCGGTAAAGCCGAAGTCCTTGTAAATATCGAGAAGAAGTTCGCAGAAAACTTCGGTTTCCGACATAATCTGATCTTCAGTGCAGAAAATATGCGCATCGTCCTGCGTAAAACCACGCACGCGCATAATACCATGCAACGCACCCGAAGGCTCATATCGATGGCACGAGCCAAACTCCGCCATCCGGAGCGGCAGGTCCCGATAGCTGGTAATCCCCTGATTGAAGATTTGTACATGGCATGGGCAGTTCATCGGCTTGAGGGCGAAAGTCCGCTCTTCCGATTCGGTGGTATACATATGCTCCCCGAACTTTTCCCAATGTCCGGACGCCTCCCACAGCTTGCGATCAACAAGCTGCGGGGTCTTTACTTCCTTATAATCCGCCTCTTCCAGCTTGTGGCGAATGTAATTTTCCAAAGTGCGATAGAGGGTCCAGCCCTTTTCATGCCAGAAGACCATGCCAACAGCCTCTTCCTGAAGATGAAAGAGATCCATCTCCCGGCCGAGCTTACGATGATCGCGGCGTTCGGCTTCTTCCAGACGATGAAGATATGCCTTCAACTCCTTTTCGTTCCGCCAGGCGGTCCCATATATCCGCTGCAGCATTTCGTTGCGCGAATCGCCACGCCAATAGGCGCCGGCCAATTTCATCAGCTTGAAGGCATGGCCAAGCTTTTTGGTCGACGGCAGGTGAGGACCCCGGCACAAATCCTGAAAATCGCCCTGTCGGTAAATGCCGATCGGTTGATCTTCCGGAATTGCATGGATGATATCCGCTTTGTAATGTTCGCCGGCATTCTTGAAGAAATCGACGGCCTCACTGCGGCTCCATTCCTCGCGGGTAATTTCCTCATCCCGATCGACGATTTCATGCATGCGCTTCTCGATCTTTTCAAGATCATCGGGCGTAAATGGCTCGGAACGGGCAAAGTCATAGTAAAATCCGCCCTCAATAGCCGGACCAATGGTCACCTGGGTTTCCGGGTACAGTTCCTTCACGGCCTCCGCCATCACATGCGCAGCGTCATGACGCAGAAGTTCCAGTACTTCATCGCCTTCTTCGTTCGAGGTGACTATTTCTACGGCCGTATCCTGATCGAGGACCGTTTTAAGATCCTTCATTTCCCCATTTATACGCAGTGCCAGCGCCGCTTTCGCGAGACCCGGACCGATATCCTGCGCCAACTCTGCGCCCGAAACCGCCTTGTCGAATACCCGCTGGCTTCCATCCGGAAGCGTAATCTGTACTTGTCCGTTTGCCATTTTTACCATCCATTCCACGACCGGCTCCGAGCAACACCCTGCCCTGAATCCACGATCATGCCGGGGACTTTAGAAAACTGGGGGATCATGTCAAGCGATAGACGCGACAAGACCTTATTTAGAGAAATATAGCTTGTCTTTAGCCAAAGTAAGGCAACTTACCTGCAATCCTCAAGGATATCTTCATAGAGCGCGATGGTCGAGCTGCACATTCGTTCGATATCGAAATGGCTTTTCACATGTTCGCGCGCTTGGGTTGCGACTGCTTCGCGCGCTTCCCAGGACAGGCCTATCGCAGATGCCAGCGCCGCGGCCATTGCCTCAACGTCACCAACCGGCACCAGCCAGCCCGTCTCCCCATCGATAATCGTTTCCATGGAACCCCCATGCGCCGTAGCGATAACAGGACGCCCCATGGCCTGCGCCTCGACAGCAATACGGCCGAAACCCTCCGGTACCGTCGTCGCCGATACGACCACATCCGACAACATAAGCGCCACGGCCATATCGTCACAATGTCCCTTTATCTGGACCCTGCCTTCGAGCCCATAGGATTTCACCATGGCATTTAACTCGTTGCAATATGCATCCCGCCCTTCAGTGCTCCCCACCAGCAGCGCGAGGAATTCCCTGTCCTTTATCCGGGCCAGTGCCTCGATAAAAGTCTGATGGCCCTTCAATCGGGTAAGCCGCCCCGGCAGCATGATAACCGGAACGCCGTCAGGCAGGCCCCAGCTTCGTGCCATGTCGATAATCCGCTCGGCATGAATGGCGGCCGGATTGAATTTCCGGCAATCCACGCCACGCGGGATTGTCACGACTTTTTCCGGCGCCACATCATAATTGCTGAGGATATGGTCCGCGATAAAGTCAGAGATGGCGATAACCCGCTCTCCTTTGGTCATGATTGCGTTATAGGTATTTTTAAGGAAGCCACCGCGATTGTAGGCCGCGTGAAAGGTTGTAACAAAATGTGCGCCGGTTCGTTTTGCTGCATAATAGGCACTCCAGGCCGGGGCCCGGCTGCGCGCATGGATGATATCAACTTCATACTCACGAATGATCCCCGCAAGACGCTTTATATTCCGGCGCATAACCCAGGGATTCTTGGATCCCGCGGGCAGGGTCAGATGCCGCACCCCGATCCGTTTTAATTCATGGGTCATCAGCCCGCCGGAGGAAGCAACGATTGGCGTCCAGCCCCTTTCCTTAAGAGCCGATGCCATCTCGACCGTGCCGCGCTCGACCCCGCCGCCGTTCAGACTCGGAAGTATCTGCAAGACAGTCGGATGACGGGTTTCGTTCATGGGGGAAGGAGTGTTATGCTCAGGGTCCATATTGATTTTCAACGGTTTCTGTTACTCAAAAATGACTTCGACTGACTCACCTAGTATGCTCGCCCGGCCTGATGGTCAATCCATTGCCTATTATCACCATGCCGGCTTTTCTCCCGGCGTGATCTTTTGCTCCGGTTTCATGTCCGACATGGAAGGAACCAAGGCACTTGCTCTTGAAAAAGCAATGACCGACCTTCATCGTAGCTATACACGATTTGATTATCTGGGGCACGGGCAATCGACAGGCAATTTCACGGACGGCACCATTAGCCGCTGGACGGATGATGCTCTGGCGGTGCTGGATGATTGCACGGCCGGACCGCAGATCATTGTCGGATCGTCGATGGGAGGCTGGATCGGCCTCAGAATGGCACTGCTGCGCCCGGAGCGCATTGCCGGTTTCGTCGGCATTGCCGCGGCGCCGGACTTCACCAGCCGAATGTGGGATGACATGCCGGAATCGGGCAGGGAATCCATCAACACAAAAGGATATTGGGAGCAGCCTTCGGAATATTCCGATGAACCCTATATCATCACAAAAAAGCTGCTGGATGACGGGCCGCGTAATTTCCTGCTTGATGGGCCGATCAATGTAACCTGTCCGGTGCACCTCCTGCAGGGCATGAAGGATGACAGTGTCCCATGGGAGACAGCGCTTAAAATACAGGATGCCCTTGTCAGTGACGATGTAACAGTTTCCCTTATAAAAAACGGTGATCATCGCCTTTCCGAGCCCGATGACATTACCCGGCTCATACTGGCAACGGAAAGTATTGGAAACATGCAATAAATTGCCGGAAAATTTTACATTTCGCCGTAAAACGGTCATATTACCTGAATAAAAACAGGTTAGTTTAAACGACTCATTGGACACTAACAGGCTATAAAATAATAATATTTTTTAATGCCGATAAATTTGGGACCCAGACTGGTACTGAACCGGAAAAAAGAGTGATACTGATCACTGGAAATTAATAAAAAAAACACCAGATAGGGTGTATAGCTTAGTACAGACGCTATCAAACTTTTGCTGATCCTTGGGAAAGTCCCCCTCTCCCATTGAAAGGCAATGTGAAGCCGGATCGATCCCCCCTCTCGGTCCGGCTTTTTTTATGGCCTATTCAACCTCCGGCACGGACTGCATCCAGTGGACTATTTTCATCGCCGGAAAAATCCAGATAACCCCCGCGACGGGATAAAAAATCAGTTCTGCCAGCTTGCTGTCAGGGAGGAACTGCACGGCGATAAAAACGCATATTCCACAATAAACAGCGAGGAGTGCCATCAGCACAACCAGACCTATGACTTTTCGTGATTGCATCGGTATCCTTCAGATTCTAAAGTTTCGCCTTCAACGGATATGGTAGTTGCTGCAGAGGCGCCTTTAAAGGAAAACTCTCGTTTATTGCCACATTTTTGACAAAGTACCAACGCATGCCGGACACTATTTTATGGCCAAATCCGGCATATTACTGAATTTAGCACTATTGGGGAAAAATATGTTTCAAAAGAAACCGAAATTGACCGACACACCCGAAAGTAACAAAGAAACACCACCTCCTTCTGAACAAAAACTGGAAAGCAGAGTTAAACCGATGACAACAACTGGCGGAACGAGAAGCTTTGGTATTGATAACAGCCTGCGCCCGAAATCATCTCCTTATGGTGCCGCGCCAGAAGGGAAAAAAGAGGGCAGCAAACTTCATGTTGGCGCCGATATCCATCTCAAAGGCGAAATCACGGCCTGTGACCGCCTGATCGTCGAAGGAAAGGTTGAGGCGTCGATGACCAGTAAGGAAATCGAAATCAGCCAAAGCGGTGTGTTCAACGGCACAGTCGATATCGACACCGCAGATATCTCGGGCGAGTTTGACGGCACCATGAAAGCCCGCAAACGTCTCGTCGTCCGGAAAACCGGTCGGGTTACCGGTGACATCAGTTATGGCGAGATTGAGATTGAGCCCGGTGGAGAAGTCGGCGGCACTCTGAAGAAAATTGCCGGGGAGCAGCCAAACCTGCTGACGGAAATGGAAAGCGGTAAGGACACGGCAAAAAAGACTGACGACGCCGAGAGCGAAAAAGAGTCGGTCTAGCTCTCCGCCCTCTCTTCATTTTCCGCCATCGCAAAAATTAATTGCGACGGATTTGATCCTGCCGCCCGTATAAAAAGTAAATGTGACGGGCGGCAAACAGCCGTTCCTTGGAAACCGTCAGGTGACTATGCATAATCCAAGCGAGATTGAAAAAGATGCCGCACTTATGCAAGAGGTCGCTAACGGGAGCGCGACAGCAAGCCGCTTGGTGGCCGAATTATATCTGGATGGACCTTTTCGGTTGGCGTTGCGCATTTTAGGGGACAGCAGTCTTGCAGAAGACATGGCTCAGGAAGCGTTTATCAAGCTCTGGAAGCAGGCGCCAAAATGGCAAGCCAAAGCTCAGATAAAAACCTGGCTGCATCGCGTCACTCACAATTTATGCGTCGATTATCTGCGCAAGCAAAAACGATATAGTGACGATGAAGTGCCCGATATGGAAGATACAAGGCCGGGAGTGATTGAGCTAAAGGAACAGCAGCAACTTGGTGATAAGGTGAATGAAGCCCTGCAAATGCTTCCTGCTCGACAGCGCATTGCCATTTCGTTAGTGCATTTTGAGGAATATGGGAATATAGAAACGGCCGAAATAATGGAAATATCGGTTGAGGCACTGGAATCCCTTCTTGCCCGAGGACGAAGAAAACTGAAAGAATTATTGATGCCGACCCGACGGCAAATGGATGGAGAGGCAATATGAAGGAGACTTTGTCGAGAGATCTTGCCCGTTTCAAGGCTGTCGTGGAGACCTACGGCGCACGCGTGGAAAGCTGGCCAAAGGCAGACCTTCACATGATGAAAAGGCTCTTGAGTTCTTCGGATGTTGCGCGCAGCCTGCTCCGTCAGGAGACGAAATTCGATCAGCTCCTCAGTGACGAATCCAAACCCATAGTGGCGCCATCAGGTCTTATGGGACGCGTTCTGATGAATGCCGAAGACATCAATCAAGGGTCTTTCCTGAAAAGCCTCTGGCCATTCGGCTCCATCTGGCAACCCGCCGCAGGAATGGCAATGGCTGCCTGCATTGGTATTCTGCTTGGTTTTACCAGCCCCAACATTCTCGAAAATAGCGATGAATTCGCGTTAAACGATCCGTCTTTCAGCGGTGCAACTATATCTGATCTGGAATCCGAATATGAGAATCTCTAGGCAAAGAATTCTGTCAGCCGCGCTGATTCTATCAATCGCCGTAAACCTCATTATCGGAGGCTTCCTCATCACCCAATGGATTGACCATGATAGGGATAAGCGGGGACATGGTAAATTTCACTTCGACCGCAGAGAAGCCGTCACTATCCTGGATGAAAAGGATCAGGAGAAAATCCAGCAGCTGTGGAAGGATAATCGCGGGAGCCTCCGACCCTTCTTCCGGGAATTTCGTGAACATCGTGAAAAGCTCGCGGAACTATTCAGTGCCGAAAAGCTTGATCTTGTTGCAATAAACGAGACGTACGCGGATATGATCGCAACACAGATCCAGATCGAAAGTTTCTTGCAAGCATCCATGATTGAACTTGCCAAAACGCTTCCTGAAGACAAACGCGCGGCGTTCTTCGAGAAAGGGTTTGAACATCGCCAGAAATGGCGCGACTCGAAAGATGGGGATAAAAAATGATGGATCGGCGACAGTTTGCTCCGGCAACCGAGCGAAATCGCGAGCCCATCCTGTCCGTCCTGAAAACCAGCCTTCCTGATAGCGGCACAGTTCTGGAAATCGCCAGCGGCAGCGGCGAACATGCGGTATTTTTCGCGCCCGTACTCCGCCCGCTGAAATGGCAGCCGAGCAATTATGATCCGGAGCAGCTAGATAATGTGGAAGACTGGATCGCTTATCAACCATCCGATAATCTCCTCTCGCCAGTTTCACTGGATGTGACAAAACCACACTGGCCTGTCGAGAAGGCAGATTATGACGGGGGAGCGATTACGGCAATTTTCAATGCCAATATGATCCATATTTCCCCTTGGCAGACATGCGAAGGATTGATGGCAGGCGCCCGGAGAATTCTACCCGTCGGTGGACGGCTTATCCTTTATGGCCCCTTCAAAGTAAACGGCGAGCATACCGCCCCCAGCAACGCGAAATTTGAAAGCTGGCTTAAGTCACTGGATCCCAGTTTTGCTGTCCGCGACATAGAGGTTGTGAGTGCGGAAGCAAAACATAATGGTCTTGAGCACATTGCCACCCACCCGATGCCCGCGAACAATTATATCCAAATCTTCGAAAAATCCTGATACCGCCGTCTCAAAGATAGGATGAGCACAAAAAAGGGCCGCCCCGAAGGACGGCCCCATTCTTTTGATGTGTGGGTAAACGGGCGGCTTAGAAGCCCATGCCACCCATACCGCCCATGCCGCCCATGTCAGGCATCGCAGGTGCACCAGAATCTTTTGCCGGAAGATCAGCGATCATGGCTTCCGTCGTGATAAGGAGGCTGGCAATGGATGCTGCGTCTTCAAGAGCGGCGCGAACAACTTTAGCCGGATCGATAACACCCTCTTTCGGCAGATCGGTATAGTTGCCTGTCTGGGCGTTAAAGCCAAATGTTACGCTTTTCTGTTCCAACAGCTTGCCGACAACAACTGCCCCATCGGAACCGGCGTTTTCAGCGATCTGACGGCAAGGTGCCTGAAGTGCCCGGCGAACAATCTTGATACCAACGTTCTGGTCTTCATTGTCGCCCTTGAGGTTTTCCAGCGCACGGGAAGCATAAAGCAGCGCAACACCACCACCGGCAACGATACCTTCTTCAACCGCCGCACGCGTTGCATGAAGCGCGTCATCAACACGATCCTTGCGTTCCTTCACTTCGGTTTCCGTCGCACCGCCGACCTTGATCACGGCAACACCACCTGCCAGCTTGGCAAGACGTTCCTGCAGTTTTTCACGGTCGTAGTCAGAAGAGGTTTCCTCGATCTGGCCGCGGATCTGGTTGCAACGGCCTTCGATATCGGCCTTCTCGCCAGCGCCATCAATGATGGTTGTTTCTTCCTTGGAGATGGAAACAGATTTCGCCGTACCCAACATATCAAGGCCAACATTCTCAAGCTTGATGCCGAGCTCTTCAGAGATCACCTGACCACCGGTCAGGATTGCGATATCTTCGAGCATCGCCTTGCGACGATCACCAAAGCCCGGCGCCTTGACAGCAGCAATCTTCAGACCACCACGGAGCTTGTTGACAACAAGCGTTGCAAGAGCTTCGCCTTCGATGTCTTCCGCGATGATGAGAAGCGGTTTGCCGGCCTGAACAACAGCTTCAAGGAGCGGCAGCATCGGCTGCAGGTTGGTCAGTTTCTTTTCGTGAAGCAGGATATAGGGGTTGTCCATGTCGGCAACCATTTTCTCTGCGTTCGTTACGAAGTAAGGGGAAAGATACCCACGGTCGAACTGCATGCCTTCAACAACGTCAAGTTCAGTTGCGAGGCCTTTGGCTTCCTCAACAGTGATCACGCCTTCATTGCCAACGCGCTGCATGGCTTCGGAGATGATGCTGCCAATTTCAGCTTCACCATTTGCAGAGATCGTACCGACCTGTGCAATTTCTTCCTGACCGGAAACCGGCTTGGACATTTCTTTTATGGATTCAACGGCTTTTGCAACAGCAAGATCGATACCGCGCTTCAGATCCATTGGGTTCATTGCCGCAGCAACAGCCTTCAGTCCTTCCTGAATGATGGACTGAGCCAAAACGGTTGCAGTTGTCGTACCATCACCGGCGATATCATTGGTCTTGGAAGCAACTTCCTTGACCATCTGCGCGCCCATGTTCTCAAACTTATCTTCGAGCTCGATTTCTTTGGCGACGGTCACGCCATCTTTGGTGATGCGCGGGGAGCCGAATGATTTATCGATAACCACGTTCCGGCCTTTCGGGCCGAGGGTTACTTTAACCGCATCTGCCAGGATATTAACACCCTTTAGCATACGCCGACGCGCGTCTGTATTAAATTTGACTTCTTTTGCCATATCTTTATTCCTCAATCACAAATGTGTTGATTAGGCCAAAATGCCCATGATGTCTGATTCTTTCATGATCAAGACGTCTTCGCCTTCGACCTTGATTTCGGTTCCGGACCATTTGCCGAAAACGACCTTATCGCCCACTTTTACGTCGAGTGGACGAACTTTGCCGTCTTCAGAAATGGCACCATTTCCTACTGCCAGAACATCGCCCTGGGATGGCTTCTCCTGCGCACTATCCACAAGGATAATGCCACCGGCTGTTTTTTCTTCAGCCTCGATACGCTTGACCAATACGCGATCATGCAATGGACGAAATTTCATTAAAGTCTCCCTCATGCTTGTTGAGTAACCGTTTCATTCTCTAATTAGCACTCTATTGAAGAGAGTGCTAACAGTTTCGCTAGGGATGTAATGAAAAGTCGGATTGCTGTCAAGGGATGTAAAAAATTCGCCTCGCAAAATAATCCAGATGGGCAAATATTTTTCACCTGTTGCCTGCGAGCGATCCCAAAATTCTTGGCCCCAAACGGATTTTCCAGTAGATAGGACCTCACCGTCTG
>PAKP01000083.1 GCA_002706985.1 Sneathiella sp. | reverse complement strand
GGCGGGCCGCGCGCTTTTTGTGACCTCCTCGGTCGCCCATGAAAACAAGCAGTTCTGGAGCGCCTACGCCGCCAGCAAGGCCGCACTCGAGGTGATTGCGAAAACCTACGCCCATGAAGTCGCCAAGACGAACCTCAAGGTGAACCTGATCGACCCCGGCCCGACCCGCACGCGGCTGCGCGCCGTCGCCTACCCCGCCGAAAACCCGAACGACCACCCCCTCCCCGAAACCAAGGCACAGATGTTCCTCGACGCCGTGCTGAGTGAGGAGAATGGCGTGGTGTTTGGAGGGTAGTTTATTCAGCGACGGATGTATGATAGTATACTCTCTTAACGAGATATTTTATTAAATATATATTCCGTAAAATGGTTGAATATGGGCATTACTGATAGTGATATTTCCGAAGAGTGTTACAGATTTTTCTGGAAAGAAATATCTGATAATGACTTCGAAGGGGCACTATATCGGTCAAAAAATCTGGAAAACCTGATCGGTAACGCCCCCTATCTGCAACTGATTGGTTTCGACTATTCCAAACAGATTGATGTTAATGCAGCCCGACACTTAATCGCAGAATGCTTCAATTTGGACGATCCGGAAAAGCTTTTCAAACTTCGAGTTGCCCATCTCGCAACAGACATGCTGGCTCATAAGCTTGATTTGAAATCAGGCTGCATAGCGCTTTGGAATTTACACAGTGCCGGGCATAATTTCATTCCGGTCAAATTCGTCGGATATGGCAGCGAACTTGAAGACGGAAAACCGGTTTCATTTTACGAAGACCGCATCAGGAATGACCTTAAATCCCTCTTGCATGAATTGCAGCAACGACTTGGAGGCACCTAGGAACAGAAATGACACAAGCCGTTGCGGAGAGAAAGCTCCTGTACTCGCTGAAAAATGCCGGTGAGCGACATGAATTCAGCGTCAGGATTATGCCGCCGAGGTATCTCGTACAGGGGGAGAAATTTTTCGAACCGGGAGCCGAAACGGCTGTCTGCTCAATTGAATTCGACGGTATCGATGGACAAAACGATAAAACCTACGGTGCCGACTTACTTCAGGCATTAGAACTATCGGTAAACTCGGTCGAGCCGATGCTGAGGCGCCTCTCGAAAAAGTACGATTTATACTTCCCGTCCGGAGAGCCTTACTTCGAAGACGATTAAAATCGGGCTTTTCATAAACCGCTCAAGGAACAGAAATGAAATATCCGGACGGACAAGAGGTAAGACTGGGTGATCGGGTCGGATTGGGGGATGATCGTGAGGGCGTCGTTGTATGCTCGATCGATACGGATGAATACAGCGACACGCATCCAAGGGAGCAATGGGCATATCTCAGAACCGGCGTCATGATCGAGTTCCCCTCCTTCGGCCTGATCCATTACGAGACCGCTGAGGACGACCTTCACCTCATCCGCCGCGCCTAGACGCCTGTATCGCCCCACCTCGAAAAAAATGCTTGCATATTGCGTGAGTGATCATGTATTATGCATGCATGAAAACATTAGACCTTGCCCCACACACAGAACCAACCGTCCTTCAGTTCCTGGAAACAGCGGCGTCGCTTGAGCGCAAGCTCGATCGCGTGCTCTCCAGCACGAAGGGGGTCAGCTTCAGTGAATACCGGTTGCTGAAGGCCCTGTCGGCCGCCGGCCCGACCGGCCTCTCACGGATCGATCTCGCCGATAGCGTCGGCCTGACCGCCTCTGCGGTTACCCGCGCGCTGAAACCACTGGAAAAGATCCATCTGGTGGTGACCGAGCGGAGCGAGCGCGATGCCCGCCAGAGCCTCGCCGTGATCACGCCCGCCGGGCGCGAGCTGCTGGACGATGCCGGGAATATCCTGAGGGATGCCCTGCGCGGCCTGCCGATCAATGCCCTGAGCCCGCAGAAAATCAGCGAATTTCAAACCCGCCTCGGCGAACTGGGAAAAAGATAATGAGTACAGATAATGAAATCGCACGGGCTTTCCTGCCCGTGACGGATGAGGTCGTGCAGACGGATCTTACCGTGACCGGCGAGATCCCCCGCGAGCTGAACGGCGCGCTGCTCCGCAACGGGCCCAATCCCTTCAGCGGCCGGTTCGCCGGCAATGACGTGCTCGACTGGTGGCCGGAGGCGGCAATGCTCCACGGCCTTACCTTTTCGGATGGCAAGGCGCGGGCCTATCGAAACCGCTGGGTCCGCACCCGTAACTGGGCCGGTCATTTTAACGCCGATGCCGCCGGGGAGCTGGTCGAGTCCAACCCGAACATTAACGTCATCAAGCATGCGGGCGCCCTTCTTGCCCTGTCGGAGGGGGGACAGCCCATCGAGATTACCCCCGAACTGGAGACGCTGGGCGCATCAAATGCCCTCGGGACTTTCTCCGGCGGCATGACCGCGCATCCCAAGCGTGACCCGGTAACGGGGGAACTGATGACCTTTCGCGCCGACTGGAACAAACCCTGGCTGCGCTATGGCGTGATCGACGGCAGCGGGGCGACGACGGTCGATATGGAAATCGCCGTCCCGGCGCCCGCCATGATGCATGACATGGCGATCACCGAAACCCACAGCATCCTTATGGATACGAATGTCGCCTATGATTTTTCCATGTTGCAGAAGGGTTTCAGGATTCCGATCCGCTGGCAAGACAGCCGCCAGTCCCGGCTCTGTTTGATAGAACGCGACGGCGGCAAGGTCACCTGGCTGGAGATCGAGCCCTGCTTCATCCAGCATGTGGTCAACGCCTATAACGCGCCCGACGAGACCATCCTTCTCGATGTCGTGCGCTATCCGTCCTACTTCAAACTGGATGAGGGCGGCGAAAAATTCCTCCCAAATCCGCTCGGCGTCCTGTGGCGCTACTCGATTGACCTGAAGAACGGCAGCGTGACGGAACAGGCACTCGGCGATCTTCATATCGAGCTCCCGCGGATCAACGAGACCCGCATGGGGCGGGAAAACCGCTATTTCTATGCCGTCGAGCAGCCGGATCATGATGAAATGCGCGGTATCGTGCGGTACGATCTGAAAAACGGGACAACCCGGCATCATCCTGTCCCGGAGCGCGACCAGAACAGCGAACCGGTTTTTGTTCCGCGCCCAGGGGGCGTGAATGAAGACGATGGCTGGCTGCTCGTCTGCGTCTACAGGGACGCATCAAACACCAGCGAGATACGTATCTTGGGCGCCGAGGATATCTCCAAGCCGCCGCTCGCCACCATCGCGCTCGACCGCCGCATTCCCGCCGGCTTCCACGGCGCCTGGATAACGGCGGATTAACCCCTAACCCTTATCCGCATACGGGTTTTTCCCCGTCCTTGGGAAAATGCGGATGGGGACGGCGGGCGACAATTCATAAATATTCACACAATCCGATACCTTTCGTTATTTGGATATTGTTATTGAAATAAGGTGAATATTTATGAATTTAAGAAATTTAACCGCTGTATTCATGGCGGCTTTTCTGGCATTGGCGTTCCAGAATGCCAGCGCCATGGATATTACCGAGGCCCAGAAGGTCAAGGTCATTCATCTTGATACCGGCATTGGCCTGAAAACCATCCCCCTCAACGTTACCTATCTTGACTCGGGTTATTTCAAATGGGCCTATATTATCCATGATCCAACCCCGAATGTGCCGCCAATGGTCCTGCTGCTGGTCAAGGGCGACCTTGGCAACATGGCGGCCATGGCCTCGGGCGGACGCAATGAATATCAAGATTTGGGCGACCTCTCGAATATGGAAGTGCCGCAAAGCGAGATCGACAAAACCCTGAACAAAAGCATTTATGATGAGGTCATGCGGATTAATATCCTCCGGGAGTTGCAGGGCTTCCCGATGGTCACCGCCCCGGACGGCTCAAGCGTGACCTATCTCCGCCTAAAATGTATCGAGAACACCAAATATACCTGCGCCGGATATGTCACTCCGTTCTTTCAGGAGAAGGGCGGCTGGACCTTTTTCAAAGGGCCTGACAGCCTGCTCAGCTTCTTTACCGATGCCTTCAGTCAACTGGACAAGGCGAAGAATTTCGTCGCTGTCAACAAGCTGGTCTCGGTTATGCGCGCCGTCTTCCAGCCAAAGGCCGCCATCGTCGATCTGCAAGGCTTCTACAACAAGAACACTCTTGACGTGACCTTGACCGATCCCTTCGGTGTCACGTCAGGCGTACTGAATGAGCGTTATATCGTCGCCATCAACAAGATGATCCTTGCGTCCAACTATGCAAAGACCCTTAAAAATCCGAAGGAGGCCTTGCTGCCGATGCCCCGGCTGATGGCAAAACAGTAAGAATACCGGAGAGGGCGCAAAATCACCCTCTCCCTCACCCCTTATCCGCATACGGGTTTTTCCCCGTCCTTGGGAAGATGCGGATGGGGACGGCGGGGAGGTTGAAGTCCTGTCGCAGGCCGTTCACCAGATAGCGAAGGTAGCTTTCGGGCAGTTCGCCGCGCGATGACATGAACAGGCTGAAGGTCGGCGGGCGCGCCTTCACTTGCGTCATATAGCGGATTTTCAGGCGGCGGCCCTTGGCCATGGGCGGCGGATGCTGCTCCAGCATAATCTCCAGCCAGCGGTTGAGGCGCGCCGTCGAGATACGGCTGTTCCAGAGCGCATAGACCTCCAGCACCGTCGGCATCAGCTTTTCCACCCCGCGCCCCGAGAGCGCCGAGAGGGTGATCACCGGAATACCGCGCACCTGCGGCAGCGAGATCGAGAGCCGGTCGCGAATGAGTTTCAGCGTCCCCTGCCGGTCCTTCACCGTGTCCCATTTGTTGACCGCGATGACCAGCGCCCGCCCCTCCTCGATCACATGGGCGGCGATGGTGAGGTCCTGTTTCTCGAAAGTTTCCTCGGCATCTATCATCAGCACGACGACCTCCGCCATGCGGATCACCCGGAGGCTGTCGGCGACCGAGAGCTTTTCGAGCTTCTTCTGCACCCGCGCCTTCTTGCGCAGTCCCGCCGTATCGACGAGCTTGATGGCGCGGCCCTCAAACTCCCATTCGACGGCGATGGCATCGCGGGTGACCCCGGCCTCGGGCCCGGTCAGCATCCGCTCCTCCCCGATAAGATAATTGACCAGCGTTGACTTGCCCGCATTCGGGCGGCCGACAATGGCAAGCTGCAGGGGCTTTTCCTCCCCGTCCTCGTCTTCGGCTTTCCCGTCCGCATCCTCCGTCTTCTCGTAGGGGAGCAGCGCGTCGAACAGCTCGGCCATGCCCTCCCCATGCTCGGCGGAGAGGGCGACGGGATCGCCAAGGCCGAGCGCATAACTCTCAAGCAGGCCGGGTTCCCCCGCCTTGCCCTCGCATTTGTTGGCGACCAGAATGACCGGCGTTTTGGCCCGCCGGAGCCATCCGGCAAAATGCTCATCCAGCGGAGTAACGCCCGCCTTCGCATCGATCAGCATCAGCGCGACATCGGCCTCCTCCAGCGCGATCTCCGTCTGGCGGCGCATCCGCCCTTCCAGGCTGTCGTCGAATTTCTCCTCCAGCCCAGCGGTGTCGATCACGCGGAAATTAAGGTTGCTGATGCTTGCCTCGCCTTCGCGACGGTCGCGGGTCACCCCCGGCGTGTTATCGACAAGCGCCAGCTTCTTGCCCACCAGACGGTTGAACAGGGTCGATTTGCCGACATTCGGACGGCCGAGAATCGCGACGGTAAAAGTCATGGTCTATTCTGCGCCCGGCGCCCTGAGGGCCACAAGATCGGCGTCGTCCGTCAGGATATAAAGCGTATTTCCGGCCACCACCGGCGGGATCGAGGCCGGGTCCGACAGTTCCATCCGGCCAAGCACCTTCCCGTCATAGGGGGAAACGGAAACCGCCAGCCCGTAGTTGGAAACGAGGATCAGCCGGTCGCTGGCCAAAATCGGGCCGGTCCAGATGATCAGGTCGCGCTTGTCCTCCGGATCCTCATATTTACCCAGCGGCCGGACCCAGCGGATCAGGCCGTTGCGCCGGGACATGCAGACCAGATCGCCGTCGGTCGAGACAACGAAGAGGAAATCGCCCGCCACCCAGGGGGTCTGCAGGGTCGAGATTTCCTGATCCCACAGCCGGTTACCGGTGCGCAAATCGACGGCGATCATACGGCCGGAATAGCTGGCGGCATAGACAACCCCGCGGTCGATGACCGGGAAGGCGTTGATATCGGTGAGCGAGGTGAGCGAGCTGTAGAGGCGGCGGCGGACGAGCTGGTCGCTCCAGGCCTGCTGTCCGTTGGCGGCGCGAAAGGCGTAAAGCTCGCCGCTTGCGAAGGGCACGACGACCGTGCCGTTGTCATAGGCGGGGCTCGCCGCGCCGAGCAGGCCCGTGGTCTCGATTCCGCCCTCGAAATTCCAGTTGATATCGCCGGTAGCCGCGTCGAGCGCGAAAATGCGGCTGTCGAAGGTGATGACGAAAATCTGCCCGTCAGCGATTGTCGGCGCCGCCCGGAGCGGTACGCCAAGCCCGGTTTTCCAGACAGTCTCGCCGCTTTCCCCGTCCAGCGCCACAATATCGCCATAGGAGGTGGTGGCGAAGACGCGGCCATATTCAAAGCTGAGCCCGCCGCCGATATTGCCTTCATCCTCGTCCTCCGGGGTCAGGTTGACCGACCAGAGTTCCTTGCCATCCTCCGCTGAATAAGCGGTGACCTCGGCGCTGGAATCCATCGCATAGACCTTGCCGCCCACAATCACGGGGGAGGAAAACATGCGGTTCTCATCATCCGATCCGTCGCCAATGGAAACCCGCCAGGCTTCCTCCAGCTCGTCGCCGAGCTCAAGGTGATAGAGCGCATGGGAGGGCACGCCACCGGCCTGCGGCCAGTTGGCATTCTCATACGGCGCGGGCAGCCGCACCTGCAGATCGGCGAGACCCGCATCGGCCTCCAGCGTCTGTTCCAGCGACAGGATGGAAATACGGTCCCCGGGCAGTGGCGGCGCTTCGGGATTTCCGAACCAGCTGCAGGCGCCAAGGCCAAGAAGGGCCGCGCCCATCAGCGCCGGCCTCAGAAGGGGGCGGATTACGGTCGGCATCAAGCGTCGGGGCATCGGGTTAAGACCCTCCCAGTGCCGCGAGAAGCTGGCTCACCCGGCCCTTGATATCCTCCGGCACGCCGGCGTCATTCTGGAGGGCCGCCAGCACCTCGCGGGCCTTTCCGGGCTCCCCGTCCTTGATATAGGTCAGCGCCAGCAACTCATTGGCCGAGGCGTTGAACAGACTGCCCGCTTCGGTCAGCGGCGCAATCCGGTTCCGGACCTCGTCGGTCGTGCCGTTATCGAGGAGGTAATAGCCCGCCATCAGATCGGCGAGCGCGGAAAATTCGGGATCGACGGAGCCGTCGGCCGACAACTCGTCATAAATCGCAAGCGCCTTGTCCCCTTGCCCGGCTTCAAGGAAGGCCGCGGCCTCCCGCAGGCTGGCGAGCGGACGGTATCCGGCGTTTCCGCTTTCGGCAAGCCCGGCAAAGGCCGCCGCGGCCTCACCCGGTTTTTCCGCCGCCATCAGCGCTGCCGCCGCATTGAATTCCGAGCCCTGGGTGCGCGACTGGCTCACGGTATAATTCTGCCACCCGACATAGCCCGCCGTCGCGGCGATAATCAGGACCGCAGCGCCGATGACATATTTGCCATAGGCCTTCCAAAGTGCCAGTGATTTTTCCTTCCGGACATCCTCATCGACTTCGTTAAAAATATCGGCCACAAAAAACTCCAGTTCCGCCCTTAGAAATTGCGTGCAAAATAAACCGCCGGGGCAATTTAAGCAAATGTTGTCTCGCTATCCGCCAAATTTTTGATATTTTGACTGAAACAGCCCTCCTATGGCTGTCAAGGCGGGCAAAATTGTGACGATAAAGGCGAAAAGGCATGGCCGAAGGACAAATTCTGCAACTCGTCGCCCTGCTCATGGTGCTGTTTCTGGTGCTGCCGGGCTTCCTCTACTACACGCGCCGCGCCGGCAAGGCGGCATTGTTGCGCAACATCGCCATATGGCTGGCGGTGGCGCTGGTCATCGCGTTTCTCTACAAGACCTTCGGTGGCGGGTAGAGGCGCATCTCCGTCAGAGCGTGGGTGGGTATTCCCGCGTACTGCCGGACAGGGTTAAGGAAACAGAACGCCGGGTCCGCCCCTGAAGAGGGTCGCCGCCCCTGGCCGGGGGACAGCCGCCATCCGCAGGTGAGCATCCCGTCGGTGACACGCGGCGGACGGTTTGCGCGAGCGCCGCATCGATTTTGATGCAGATTTATGTCGCGGCAAATTTCGTCCGAGGGGTCCCACCTGGGCGTCCAATCAATCGAGGGGAAACCGGATTATCTATCCGCTTGGAGAAAAAACTCCGGTCCACTCCGATATCGACGATGCTGATTTGTAACCCGGCACAGGACTTCCTGATTATCCGCAAGGCGCCAATTTTAAAGCGTCCTTAAAGTTCGCCCCAATTTCCGGTGGTGCCGATTACCTGCACTTTCATTGCGCCTGTCCCAGCACCATCAACATCGCTATATAAAGGGAATTTGATATCCAATCCGTCCTTTACCTCCGTAAAAGTCCCCCGAAAAACCGGGGAAGAAGCGGTTGTTAAATCCAATTCCTTCAAGCCCGTTGATTATACCATATCCGATCGGCATATGCAATATCTCTAATGGACAAAGAGTGCAAAATGGCCGCTGGCGCGCAACCGCTTTTGCCATAAGGATAAAATTCTTTACATGACGATTGTGGCCATTAAAATCAGGCCCGATAACGACATCGCAAGCTTTTCAATTCAAGCGCTTCCCCCTGTTCATTGGCGGGGTCAAAAAAAGAAAGACACATGCCGTGCCGAAAAAAATCCTCGCATCCCTTCTCATCCTCTCTGCCGCTCTTTTCATCGCCGGCGGCGCGAACGCTAGCTGGCTCGACAAGCTGAAAGACACGGCAACGGAGCTGACGGACAAGGCCGCCGAAGCCCTGAAAGAGGCGGAACCCGAATCGCCGACCACCTCGGACGGCGAAGGACAGGCCAAGAAACCGGCAACCACCACCGCCCCGGCCGCGCCCAAGGCCCCGGCGCAAAGCACGGTGACCGCCCCGTCGGCCCCGAAGACGGCGGCCCCGGCTCCGGCAGCACCGAGCGGCAACAACGACACGGCGCTGGTCAAGGCGACGCAGACGGAACTCAAGCGGCTCGGCTATAAAATCGGTGTCGACGGCGCCTATGGCCCGAATACCAGAAAGCAGATCATCGCCTTTGAGCAATCGCAGAGCCTGGAGCCTACAGGGGATGCCAGCGTAGAACTGCTTGCCAAGCTGAAGGAAACACCGACCCCGGCGGCGGAACCGGCAACAACGACCACCACAACGGCGGCCCCCGCCCCGAAAGCCGAGGAGCCGAAGGCACCGGAACCTAAGGTCGAAAAAGCCGCGGCCCCAGCAACGGCCAAGAAGTCCCTTAACCCGCATGACTATGACCGCGCCTATCTCTATGAAGGCAGTGCGCCGCAATTGCAGGGTGCCTGGCTGCTGATCAAGGACAGGGAACCGGAGCGGTTCTATGCCGAGATCAAGGGTGATGAGCTTTTCGCCCAACACAGCCTGAGCGGCATGCAGCTTCCGCCCGGCGTCAAGATCGATATACGGGAGGAAATCGGCACGACATTCCGCAAGACCGATAGTTACGATCCACCCTCCGTCGTCCTGATCCGCTTTGGCGGAACGGAAATCACGGCAAAGAATATCTCGGGCGGCGGATCGACGAAACTCCGTTTCCATGCCAAGGGACCGGAAGTTGCCGCCCTGCTCGGCCATGTGCAGGCGGGCAATGATTTCGAGTTCCGGGTCGATAACTTCGAGCCTTTCCTTTATAGCGAGGACTGGACGACCTTCTCCTCCCCGCCGCCGGAAATTGCCGCCGCGAAACAGGCCGAGAAGGACAAACAGGCCGCCGCCATGGCCGCCGCGAAGGCGGAGAAGGAGCAGAAAGCCGCCTATGCGGGCACGCTTAGCCCGGAAGGCAAAATGATCTATGAGAACTGCGAACAAAACTACTCGGCGAAGACCTTCTATGACTGCCGGTGCCTTGCGGAGAATTCGGAAAGCTACATAGGCGCGGCGATTGATAGCCGGACAAAAGGCTTGAAAACGGTAATTGCTGCTAAGGAAGATGCGTTAAAGAAAAACCTTGCCAATCCAAACCTCACGGCCGAGAAAAAAGCACAGCTGGAAGATGGCACACGCAAGTATTTAGCGAAACAAAAAGCGGATGTTGCTAAAATTGAGGATCGCGCAAACTGGGACAATAATACGCGCCGCGCCATCGTGAACTCAGTAGAGCTTAATATTTATAAGGACTCCATGTGCAAGGTCGGCGGCGGTATGCGCGAAAAGGAATATAAAACCTGCATGGGCGCCACCACTTTGAGTAACATGAAGGGGAACAAAACTCCGGAAGAATTTTGCACCTGTTCGGCCAACAAGGCTGCGGAGCTTTGGCTCGCGTCCAATGGTGCCTATAGCTCCAAGGTGGCCGTCAACGTCCCGGTGCAGGCCCGGAACCAGTGCCGTAATTGACGGGGCATTCTTCATGCGAAACCGGGGGCCCGTTGCGGCAGGCCGCCGGAATTTCACACTAAAATCCTTTACATAGCGGGCATGGCCTTTAAAATTCGGGACGTGAGCCCTCGATGCCGGTCATCGTGGCCCGCCTATCCCCAATGTGCCGAAGAAGCAACAAAGGAAGACTACTGCCGTGCCGAAATCTCTTCTCTCGATCCTCACTCTCCTCACCCTCAGCCTTCTCGCCCTCGGGAGTGCGAACGCCGCCAGCGCGCCCGATCTCGGCCAATGGACCCGGACCTATTGCGAGGGGTACCGGGCGGCGAAGAACCTCTATGACTGCCAGTGCGTCGTCGATCAGGCGCCGGGCTATGTAGAGAAAGAAGTCGCCAAGCAGGTGGCCATGAAGGAACGGGCCATCGGCAATTTCGAGGCTGTCATGAAGAAGCATCAGTCCGACGACCGGCTAACCGCCGAGCAGAAGGCGCAGGCCAAAACCGGTTACCAGAAAAGAATTGATCAGGAGCAGGCGGATATCGACAGGCTCAAGAACCAGGCAAGTTGGGATACAAAAACGATGAACAGCATCGCCTCCGCCGCCATGATCGAGGTCTACACCGCGCCCACCTGCAAAACCGGCGCGATCTTTCTGGACCCGGAAACCCAAATCTGCAAATTCAAGGGCGACAAGCTCAAAAAGCAGTTGAAAAGCAAGACTGTCGAGGAATATTGCAGCTGCCTCCGCGAGACGATGGCCTCGACATGGGAAGCCTCAACCGGGCAGACCAGCGCGAAAGTGCAGCGGGACCTCTTCTCCGAGGCCAACAGGAGCTGCAATCAGTAGCGCCGGATTGACGCCGGGGCGGCCGCGAACCGCCGCCCCCCCCGCCTCTTTACGCAAATTTCACGATTTGGCCTTATTCTGCTCCGATATGCAGCCTTCCTGAATGAAGGACGGAGTAGAAAGATGGCCAGTCAGTCCCTGGATAAGAACAAACGCGCGATTGCGCAGAACCTCATTGATACCTGTGGCCTGCAGCGCGCCTATCACGCGGCAAAGCAATATGGCTGGACCGATATCGCCGAGGAGATCGAGAGCGAAATCGAGAAGAGCCGCTCCTACGGCCGCCGCCGCACCGATCCCCCCGTACAACACTAAGTCCCCCGCGCCTCAACTCACATATTGCGCGGCGAAGTCTCCGGTTGGCGGGATCGGCTTGATCACGTCGATCAGCACGCCGTTCGGATCCTGCGTGATGAAGTGACGCTGTCCGAACACCTCGTCCCGGAGCGCCAGCAGGATCGGCAGACCCGCCTTTGTGGCCCGCGCATATTCCGCATCGACATCCTCAACCTCGAAATTAATGATCAGCCCCGCCGCCTTGCCCCGCCCTGACTCGGGCACGGTTTCATGGGAGCCGTCAAGCACCGCGATATTGACGGCCTCATCCTCCGTTGATTGCAGATGCAGGTACCAGTCGCTCTCGAACGCCGGTTTGAAGCGAAAGTTCGAGACATAGAAGTCTGCGGTTTCCTGTACCTTGTCGGTCATGATGACGGGATAAAATTGTGTGCATTTCATTGTTTGCTTCCTCCGTTGGATAGGGTATAGTCCGGTCAGGCTTATTTTACATACAGGCTGCATGTATGCAACAGAAAAAAACCATCCGCTCAAATAAAGAGCGTACCGAAGCGACCCGCGCAGGCCTGATCACATCCGCCCGGGCGCTGTTTGTGGAGAAAGGCTATGCCGAGACCGGCACGCCGGAGATTGTCGCGAGAGCCCGTGTCACGCGCGGCGCGCTCTATCATCATTTCCCGGACAAGGCCGCCCTCTTCCGCGCGGTGATCGAGGCGGAAATGACGGAAATTGCGGCGGCGATCAACCACCGCACCGAAGGTATGACGGACCCGATGGCGGCGCTCAAAACGGGCAGCGATGCCTATTTCGAAGCGATGATGACGCCCGGCCGGGCGCGTCTTGTCCTCCTTGAGGGGCCGGTCGTGCTCGGCGTGCTGGAGATTGAACGGATCGACCGCCAGACCGGCGGGGAGAGCCTGCTTACGGGGCTTGAGGAAGCGGCGCGGCAGGGCCGGATACGGGCCGGTATCCCGCTAAAGCCCTTGGCCGATCTTCTCTCCGCCGCCTTTGACCGGGCAGCGCTTGCCATCGCCGAAGGGGAGCCCCCGACCCCCTACCGCGCCGCCATCGACGCGTTGCTGAACGGGATAACGGACATCCCAGAGAAAGGCTGAGACGCGATTTTCAGGCCGCCGATATTGACAGCGCCTGCCGCCCGCGGGCATGGTTTCAAGAAAACCGCGAGGGAGAAGAGGCGATGAAGATTTACTGGATACCGGCGCAGGCGCCGATGCGGGTTCTGGCGCTCATCAAGCATCTGGGGGTGGAGGCGGAGCTGATCAGGATCGATGCGGAGGCGGGCGGCCTGCACACGCCGGAATACAAGGCGCTCAATCCCAACCGCAAGGCCCCGACGCTGGTCGATGGCGACCTCGTCCTCTTTGAATCGGCGGCGATCATGGCGCATATTTGCATCAAGGCAGGCTCCGATTTGTGGCCGACCGAGAATCTCGCCGAGCAGGTCGAGGTGCTGCGCTGGCTGAGTTGGAACGAGGGGCACTGGGTCGGCGCCGTCGGCCCCTGGTATATCGAGCATATCGTGAAGAAGACCTTCAACATGGGCCCGCCGGATGCGGAGGTTCTGAAAAAGGCCGAGAAGAACTGCGTTAAGTACGCGAAGGTGCTGGACGCGCATCTGGAGGGCAAGGATTTCGTCGCCGCGAACCGGCTGACCATCGCCGACTTTTCGCTGGCCTCCATGGCCCGCTACTGGCGGGAGGCGGAGATGCCCTTCGCTGATTTCCCGAATATCATCCGCTGGCTCGCGGGTCTCGAACAGATCCCCGCCTGGAAAAACCCCTGGCCGGAGGACAAGGCGGCGTAAGGGTCTATCCGCCTACATATATAGCTGTAGAGCAGCCGGAGGCTGGCGACGAGGAGCGCTAGGTCAGCTAGACGCCTCTGCCGGTTTTGACATCGTCACGCGGTTCTGCACGCTGGGACGTTCCTGCATCCTGTCGTACCAAGCCTGAAGAGCCGCGCACTCCGCAGGTACCGGCAGGTTCACGAGCTGAGCGAAGATCAGGCCGCCGATGACCGTGATGTCAGCCATCGAGAAGATCTCACCGGCGATGAACGGCTGCTTTTTCAGAATGTCCTCGAAGTAATGCATGCCCCTTATGGCTTTGTCACACTGACGAAATCCCCACTCGGCGTTCTGATAGACCTCGACGTCGGGTCCGAGCCCCGGTGTGGCGTGGTGGAAATAGACACTGATGGCGTCGAGCAACTCCAACTCGGCGCGCTTGCTCATCATGTGGATCATGCCCTTCTCACGCGGCGTTCTGCCGGTGAGTGTCGGAACGCCATCAAGTGCGTCGAGATACTCGGTAATGGCCGTGCATTCGGCAATGAAGGTTCCGTCGTCGAGTTCAAGCACCGGCAACGTGCCCGAATAGTTCTTGGCGAGAAACTCGGGCGTCTTGTGCTCGCCTTTGCGAAGATCAACCGACACAAACCGGACCTGTGATTGCAGTTTCTTCTCGGCCACGGCGATACGGACCCGAGCCGGATAAGGGCCGGTATGCCAATCGTATATTTTCATCACAGCTCCTTTGCCTACCTGTCATTTGATAGATTTAAAATAAAGCTTCAAATGTCCCCTGTCAAAGTCTATCTATCACTTGGCAGGTAACTGGAAATATAAGGTGAGGCGAAGAAATGAGATCAAACTCTCGGGAGGCCATTCTGGCGGTAGCCAGAAAGGCCGCGCAGGCGCATGGCTACAACGGCTTGAATTTCCGCGACATCGCGGATGAAGTGGGCATCAAGGCCGCGAGCATCCACTATTACTTCCCGAGCAAAGCGGATCTCGGCGCGGCTGTCGCGCAGCGCTATTGGGAGGACACGGCGGCTAAACTCGACTCTCTATCAGCCGAAACCTCGAATCCGATCCGCAGCCTGCAGCAGTATCCTGATATTTTTCGCAAGGCGCTCGAGAGAGACAATCGCATATGCCTCTGCAATTTCATGGCTGCCGAATATGATGATCTGCCGGAAGCGGTGAAGAAGGAGGTCCAGACATTTGCGGATGTCAACGTGGCATGGCTGAGCCAGATGCTGTCGGCTGCGTCCGTAGTCAAATCCGGCGAGAGCGAACCGCGGGCACGCGCCATCTTCGCCGCTGTCGCGGGCGCGCAGCTCATGGCGAGGAGTCGCGCCGATATTTCGCTTTTTGATTCGGTGATTGATACCTACCGCGTGGCCGGCCTGCTGCCTGCCATCGAACAGACCATAGGATAATTCCATTTATCCTGCCAGGCGGCGAGGATCGCGAGGGTAAGTAACAGAAACAGAAGCGCAATCATCTTCCCCCTCCCCTCTGTCAGATGAGATAGCTGTAGAGCAGCCAGAGGCTGGCGATCAGCAGCACGAGGAGCGACAGCACCGCGCCGATCTGGCGGAGGCGGAAACTGGCGTTGGCGCGGCTGATGCCGATGGCATGGCAGCAACGGCCCGCGACCAGCATGACGCCGAGCACGATGATGACATAGATGCTGACCGTGCGCATCTCCAGAAAGGCCATCAGCAGCAGCGAAATCGGCACATATTCGATGAAATTGCCATGGGCCCGGATCGCCATCTGCAACTCCGTATTGCCGCCATCGCCGAGCGAGACCTTTGCCCGCCGCCGCACCAGCGAGGTGCGCAGGCTCAGGAAGAAAAAGATCAGCCCCAGCAGGGCCGCAAAAATGGGTGTAACCGTAATATGCATGACTTTCCCCCGTTCTCCGCGCCGCAATCCGGGCGCCCGCGCATCATGCACGCAAGCCCGCCCTCAGACAAGCTTGAATGAGGCGTTGGCCCGGGCGATCAGCCGTTCTTCCCCGTCCCGGATCGCCACCACCTTCATCTCGGTAAAGCCGATGGAGCGGCCGACTTTGAGGACATTGGCGCGGAATTCCAGCCAGTCGCAGATCTGCGCGCTGTCGACATAGTCCGTGGTCATGCTGAGGGTCACCGCGCTCAATTTATCGTTCTCAAACTTCTTGCGCGCCTTCAGCACAAGGGACATGCCCATGGTGTTGTCACTGAGCGCCGCGATCATGCCGCCATGGGCGAACCCGCGCCCGTTGCAATGGGCCTCCCGCACCTCGATGGCGAGAATGCCGCCCGCCTCGGCCATCTTGACATAGATCGGCTCCCACGGATCGGTAAGCGGGCTCCTGCGGGGGCTTTTCGTAAAACCGTCGGGTATGTTGTTCATTTTTTGTTATCCCTAGTGTCCGGCCAGAGAGGATCCCGCTATGCTAAACAGATCATTGGGCAAGGACAAGAAGATGAGTATCATTGCGCTTGCGCCGATCGAGAGGAAGAACGGCCTCGCGCGAATGACCTCGCGATTCCGGAAGGGCCGTTCAATCAGATAATAGGATATTACCGACAACAGGAAGGTAAGAACGATCCACCCCAGCTTCTCCGGGTTTTTCGAATTCGGATAGGCATATTCAAGGAACATGAAGACCGGCAAATGCCAGAGATACAGGGAGTAGGAAATCTTTCCGGTTGCGACAACCGGCTTCAGGCTTAAAAGCCGCCCGACAGGATCGTCGCCTGATGCGAAAGCTATGATGAGCATCGTCCCGAGAATCGGGAAAATGCTGAGAAAGCCGGGGTGGACCGGATTGGTTCCGAGCAGCATAACATACCAGAAAATCATGGCGGCGCCCGCTATCGGCAACAGGGAATTGAAACGGTTGCGGTGGACCTTACCGTGTTTCATTTCCATATAGGCCAGAAATGATCCGGCGAGCAGCTCCCAAATTCTCGATGGCAGTTGAGTATAATTAAACCCGTAATCGTACCGGCCGATATATTCGGCAAAGAAGAAGCTGAGACAAGATACAATAAAGAAGACGGGAAGCGTGAATTTCGGAAGATGCCGCCACAGCAGTAACAGCACAATTGGGAAGATCAGGTAGAATTGTTCCTCGACCGCGAGGCTCCAGGTATGGACAAACGGTGCAATCGTCGGCGAGCTTGCGTCATAGGTAAAATAAAAGAAGATATTCGAGACAAAGAATATGATGGAAATAACGCTTTGCAGAAACTCATACAATTCCGCATCCGACAGCAGATGAAAAGCAACCGGAAATGTCGCAAAGATGATGAAAAACAGAACCGGCAGAATACGCCGCGCGCGTCTTTCGTAGAAATTGCCGAAACTGAAGCTGCCGGTTTCACGCAGCTCCTTGAGGATGATGAAGGTGATTAGATAACCGCTGATGACGAAAAAGATATCAACGCCGATATTGCCATGCTCAAACCAGTTAGAGCGCCCCATGATGTTGAACGCGGCGTGATAGAGCAGGACCAGC
Source organism: Sneathiella sp. (assembly GCA_002706985.1). Classification (GTDB taxonomy): domain Bacteria; phylum Pseudomonadota; class Alphaproteobacteria; order Sneathiellales; family Sneathiellaceae; genus Sneathiella. Next base: position 655 of record PAKP01000083.1, on the reverse strand, counting down.
ATCACCGCCACAGCACGCAGTCCGTCTATTTCCAGTCGATACCTCAAATCATACCCCAAAAGCGACAATAGCATGAAAATATTGTGTTAGTGTATTCAGCGTAAGATCTGATTTCAACAACGTTTGATTTTATTTTATATTGGAAATTAAAGCAATTGCGAGGGCAGAGTCAGTGCGAAGAGGTAAAAGGGTTCTTGCAGGAGGTTTGGGTAAGGTCGGCGGGAAGCCGGGCCTCTCTTTCCAGTGCTAGTGTCCGACCAGAGAGGGTCCTGTTATGCTAAAGAGATCAACAGGAAAGGACAAGAACACGATCACGATTGCGCTTGTGCCGATCGAGACGAAGAACGGTCTTGCGCGAATGACATCGCGATTCCGGAAGGGCCGCTCGACCAGATAATAGGATATCGTCGCCAGCGCGAGCGAGAGGATCACCCAGCCCAGCTTGTCGAAGTTGCCCGCCTCCGGATTGATCAGATGCAGGGATGTAAAGACCGGCAGATGCCAGAGATACAGGGAATAGGAAATCAGGCCGATGGCAACGAACGGTTTCGATCCCAGTATCCGTCCGACCATATCCTCCTTCGTGGCGAAGGCGATGAGAAGCACGGTGCCGAACACCGGCACGAAAGTGGCAAATCCCGGATGTGTCAGCTCG
>PAKP01000082.1 GCA_002706985.1 Sneathiella sp. | reverse complement strand
CGGAGACCAGCACCGTATCGCCTTCCTTCACCGCGCCGACATCCAGCAGCCCGAAATAGGCGGTGAGGCCCGGCATGCCGAGACCGCCGAGATAATTTTCAATGGGCGCGAGCTTCGGATCGACCTTTGTCAGGTCTTTCGCCTTTGCTTTTGCATATTGCTGGATACCGAGGGTGCCGCTCACGAAGTCACCGACCCTCAGGCTGTCGCTGTTGGAGGCAATGACCTCCCCCACAGTCCCGGCGCGCATCACCTCACCGATCTTCACCGGCGGGATGTAGGAGCGGCCTTCGTTCATCCAGCCCCGCATTGCCGGATCGAGGGAGCAGTAATGGATTTTCACCAGCACCTCATCCTCGCCAATTTCCGGCAGGGGTTCCGTGGTAAAATCCCAGTCGCTGTCCTTCGGCACGCCAACGGGCCGCGCCTTGAGGCGATATTGCTTGTTCAGTGTCGACATGATGTGCTCCCTGTCCTGTTTTCTTCTAGCCACAGTTATTGTTTTTGTCGGTCAATACAATGGCTTTATCTCCCGAACACAAAAAAGCCGGGCTTTTGCCCGGCTTTTCGCTTTGCAACAATCGGCGGCGTTACGCCGTTGGCAGTTTGTAGTCCTTGAAATCCTCGCGGAGCTTGGTTTTGAGGAGCTTGCCGGTCGCCGTATGCGGCAGTTCATCGACGAACACCACATCATCGGGCAGCTGCCATTTGGCGAGGGTGCCTTCCAGATGCTTGATGACATCCTCGCGGGTGACACTGTGGCCCTTCTCCTTGACGGCGATGACCAGCGGCCGCTCGTCCCATTTCGGATGCGGAATGGCGATCACCGCCGCCTCGACGATACCGGGGCAGCCCGTTGCCTCATTCTCCACATCGATGGAGGATATCCACTCACCGCCCGACTTGATCACGTCCTTGGAGCGGTCGGTGATCTGCATATAGCCGTCTGGATCGATGGTGCCGACGTCACCGGTCGAGAACCAGCCGTCCTCGTCGAGGACATTGCCGCCCTCGCCCTTGAAATAGCCGTTGGTGATCCAGGGCCCGCGCACTTTCAGATCGCCAAAGGCAACGCCATCGCGCGGCAGTTCTTTATTGTCGTCATCGGTAATTTTGAGTTCGACACCGAAGACAATCCGCCCCTGCTTGACGCGGATATCGGTCTTTTCCTTCTGGGAGAGATTTTCATGCTTTTTGAGCAGGTTGCCGGTGGTACCCAGCGGGCTGGTTTCCGTCATGCCCCAGGCATGGATCACCTCCACCCCGTAATCATTCACGAAGGTATCGATCATGGAGCGCGGCGCAGCCGAGCCACCGATGACCGTGCGCTGCATAGTCGAGAATTTGAGCTTGTTCTCCTTCACATGACCGAGCAGCATCATCCAGATGGTCGGCACGCCGGCAGAGAGCGTCACGCCTTCCGCCTCCATCAGCTCATAGAGCGAGGGGCCATCCATCGCCGCACCGGGCATGACCATCTTGGCGCCGCACATGGCCGCCGCATACGGCAGGCCCCAGGCGTTGGCATGGAACATCGGCACCACCGCGAGGATGGAATCCCGGTTGGAAACGCCAAGGCCGTCATTCGCGCAGACGCAATAGCTGTGCAGCACGGTCGAGCGGTTGGCATAGAGCACGCCCTTCGGATTGCCGGTCGTGCCGGAGGTATAGCAGAGCGAGCTCGCCGTCATTTCGTCGAACTGCGGCCAGTCATAGTCGCCGCTCTCCCCGCTTATCAGGGTTTCATAGCAGAGCAGGTTGTCCAGTTCGCTATCGGGCATATGCTCCTGATCCGTCATGACGATGAAGCCCTTGACGTTTTTCAGGTGATCCTTCAGCGCCTCAATCAGCGGAATGAAGGTCAGGTCGACAAAGATATATTTGTCTTCCGCATGGTTGACGATATAGGCGATCTGTTCGGGGAACAGCCGCGGATTGATCGTGTGGCAGACGGCGCCCATGCCGGAAACACCGAAGTAAATCTCCATATGGCGGTAACCGTTCCAGGCAATCGTGCCAATGCGGTCACCCAGTTCCACCCCGAGTTTGCCAAGCGCCTGCGCCAGCTTTTTCGCGCGCAGGTTCACATTGCGGTAGTTGGTGCGGTGGATCGGCCCTTCGACCGAGCGAGAGACAATTTCCACATCCCCGTGATTGAGACCGGAATATTCGATTAAAGAAGAAATCAGCAGCGGCCGATCCTGTATAAGACCCAGCATTAATTACATCCCATGTTAGTTATTTGTTAGACTGTTACGGCCAGCATAAAACTGCACTCGCGTCAGGTAAAGACTCTTTGAGATTCGCCGGTTTTGCATATATGTGGAGACGCTTGACGCAGGGACAGCGCGGTGTTGCGGCCATCATAAAAGGCTAATTTTGTCTTTGCGGCGGATTTTTTGTATCAATAGCGGCAAATGCAACGAATCAAGGGGCCCGTTCATGGCCATCGATCCTCTGGTCCTTCTGCCCGCCGCGGGCATCGCCGTACTGGTCGTGATTCTGTATATCCGGCTGGTTGCGGGGCGGCGCGATGCGCGCCTCACAGCGGAGGCCCTGCCCGCGTTCCTGCAATTTCAGGAACCGGAGCGCGAGGTGGCCCGCTCCGTCATCAGCGAGGATGGGAGATATGCCCTCATCCGCTGGCGCGACGGCAGTGACATCGGTCTTGTACGGGGCTTCGGTGACAAGCTGGTCTATCAGTCGCTGGCGGTGGAGGAGCTGTCAAAATGCACATTGGATACAAATGCGCACGCCCTTAAAATCCCGCGGCAGGGCTTTGCCTTTCCGCCGGTTATATTCCGCCCCGCCGCAACGGACACCCGCGCGATCGAGGCCTTGCTGAAAGGAGAGACGGATGCAGCTGCCTGACCCGGTTACCTTCGCCATTCCCGCTTTCGTGCTGCTCATCCTGATCGAGGCGATGATCGGACGCTATGCGCCGAAGAAATCCAATTACGAAATGCGCGACAGCGCCGCCTCGCTCATGATGGGGCTCGGCAATTTTGCCATCGGCCTCGTGAATTTCGGGATTGTCGGCGCTGTCGCGCTCTGGGTCTATCAGTACCGGCTGTTCGATATCGGCTATACATGGTGGGCCTTCGTGCTGATCCTGTTCGCGGAGGACTTCTGCTATTACTGGTTCCACCGGCTCAGCCATGAGCATCGCATCTGGTGGGCGGCGCATATCAATCATCACTCCTCGCAATATTACAATCTGTCGACGGCGCTGCGCCAAACCTGGACCGGCGGCCTGATCGGGACCTGGATTCCCTGGCTGCTGCTGTCGCTGATCGGCTTTCCGCTGGCCCTGATCGTCTTCCAGAAGGGGATCAGTCTCGTTTACCAGTTCTGGATCCACACCGAAACCATCGACCGGATGTGGAAACCGGTTGAGGCGGTGATGAATACGCCCTCGCACCACCGGGTGCATCACGCCATCAATCCGCGCTATCTGGATGCCAACTATGCCGGGATTTTCATCATCTGGGACAAGATGTTTGGTACCTTCGTGCCAGAGGACAAAGCCGAGCCCTGCCGCTATGGCATCGTCAAGCAGATCGCGAGCTTCAATCCGCTCATCATCGCCTTTCATGAATGGGCCGGAATTTTCAGCGACCTTCTCCATGCGAAGAGTCTTAAGGCCGCCTTCTTCTATCTGTTTGGCCCGCCAGGCTGGAGCGAGGACGGCTCCCGCCTCACCTCCCGCATGATCAAGGAGCGCGAGCAGGCCCGCCTTTCCCGGCAAGGGGCAGAGGCAGCGGACTGATCCGCTTTACGGGCGCGGATAAATGAGTAGACTGCGCTTAAAAGCAACAACAAGAACTTCCCGCCGACGCGAAAGGTTTCAGGAAACATGTATATTGACGGAAAATGGATCGCCGCCGACAACGGCAACAGCTTCGACGTTCTCAACCCGGCCACCGGAGATGTGATCCGGCAGGTCGCCGATGGCGGCGCGGCGGAGGCCACCCGCGCGATCGAGGCGGCGGATGCGGCCTTCCGCGACTGGTCCAAAACCACCGCCTATCAGCGCAGCGCCTATCTCTACAAGGCCTATCAGATCATGATTGAGCGGAAAGAGGATCTCGCCCGCACCATGACCGAGGAACAGGGCAAGCCGCTGAAAGCTGCCCGCAACGAGGTGCAGTATGGCGCCGACTTCCTGCTCTGGTATGCGGAGGAAGCGAAACGCGTGAACGGGGAAATCCTCCCCTCCTCCCGTGGGGATCAGCGCTTCATGGTGCTGCATCAGCCTGTTGGCGTGGTCGCGGCGGTCACCCCCTGGAACTATCCGATCTCGATGATCACGCGGAAAGTCGGCCCGGCGCTTGCCGCCGGTTGCACGGTCGTCCTCAAACCCGCCGAGGCGACTCCGCTCTGCGCCGTCGCCATGTTCGAGATTTTCGAATCTGCCGGCATTCCGCCGGGGGTCGTCAATATGGTCACGGCGGCGGACCCAAAGCCGATCGGCGAGGTGTTCACCAGCCATCCGTCCGTCCGCAAGCTCACCTTCACCGGCTCCACCAATGTCGGCAAGATGCTGGCCGGTCAGGCAAGCGCCAACATGAAACGCGTCTCGGCGGAGCTTGGCGGCCATGCGCCCTTCATCGTGTTCGAGGATGTGGACCCGGCCCATGCGGCAAAAGGCGGATCGCTGGTCAAGTTCCTCAACACCGGGCAGGCCTGCATCAGCCCGAACCGCTTCTTCGTGCAGAACGGCTCCTACGATCAGTTCGTCGCCACCTTTGAGGAGCGGGTCTCCAAGATGAAGGCGGGCAGCGGGTTTGAGGACGGCGTCGCCATCGGCCCGCTTGTCAATCAGGCGGCCATCGACAAGGTTGACCGGCAGGTGCAGGACGCGATCAGCAAAGGTGCGGAACTGGTCACCGGCGGCGTTGCGCTCAAGTCCAACAACCTCGACAAGGGATATTTCTATGCGCCGACCGTGCTCGCCAATGTGACCGAAGACATGCTGATCTATCGCGAGGAGACTTTCGGTCCCGTCGCGCCGATCATCCGCTTCGAGAGCGAGGCCGAAGTGCTGGAAAAGGCGAACGACACAGAATATGGCCTCGCCGCCTATGTCTATACCCGCGATATCTCCCGCGCCATGCGGATGTTCGAAGGGCTTCGCTTTGGCATTATCGGCATCAATGACATCAACCCGACCAGCGCCGCCGCCCCCTTCGGCGGGATGAAGGACAGCGGCCTCGGCCGGGAAGGCGCCAAGGAAGGCATCATGGAGTACCTGGAAACCAAGCTCGGCGGCTTCTCCGTCTAGGGATCAGACCAGGATTTTTGACCCCCTCTCCCCGATCAGGTCACTTACAATGTCTTTGGCCTCTTCGGGGAGGGCCTGATAGCGTTTCTTCAATTCATCCAGGCATTTCACCTGATATTTAAAGACGCCCTGCGAATAGGGCTTGCCGTCAAGTTCAACGGAAAAAGTCTCCTCTCCGTTTTCGACCGCCGCCGCATTGGCAGCCAGGAACGGGAGATAAGCCTCCCCGCAATAGGCGATCATCCCCTTCGTCATCGGCGGCAGGTCGCCAACGCCATACCAGTCTCCTTCAATGCCGGACGCGTCATCGAGCTGCCGGAGCCAGCTTTCGGCGCGTTGGGCTTCATCGCGCATGATCGACATGGGCGTCGGATCGATGGAGAGAGTCCGAAGCTGCCCATATAGTCCGAAGTCGGCGATGGAAGGCCGTGTTCCAAACAGATATTTATAGGTGCCGACATCGGCATGCAGCAGCGCCAGGATATGATGATATCCCGCCTCGATAATCGGGGCGTTTTCCGGCGTGCAGCCGACGAGGGGCATCCGGCCAACCTGCCGGTGGGTAAAAAATTTCGCGAATTTCTCGCGCTGTTCCTCCGTTGCGCCGGGAGAGCGATCATCGGCGATCCAGCGGCTGGCGTAATGGATATCCGCGTCATAGGCCCAGCGGTAATGGAACATCATCTTGGTGACCCACTCATCGCCCATATCCTCCACCAGATGGGCGAGGAAGGCATGGGCGGGATTATTGGGAATGACCGAGCGGCTGTCAGGGTGCCGGTCCTCCAGCATATAGATCAACCGCGTACTATCCAAATGCAGGCTGCCGTCTTCAGGCAATTTCAGCACCGGCACCAGAACCGGGCGCAACCCCTCCAGCATATGGTCATTCTCTTCCGTCCGGAGAATCCAGTTATAAGGCAGCCGCCGGTAATGCATATGGGCGCGCATTTTAAGGGAATAGGGGGAGGCGTTGCCGCCGATAAGGGTATAGCGATCCATGGCCGGGCTCCTGTTGTTGTTCCTTGTTATGAAGAGCGGAAAAACTTTAGGACAATGCCCCGGACAAGTCCAGCCGATAAAGCCCGGTCAGGTCACACTGTTGGCCCAGGCGATGATATCGGTGATCACCTCGTCGCGGTTGATCTCGTTGAGCATTTCATGACGGCCGCCGACATAGAATTTATGGGTGACGCGGCTGAAGTTATGGCGGTGATAGGCCGCCAGCAGGCGCTTGACGCCGACCGTCCGTTCGCCGACCGGATCCTCGCTGCCGCTGAAGATAAAAACCGGCATCTGCCGGTTCATTTTCCTGAGCGCGCCGCCGCTCGCAATACGCGGCAGGGCATCCATCAGGCCGATCCAGGTGGCGACGGAGCAATCGAAGCCACAGAGCGGATCGGTGATATATTTATCGACCTCCGCCTCGTCCCGCGACAGCCAGTCAAACTCCGTCCGGTTCGGCGCGAAGGGCTTGTTGAAGGCTTTGAAGGTCATGTTCGCAATGACCGGGCTGTGCCCCTTGGCACCGAAACGGAGTTTTTCGAACCGCGCCAGCAACTGCCCGGCCCGGCCGATCGGGCCCGGCGGTCCGTTGGTCGCCGACAGTACGGCTCCGGCGATGGTTTCCCCATACTCCGCCATATATTGCTGCACCATGAAGGAGCCCATGGAATGGCCGAACAGCAGGATCGGCAGGCCCGGATGCCGGACCGAGATATCCCGGTTCATCATATGGAGTTCCTCGACCGCCATGTTCCAGCCGCCCGCATCCGCCATATGGCCGGGCGCCTGTCCCGGCGGAATGCTCTGCCCGTGCCCCCGCTGGTCGTTGGCATACACCGCATAGCTGAATTCATTGAGCGCCGCGGCAAATTCCGCATAGCGGGCGCTATGTTCCGCCATGCCATGGACGATCTGGACGACCGCCTTCGGTTTTTTGCTTCCCGGCCAATAGTTTATATGAATGGGCAGGCCATCGACGCCGGACATTGTAAAAGTTTCAACCATACAACTATACCCCCTTTTACTCCGCCTATTAAGCCATGATCCCGGCCCGCAGACAAGAATGTTGCAAACGGTCTTTGACAGCGCCGGGATATAGGTTCTACATATAGGCAACAGCAAAAAAATCTAATCGAGGAGATTGCAATGAGCAGCCCCAGTTTACTCCAGGGAAATTCCCTCGCCGCCCGCGACGCCAAGAGCCTGATCCATGCCTATACCAACCTCTCCACCCATGAAAAGGAGGGACCACTGATTATTGAGACCGGCAAGGGCGTGCATGTGTATGACGAAGACGGCAAGGAGTATATCGAGGGGCTGGCCGGGCTTTGGTGCGCCTCCTTCGGTTTCGGCGAGGAGGAGCTGATCAACGCCGCGATCGAGCAGATGCGCAAGCTGCCCTTCTATCACTCTTTCGCCAGCAAATCGACAGAGCCCGGCATTCGCCTCGCCGAGAAGCTGCTCGACATTGCGCCCGCAAAATTCTCGAAGGTCTTTTTTGCCAATTCCGGCTCCGAGGCCAACGATACGGTGGTCAAGCTGGTCTGGTACTACAACAACAGCCTTGGCCGTCCGAAGAAGAAAAAGATCATCTCGCGGCAGAAGGCTTATCACGGGGTAACGGTGGCCGCCGCCAGCCTGACCGGCCTGCCGCCGCTGCATAACGACTTCGATCTGCCGATCCAGAATATCCTGCACACCTCCTGCCCACATTACTACCGCTATGGCAAGGACGGCGAGACGGAAGAGGAGTTTGCTGCGCGCTGCGCCGACGATCTGGAGCAGCTTATCCTGAAGGAAGGCCCAGATACGGTCGCCGCCTTCATCGCCGAGCCGATCATGGGCGCGGGCGGCGTGATCATTCCGCCCGCCACCTATTTCGAGAAAATCCAGACGGTGCTGCGTAAATATGATGTCCTGATGATCGGCGATGAGGTGATCTGCGGATTTGGCCGCACGGGCCGGATGTGGGGCTCCCAGGTTTTCGATATCGAGCCGGATATCCTGTCCTGCGCCAAGGCCCTCTCCGGCGCGTATCTGCCGATCTCCGCCGTGATGGTTTCCGAGGAAATTTTCGACGAAATGGTTAAACAAAGCGAGAAGCACGGCGCCTTCGCCCATGGCTTCACCTATTCCGGGCATCCGGTGCCCGCCGCCGTCGGCATGCGGACCATGGAACTGATGGAGGAGCGGAACATCCTCGGTCATGTGCGGCATGTTTCGAAACGTTTCGTCGAACGGTTCAACGCGCTGGCCGATCATCCGCTGGTCGGCGAGGTCCGGGCGACAGGCCTGATCGGCGCGGTTGAGCTGGTCGCGGACAAGAAGACCAAGCGGCCGTTCGATCCGAAATTCAAGGCCGGAACCAAGGCCTATGAGGCCATGCAGAAGGCCGGCCTGATCAGCCGCGCGGTCGCCGGGGACAACCTCGCCCTCTGTCCGCCGCTGATCATCACCGAGAGCGAAATCGACGAGATGTTCGACCGTTTCACCAAGGGGCTGGACGATGCCGCCGCCATGGCCTTCGCCGAAAACTGGCGCAACGACTGAGACCGCTTCAAGGACATTCGGAGAGTAGTTCGTGGCGTTACCGGTTTTTATCATTGTGCTGATCGCGGCATTGTTCCACGCGACCTGGAATACTGTCGTCAAAAAGAATGACGATCGCACCCTGTTCATGGCGCTGCTGGTGGCCTGCGGCGGCATGGGAGCAGTTGTCACCTTGCCCTTTCTCGACATCCCCGCCAAGGAAAGCTGGCCCTATATCGCCCTCTCCGTCCTGCTGCATAACGGCTACTACCTGTTCCTGATCGCCGCCTATAAATATGGCGACCTCAGCCATGTCTATCCTCTGGCGCGGGGCTCGGCACCGCTGATCGTGGCCGCGGTCTCCGTCTTCATCGTCGGCGAACAGTTGAGCCAGCTCGCCTGGATCGCCATTATCATCATGGCCATCGGGATCATGAGTCTGTCGATCACCCGCAACAGCCAGAACCTCCGCAATCCGACAGCGGTTTTCTGCGCCCTCGGCACCGGAATGTTCATCGCCGGCTATACGGTGACCGACGGCATTGGCGGCCGCCTTGCCGGCGATGTCCATAGCTATGCGGGATGGATGATGGCGCTGGATGGATTTCCGATCATCGCCTATCTCGCGCTTAGGCGCGGTCGGGGCATCGTTGCAGACTGCCGCCCGATCTGGAAACCAGCGCTTGTCGGCGGGCTGCTCAGCCTTGCCGCCTACTGGGCGGTGATCTGGGCTATGTCGGTCGCCCCCATCGCACTTGTCGCCGCCGTGCGGGAAACCAGCATCATCTTCGCGCTGCTGTTCGGCGTCTTCTTCCTCAAGGAACGGCTCAGCCTGACCCAACTTTGCGCCATCTTCATGACCCTGCTCGGCACCGTGCTGCTCAAGCTCAACCGGCCCTGAGACGCGAAGAAGGGGCGCATGGCCCCTTCCCGCTTGCGTGTAATCTGCCGGATCAGAGAGACGGCAGCGGTGGCAGTTCCTGCCCCAGCCATTTCTCCGACAGCTCGTTGAGCTGACCACCGAGCTTCTTGTGCAGGATGAAGACATTCACCCATTGCAGAAGATCGGTCTGCCCCTTCTTGATGCCGATAAAGGCCGGACTTTCCTTGATAATGAACTTGGTTTCGATATCAAGGCCGGGATTATCGGAGGAAAGCTGTGCCGCCACCGTATTGCCGGTCACCAGCACATCGACCTGCTTGGAGAGATAAGCGGACAGGGTCGCCGCATTATCGCCAAAGCGGACAACCTCGATCCCTTCCGGGCCCTTTTCCGTGAGTTCCAGGTCCTCAAGCGTACCACCGGTCACGCCGACTTTCTTACCCGCCAGATCGGCAAGGGAGGAGATTTCCATCTCGGAGGCCGAGAAAGCGCCTGAGAAGAACGGGGCATAAGCGCTTGAAAACCAGATAGATTTCGCCCGTGACGGATTGGCCCCCATTGAGGAAATAACAAGATCAACCCGGTCGGTTTCAAGGAAGGGAATACGCTGCTTCGAGGTGACGGGCACCAGTTCCAGCTCGACGCCAAGGTCCTCGGCGATCATCTTGGCGACATCGACGTCATAACCGACATATTCCCCTTCCGCACCGAGGGAACCAAAGGGCGGGAAGTTTTCCGGAATGGCGATCTTGACCGTGCCCGACTCCAGTACCTCGGAGAGGTCGGCTGATGCTGGGCTGATCACGGCCATCCCCGCAATCGCCATGGCCAGAAGGCCGGTTTTTAGTTTTTTTATCATGAAGTAACTCCTTTCCAGTTGATGCATAGTCCCATGCCTGGGTGTTGTGTCACGCGGTTGTCGGAAGCTTCCTTTTCGGCACCGACCCGAGCTTCCGCTCCAGGTATCGGGACCAGTAGGACAAGGGAAAACAGAGGCAGAAATAGATCAGCGCCATGATCGGAAAGATAATGTAGGGCTCGGTCCCCGTGACCGGCGCATTGGCCCAGCGCTTGCCGGCATTCATCAGATCGTGAAAGCCGATGATATAGGCGAGCGAGGTGCCCTTTATGATCTGCACCATGAAGCCGACGGTCGGCGCGAGCGAGAGACGAAAGGCCTGCGGCAGGATGATCAGGCGGACAATCTGCAGAAAGCCGAAACCGAGGGAGCGACCCCCTTCCCACTGGCCCGTCGGCACCGCCTCAACCGCGCCGCGCCAGACATCGGCGAGATAGGCGCTGGCATAAACGGTAAGCGCAATTCCGGCGGCTAGCCATGGATCGATCACGATGCCGAACAACCGCGGGATACCGAGGCCGAGCAGGAACAGCATCAAGAGCAGCGGCACGGACTGGAATGTCCAGATATAGCCCGTCGCCGCCATCTTGCCGTATCGCGACGGGGAGGTTTTTACAAGGGTGATCAGCAGCCCGACAATCCCGCCGCCGATAAAGGCGATGAGGGAGAGATAAATCGTGAACTGCGTCGCGTCGATCAGCTGGAAAATAACGATGCCGAACGGCTTTCCGAGAACGGCCACAAATGCCTCTTTCATCGTGTCACCTTCCATTTGAACAGGCCGCGATGGATAAGCTGCAGCAGCGTCTTGAACAAGAGCGCCATCAGGATATAGATGACCGTGATGGTGAAAAACACCTCGAAGGAGCGGAAGGTCCGGCTGTCGATGAACAGCCCCGCATACATCAGGTCCCTGACCCCGATCTCGGCGATAACGCCCGTGGTCAGGAAGAGGAAGATGAACTGGCTGTTGAGCGAGGGATACATCATCGCAACGGCCTGCGGAAAAATGATCTTGCGGAAGATCACAGGTTTCTTGAGCCCGAGGGAGGCCGCCGCCTCGATCTGGCCATTTGGAACGGCGTTGAAGCCGGCGCGCAGGATTTCGGCGAAATAAGCGGAGAAATTGATGGTCAGCGCCAGCAACGCATGGCCCCAGAACGGCCATTGATAGCCGAGCAGCAGCGGCAGGCCGAAGGCAACGATAAAGAGCTGCACGATCAGCGGCGTATTGCGGATGAACTCCGTATAGCCCGTGGAAATCTGCTGCAGGACCGGGATTTTCGAATAACGGAAAGACGCGAGGAGCGTTGCCAGGGTCAGCCCCATCAGACCGCCGCCGATGGCCAGCGCCGCGCTTAATCCCGCCCCCTCCGCCAGCAGGGAAAGATATTCCCCGCTGCGGTAAATTTCAAAGAACCTGAATTCCAAGGCACCCGTCTCCCTAATAGCTCTGTATCAGCAAGAAGGATGCCACCTCGCGGGCCCTTGATTTTTATGGGAATTTGACCGCGGAGGGCAGAAAACTGCTTAAAAAATACTCATAGGGGAACGGGAGCCTGCTTTTTAGGCAGCAGTAGATTTATCGCTCGAAGGCCAGCATTGTCCAATGCACGCCATTGGCCCGGTTGTCCGGCTGGATGGACTCCGTATGACGTTCACGGATCAGGCGCAGACCTTCCTTTTCGGCAAGGGCGATGGTCTCCGCGCCTGTTACCTCGAACATCCGGCGCCCTTCCGGCACCGGCCCGTGCCGGAGCGACAGGATCAGCCGCGCCCCCGGCGCCATAAGGGAAGCGATCACCGGCATGGCCCGCTCCCGCTCTGCCCTTTCCTGATGCATCCAGACGCCGGTGAGCAGGATCGCATCATAGGCCGCGTCCCGCCCGGAAAGCGCCGCGAGGACCGGCAAGCCGTCATCGATCCATTCGATATCATGGGCGGCATGAAGGCGCCTCCCCGCGTCGCGAAAGGCATCCGTCGGCTCCACCGCCGTCACCCGGTGCCCCGCCGCCGCGAAACGGGCGGCGTCGCGCCCCGTCCCGGCGCCGATCTCGAGGAGCCGCACCGGTTCAACCGGCATCAGGTCAAGCATGGCGGCGTGCAGCTCCTCGAAATCCAGCGCCTCATAGCGCGGGATCAGCCGCTCCGCCGTCTCGACATATCCTGCTGTTCCGGGCAGGTTCATAGAGTTATCCTTCAGATAAAACTGGCATTTGCGGCAGGACCAAGCTGCTGCTTCACAGAGTCGATATCACCGAGCACCCAAAGCGACGTAATCTGACGACCATCGCCCTTGAAAAAAGCACCGCCCGCCCAGACAATCGTCTTGCCGGTTCCGGGAACGCCGTAGAACGGTCCCTCATGCGTCCCGGAAAATTTCATCCTTGCGGCGGCACGATCCCCGGCATCCACCACCTCTTCTATCTCGCAAAGAAAATCGGGCAAGCCGACCCAGAGCTCATGCATATACTGAATGAAACCCTCGGGCCCGATCCGGACCGGTCCCAGCGATCCGCGAAAATCAAAATTCTCACGCAGAATTTCACGGGCACAGTCCTCATCCCGCTTGTTCCAGGCCTCAAAATAGAATCGCTCGATCAGCCCTGTCAGATAACTATCGGAAGCCGTCACCGTCTTACCTCAGGCTAGACATGCTGGCCGCCGTTGATATGGACTTCGGCGCCGGTGACATAGGAGGACGGCGCATCGCAGAGGAAATAGATGGTCGAAGCAACCTCCTCGGGCTTGCCAAGGCGGCGCAGCGGGATGTCCTTAATCATATCCTCGGTGCCCGGCGACAGGATCGAGGTGTCAATCTCCCCCGGTGCAATGGCATTGACGCGCACGCCATGGGGACCGAAATCCGCCGCCATCTCCCGCGTCAGCGCCGACAGCGCCGCCTTCGATGTGCCATAGGCGGACCCGGCAAAGGGGTGGACATGCGCCCCGGCGATGGAGGTGACATTGACGATCGCGCCCTTGGCCGCCACCAGCTCATCGAACAGCCCCTGCGCCAGCATCATCGGCGCGAACAGATTGACGTTATAGACATGCAGCCAGTCCGCATGGGCGGAATTGAGGGTGTTGAAGCGCGCGCCGTCCGGTCCCTTCGGCGAGACCCCAGCGTTATTCACCAACGCATGCAACGGCGCGCCTTCCAGCTTCTCGCGGATATGCTCAATGGCTTTCGGCAATGCCTCGATATCGGCAAGGTCGATCTGCAGGTGATCCTTCTCGCCCCCTTCCCAGGGGCAATATTCCGAAAAGGCATGGCGTGATACGGTCAGCACCCGCCAGCCCGCCGCGCTGAACCGCTTCACGGTCGCATGGCCGATCCCGCGGCTCGCCCCGGTCAGCAATAGAACTTTCTTTGTTTCCGCCATTTAACCGATCCTCAAGAAAAAAGCGCCGCGGGTATCATAACCTTACCACGCCCGCGATCAAACACCGATTCAGGAGGAGGTTAAAAAATCACCCGGAATAGCAAGGCACCAGAGATAGTTCGGGAGTCTGACGACGCTCGATAATTTCGGCCGCTATATGAACAAGATAAAATATTTCATCATCAGTAATGTGGTTGGTTTCAATTAGATCCACGAGATATTTGACACCCTTCATCTCGCCGTTTAGAACGCATTCATACCCGTTGATGACATCCGCCATTGTCGAATTCACTGTCTTTCTCCCTTCCCAAAGCCCAAGGTCAAAATCGTGTTGGTTCCATTTTCAGTATATAAAGGTTTAAGATTTATACATCATGAAATCGTAATTTATACATAATAAATTAGGTATATATGTTTTATTTTATTTGTTCATTGAATATTCCTATAATCCAGCGAGTATGAAGATTTTTTTCCTTAAGGCGATGGAGCTGGAAAATGAGCGATCAGCAAATTTACAACCGAATCAAGGATGCACGGGAGCTTCTAGGACTTTCGCAAAAGGCTATTTCGGAAAAGCTGGGCTGCAGTCACCAGGCATGGCAGGGATATGAAGCGGGGAACAATCTGCCCGGCGGCAAGATATTGAGAAGACTTAATTTTTTAGGTATTAGCATTGACTGGCTTCTGTCCGGTCGAGGGTCCATCCTTAAAAACACCGCCGCAACAGAAACCACAACGATCACCTATATCCCTCGTGTCGATGCCCGGCTCGCAGCGGGCCAAGGTGCGCTTAATGACCGCCTGCAGATTCGTGAATATATTCCCTTCGCCCAGACATACCTGCAACAGAAACTTGGCCGCGGCACAGTCGAAGGGCTGGCGGTTCTGGAAGTCAGCGGCGACAGCATGGAACCGACGATCAGCGACGGCAGCCTCGTGCTGGTCGACCAAATGGATCAGGATGTCTCCGGCTCGATCATGGCTTTCGTCTATGAGGATTTCGCCTATATCAAGCGGCTGCAGAAATATTTCGGTGGCATTGATGTCGTCAGCGATAACAAGGACCTCTACCCGCCGCATCAGATACGCGACGCCGACCTCGATCAGTTGGTGATCATCGGCCGGGTTCGCTGGATCGGCAAGGTCCTTTAGGCCGGGGTCTTTTTCTGCCTGTCAGCATGGGTCGCCTCAAGTTCGTTCAGCCGGGCGGCGAGATAGCCGGATGGACGGCTGAAGCGGGCCAGCATCACATAGACGACCGGCACCACGAACAGCGAGAGAACCGTCGAGAAGATCAGTCCGCCGATGATCACGATCCCGATGGCCTCCCGGCTTTCCGCGCCGGCGCCCGTGGCAATGGCGAGCGGCACCGCCCCCAGCGCCGTTGAAATCGTCGTCATAAGGATCGGCCGCAGACGAATGATCGATGCTTCCTGAATGGCGGCCAGAACCTCCTTGCCTTGATCGCGGAGCTGGTTCGCAAATTCCACGATCAGGATCGCATTCTTCGCTGTCAGCCCGATCAGCATGATCATCCCGATCTGGCTGTAGACATTGAGCGAGAGGCCGGTCAGCAGGATCGAACCCAGCGCCCCGGTGATCGCGAGCGGCACCGTCGTCATAATGATCAGCGGATGGATGAAACTTTCGAACTGGGCCGCAAGGGCGAGAAATACCACCAGCAGCGCCGTCACAAAGGTAAACACAAGGGCCTGATTGGAATCCTTGTAGGAGCGGCTGAGCCCGTCATAGTTGATGGTTGCGTCCTGCCCTGCCTCCTCGCGGATCAGGGTTTCCAGATAATTCAGCGCCTCCTCCAGCGAATAGTCCGGCCCGAGGGAGGCGGAAATCTGCACACTGCGCAGGCGGTCAACACGCTTGAGATCCCCCGGTCCCGCCCGCTCGGTCAGGCTGACGAAACTGGAGAGCGGAATAAGCTCCCCCGAGGTTTCAGAGCGAACATAGATATTTGTCAGATCATCGCGGGTGCGCCGGTTCTCCTCCTGCGCCTGAACGATGACCTCATATTGCTTGCCGCCCTGATCATAGGTGGTGACATTGCGCGCGCCCATCAGGGTTTCCAGGGTGCGGCCAATCGTCTCGATGGAGACGCCGAGGTTGGACGCCCGCGCGCGGTCAATATCCACATGGATCTGCGGCTGGGTCTCCTCGTAATCTTTGTCGAGATTGAGAAGCTTCGGGTTCTCTTCCTGGGCCCGCGCCATCACCCGGTCGACCCAGCCGTTGATCACGTCATAGGACGGCCCGCCGACATTGACCTGCACCGGTGCAGAAAAGCCGCGCTGCCCGAGACTGCCGGGATTGATGGCAAAGGCCCGCACGCCGGGGATCGACAGCAGGCCCGGAAAGACGGTCTTGACGATATCCTGCTGCGACCGCTCGCGCTCCTCCCATGGGACAAGGCGGGCAAACATGAAAGCCTGGTTCGTCGGGCCAGGTTGGCGGAAGGTGCCGAGGAAGGAGAAGAAGCTCGTTGCCTCCCCACTATCGCCGAGCGGTTTCAGAACCGCATCGATCTTCTCGACATTGCGCTTCGTATATTCCATCGTCGCCCCCTCCGGTGCACGCACGGAAATATAGAAGACGCCGCGGTCCTCCGTCGGGGCGAATTCCTTGGGAACGGCCTCGTAAAAATTATACGCCAATGCCGAGAAACCGATTGCCAGCGCTATGATCACCAGCGGGATTTTAAGCGTCCAGCCAAGCAGCTTTCCATATCCTGCGGCAAGGCCGGTGAATAGCCGCTCCGTCGACTTATAGAACCAGCCTTCCTTCTTTGCCTCCACCAGCAGCTTGGAACACAGCATCGGGGTCAGGGTCAGCGCGACGAAGCTGGAGAACATGACGGCGGCGGCAACGGCCACGCCGAATTCGCGGAACAGTCGGCCGGTCGTGCCATCCAGAAACGAAATCGGAATGAAAACGGCGATCAAGACGATGGTCGTCGCGATCACGGCGAAGCCGACCTGCTTTGCCCCCCGGCTGGCGGCCAGCAACGGCGGCTCCCCCTCCTCTATCCGCCGGTGAATATTTTCCAGCACGACAATGGCGTCATCGACGACCAGCCCGATGGCCAGCACCAGGGCCAGCAGGGTCAGTACATTCACCGAATAATCGAGGGCTGCGAGGATAATCAGGGTTGAGATGATGGAGACCGGAATGGCAATGGCCGGAATAAAGGTCGCGGCGATGGATCTGAGAAAGAAGAAGATCACCAGAATGACCAGCACCATGGCAATGCCGAGGGCGATAAACACCTCCTTGATCGACTGGCTGATGAAGACGGACTGGTCATAGGATGTCTTGATGCTCACCCCTTCGGGCAGGTTACGTTCCAGTTGCCTGACAATCGCCTTCACCCCGTTCGCCACTTCCAGCACATTCGCGCCGGACTGGCGGACAATGCCGAGTCCGACGCCGACCCGTCCGTTCATACGCAGGCTCGTCCGGTCGTTCTCCGGCGCCACCTCGACCTGGGCCACATCACCAAGACGAATACGTCCGGCAGCCTCGTCATAAATAATGATCTGGCGGAATTCCTCCGGTGTTCTGAGGTCGGACCGGGTTTTGATGCTGAACTCGCGCATGCTCGATTCAATGCGACCGGAGGGAATCTGCACATTCTGCGCGCGGATGGCCGTCTCGATATCACCGATGGTAACACCGCGCGCCGCCATCGCCGCCGGGTCCAGCCAGATGCGCATGGCATAGCGCCGGGCCCCGCCAATGCGAACCTGCGCCACGCCGTTCACCGTGGAAATCGGATCGACCAGCGACCGCTCCGCGTAATCCGTCAGTTCAAGCTGGTTGAGCCGGTCACTGGTCAGCGACAGCCAGAGGATCGCCTGCGCATCGCTTTCGGATTTCTGGATGCGCGGCTGATCCGCCTCTTCGGGCAAAATGTTGAGGATACGGGAGATGCGGTCACGCACGTCATTGGTGGCGGATTCAATATCCCGATCGAGGCTGAACTCGACATTGACCGAGGAATACTCCTCCCGGCTACTCGACCAGATCCGCTCGATCCCGCTGATCCCGGAGATGGCATCCTCGATCACCTGCGTGATCTGGCTCTCCATGATCTCCGCCGCCGCACCGCGATAGCCGGTCTGGATGGAGACATGAGGGCTGTCCACATCGGGATATTCCCGCACGCTCAGGGATTGGTAGGAAAACAGGCCGAACAGCACCAACACGGCCGAGAAAACAATGGCAAGGACCGGCCGCTTGATGGCAAGTTCAGGGAGCCGCATCAGGAGGCCTCGGACGTCTGGACGGCCTGGCTGACGTCAACCGGCGCCCCGTCCTTCACCTTCTGCAGCCCTTCTACGATCACCTGATCGCCTTCATCCAGACCGTCAATAATTTCCGCAAAACCATTGATACGGCGTCCAAGTTTGATTGGCGTCCGCATCGCCTTGCCGTCCCGGACCGCATAGACGAGCGGACCGGATATGGTGAGGACGACCGCCTCCTCCGGCACCATCAGGGCATTCTCATCGACGCTGACCTGCAATTCCACCGACAGGAACATGCCTGGTTTCAGCAGGGCATCCTCATTCGGCACGGCGCCCCGGACCCGGATCGACCGCGTCACGTCACTCACCCGTGTCGAGACTGTCTGGACCGTGCCGTCAAACACCCTGTCCGGATAGGCGACGCTCTGTGCCTTGAAGTTCTGTCCCGGGCGGACATCCGCAACGCGGTTTTCCGGCAAGTCGAAATCCACCTTGATCGTGTCCATGTCATCCAGCGTCGTGATCGTCACCCCCGGCTGCACCAGAGAGCCGACACTGACCTCGCGAAAACCAAGAATGCCGGAAAAGGGCGCCACGATCCTGTAGTCATTGATCCGCGCCTGATCCGCTGCGACGGCAGCCTCCGCCGCCAGCAGTTCCGAATAGAGCAGGTCGACCTGCGCCTTCGCCACATTGCGCGTCTCATACAGTTTCAGCGCCCGGTCATAGAGCTTCTGGGCGTTGTCCCGTGTTGCTTCCGATTCGTTGAGATTGGCCCGCAGCTCCGTATCATCGAGCTGAACGAGCAATTTACCGGCGTCGACCTTCTGGCCCTCGCTAAAATTCAGCCTGTTGATCTTGCCTGTGACTTTCGAGGTGATAACGACGGATTCATTGGCCCGCGCCGTACCGACCGCCGTGATATTACGGGGCAGCGGACGATTGACAACTGCCGAAACAATGACGCTTTGTGGGCGTTGAGGGCGCGTTTTCGCGGCCGGCGCATCGGTACTGGCGCCCAGAAAGGGCAAACGATCCTGATATTGCCACGCACCATAACCGAGGACGGCAATGACCAGAACGATGATTAATTGTGCTGTTTTACCCATTAATATCCAGCTTTGCTCCCCCGATATCATAACAGAATTGGGCGTGAATTGCTTGAAAAGCAACAAAAAAATCTGCACATAGTTAAAATTGATCATTTCGCAAAAACGGGACGAAACCAGCATGACGACCTATCTTTTCACCCATCGTGATTGCCTGTTTCACGACACCGGCACCGGGCATCCGGAGCGGGCCGACCGGCTGCGCACTGTCCTGCATCAGCTTGATCTTGAAAATTTCCCGATGCTGGAACGGCGCGACGCGCCGATGGCAACGCGGGACCAACTTGCCCTCGCCCATTCAAAAGCCCATCTTGATCTGATCACAGCGCGGGCGCCAAAGGTGGGCACCATCAATCTCGATCCGGACACCGTCATGTCACCGGGATCGGAAGCGGCGGCGCTGCGTTCGGCGGGTGCAGTCATCGCCGCCGTCGATCAGGTGATGGAGCAGCCCGGAACAAACGCTTTCTGCGCCACGCGCCCGCCCGGGCATCATGCCGAGGCCGACCACGCCATGGGCTTCTGCCTCTATAACAACATTGCCATCGGCGCCATCTACGCGCGGGAGAAGTACGGCCTTGAGCGGGTGGCGGTCGTCGATTTCGACGTTCATCACGGCAACGGCACGCAGGATATTTTCGAAGCCGACGCCGGGCTGTTCTATGCCTCCTCACATCAGGCGCCCTTTTACCCGGGCACCGGCGCCGCCAGCGAAACCGGGGTCGGCAATATAGTCAATGTCCCGCTCCCGGCGGGGGCTGGTTCGGCCGAGTTCCGCGCCGCCTATGATGATATCATTCTTCCCGCTCTCGCCCGCTTCGATCCCGAGCTTTTACTTGTCTCAGCAGGTTTCGACGCCCATGAAAAAGATCCGCTCGCCAACCTTAATCTGGGCGGTGCGGACTATAGCTGGATCTCGGAAAAGCTGATGGCGGTTGCCGAGAGACACTGCGGCGGACGGCTCGTCTCGGTTCTGGAGGGCGGCTATGACCTTGAAGGGCTGGCCGAGGGGGTCGATGCCCATGTGAAAGCGTTGCTCCGGACCTAAGAGAAGGGTATAAGGTGGCAAAGGAGAAATCATGTCTGAGACGAATAGTCAGGAAATCCCTGCCGATATAGCCAAGATGAGCTTCGAGGAAGCCCTGAAGGAACTGGAACAGATCGTTGAAAAGCTCGATTCCGGGCAGGTCGATCTCGACCAGTCGATTGATATCTATACCCGCGGCTCGCTGCTGAAACAGCATTGCGAGGGCAAGCTGCGCAGCGCGCAGGAGCGGGTGGACAAGATCATGGCCAAGAACGGCAATCTGTCGGTTGAACCGGCAAATGTTGAATAGACATGCGCATCCCGGATTTGAGACAGTAACATGGAAAGTGATTTCGCCAAGGCCCTCCGTCAGACGGCTGAACTGATGGACCGGGAGCTGCGGGATTTCCTGCCCCTGAACGAGGGGCTGGAGCAGCGGTTGTATGAGGCCATGCGCTATGCCGTTATCGCCGGTGGCAAGCGGCTGCGCGCCTTTCTGGTGATACAGGCCGCCGATCTGTTCGCCGTGCCGCGGTTGCATTCGACGCGGGTTGCCTCGGCGCTTGAGATTATCCACAGCTATTCCCTCATTCATGATGACCTCCCCTGCATGGATGATGATGACCTGCGCCGCGGCAAACCGACGGTGCATAAGGAATTTGACGAGGCAACGGCGGTCCTTGCGGGCGATGCGCTGCAATCCCTCGCTTTCGAGATTCTGGGCGATGCCAAGACCCATTCCTCGGCCGAAGTCCGCATCCAGCTTGCGGCACGGCTCGCCCGCGCGATCGGCGTGCGCGGCATGGCGGGCGGTCAGGCGATGGATATCTATGCAGAGCAGGACGACATCGACATCCTGACCATTACCCGTCTGCAACGGCTCAAGACCGGGGCGCTGATCTCCTTCGCCTGCGAGGCCGGCGCCATCCTCGGGCATGCATCTCCGCCACAGGCGCAGGCCCTAAAGGCCTATGCTCATGATTTAGGGCTGGCCTTTCAGATTGCGGATGACATATTGGATACGGAAGGCAGTCCCGAGGAGCTGGGCAAGGCGACCGGCAAGGACGACGACGCAGGCAAGGTCACCTTCGTTTCCCTGATGGGACTGGAGGAAGCGCGGGTTCATGCCGGCATGCTGGTGGATCAGGCGATTGCCCATCTGGACGGCTTCGGTCCGAAGGCGGACCTGCTGCGCGACGCGGCGCGCTTCACGATTGAACGACGCAATTGAGTACGGGTGAGTAAAGTGACAAAAAAACCGGATACCCCCTTACTGGACACGGTCGCATATCCGACGGACATGCGGAAACTGACCCTGCCCGAACTGGTGCAGCTCGCCGATGAACTCCGGCAGGAGACCATCGATGCGGTTTCGGTCACCGGCGGGCATCTCGGCGCCGGGCTGGGCGTGGTGGAACTGACCGTGGCCCTGCATCATGTCTTCAACACGCCCGAGGATCGGTTGATCTGGGATGTCGGACATCAATGCTATCCGCACAAGATCCTGACCGGACGGCGGGACCGTATCCGCACTTTGCGTCAGCCGGGTGGCCTGTCCGGCTTCACCAAGCGGGCCGAGAGCGAGTATGACCCCTTCGGCGCCGCCCATTCCTCAACCTCGATTTCCGCCGGGCTCGGCATGGCGGTCGGGCGTGATCTTCAGGGCGGCAAGAATAACGTGGTCTCCGTCATCGGCGACGGGGCGCTCAGCGCGGGCATGGCCTATGAGGCGATGAACAACGCGGGCGCCATGGATGCACGGCAGATTGTTATTCTCAATGATAATGACATGTCGATCGCACCGCCCGTCGGCGCCATGAGCGCCTATCTCTCTCGCCTGCTTTCGGGGCGGTCCTATCGCAGCCTGCGCGAGCTTGCGAAGCAGTTTGCCGCCCTTCTCCCCGATCCGCTGGAACGCACGGCCCGCCGGGCCGAGGAATTCGCGCGCGGCATGGTCACCGGCGGTACGTTGTTTGAGGAACTTGGTTTCTATTATGTCGGACCGATTGACGGCCATAATCTCGAACATCTGATCCCGGTCCTGAAAAATGCACGGGATTCGAAATACGGGCCGATCCTGATCCATTGCGTGACGCAGAAGGGCAAGGGCTATCCCCCGGCGGAGGAAGCGGCCGACAAGTACCACGGCGTTTCCAAGTTCGACGTCATCACCGGCGCGCAGGCGAAGGCGGCACCGAATGCCCCCTCCTACACCAAGGTCTTCGCCCAGAGCCTGATTCAGGAGGCCCGCAAGGACGACAAGATCGTCGCCGTGACGGCCGCCATGCCCGACGGCACCGGCCTTGACCAGTTCGCAGGGGAATTCGCCGACCGCTGCTTCGATGTCGGCATTGCCGAGCAGCATGCGGTCACTTTTGCCGCCGGCATGGCGACGGAGGGGCTGAAACCATTCGTTGCGATCTATTCCACTTTCCTGCAGCGCGCCTATGACCAGGTCGTGCATGATGTCGCTATCCAGAACCTGCCCGTGCGCTTCGCGCTGGATCGTGCCGGGCTCGTCGGGGCCGACGGCGCGACCCATGCCGGAAGTTTCGATATCACCTATCTCGCCACGCTGCCCAACATGATGGTCATGGCCCCGGCGGACGAGGCGGAGCTGAAACATATGGTCGCCACCGCCGCCGCCTATGACGCGGGGCCCTGCGCCTTCCGTTATCCGCGCGGCGAAGGCGTCGGCGTCGAGATGCCGGAAGAAGGACAAGTCCTTGAGATCGGCAAGGGACGTATGATCAAGCAGGGGGACAAGGTCGCCATTCTCTCCTTCGGCACACGGCTGAAGGAAAGCCTGCTCGCGGCGGAGGAGCTGGAGGCCAAGGGCATTTCCACCAGTGTCGCCGACGCCCGTTTCTGCAAACCGCTCGATGAAGAGCTGATCGAAAATCTGGCGGCGCGGCATGACGTGCTGATCACCGTGGAGGAAGGCGCCATCGGCGGCTTCGGCAGCCATGTGATGCAGTTCCTCGCCATGAATGGCCTGCTCGATGACGGGCTGAAGATACGCCCACTCTGCATGCAGGATATTTTCATCGATCAGCAGAAGATCGAGGATATGTATGAGAAGGCGGGCCTCAACCGTCGGCAGATCGTGGAGGCGGCCCTGTCCGCCCTCGGCACCGGCACGGCGGCGCAGGCGCAAAACCGCTCCGCCCTCTAGGCCCGCGCAATGAGCGACGCCTCGCAACGGCTCGATCTCGCGCTGGTCAGCCGCGACCTCGTCCGGAGCCGCGCCCGGGCGCAAAGCCTGATCGCGGAGGGACGGGTCACCATCGACGGGGCCGTCATTACCAAGCCGACCCGCAAGGTCACCTCCGATATGAAGATCACCGTCTCGATGCCCGAGGTGGACTGGGTCGGGCGCGGCGCGCACAAGCTGATCCGCGCCCTCGATCATTTCGGTGTCGATCCCGCCCACAGCATTGCCGCCGATATCGGCGCCTCCACCGGCGGCTTTTGCCAAGTCCTGCTGGAACGCGGGGCGGCGCGGATTTATGCCGTCGATGTCGGCCGTGGCCAGCTCGATCCGCGGGTGGCCGAAGAGACGCGCGTGAT
Source organism: Sneathiella sp. (assembly GCA_002706985.1). GTDB lineage: Bacteria > Pseudomonadota > Alphaproteobacteria > Sneathiellales > Sneathiellaceae > Sneathiella. The sequence continues at coordinate 6,224 of PAKP01000082.1, read as the reverse complement.
CAATCTTGAAAAGACAAACGCCCGCGATCTGGACCGGACCCTGATCCCGGAACCGCTCGACCTCATCGTCGCCGACGTCAGCTTTATCTCCCTTAAAAAGGCACTGCCCGCCGCGCTTCTTCTCGCCGCACCGGGGGCGCATCTGCTCGCCCTCGTCAAGCCGCAGTTCGAAGTCGGAAAGGGCAATGTCGGCAAGGGCGGGATCGTCCGCGAGACGGCCCTGCTGGACGCCGTGCCGTCCGAGATGGAAAACTGGATCAACACGATTCCCGGCTGGCGCTCCCTCGGTGTGATCGACAGCCCGATCCTCGGCAGCGACGGCAACCACGAATTCCTGATGGGGGCCCGCCATGACGCTTGAGCTTACCATCGATCATATCGGCGCGGGCGGCGACGGCGTCGCCAATGAGGGCGGGCAAACCTATTACGTTCCCTTCACCGCCCCCGGCGACCGGATCACCGCCACCCCGGCGGAGGCGCGCGGCAAGGGACAGGCAGCGACATTGAACGACATACTCTCTCCCGGCCCCGACCGGATTTCACCCGCCTGCCGCCATTTCGGCACTTGCGGCGGCTGCGCGCTGCAGCATCTCTCGCCGGAATTTACCGCCGACTGGAAACGCCAGAAAGTACACGAGAGCCTGTCCATGGCCGGTATAACAGAGGCTGAGATTTTGCCGACACTCACCAGCCCGCCCGGAAGCCGCCGCCGGGTCGAGTTCATCGCCGCGAAACGCAAGAAAGGCGTCATGATCGGCTTTCACTTGCGCCGCAGCCACCAGATCTTCGATGTCGGCGATTGTCCCCTGCTCGCCCCCGGCCTGCTCGCGCTGGTCAAGCCGCTCCGGGCGATGCTGCCGTCCGTGTTGCCGCGCAACAGCACGGCGAAGGTCATGGCGACGGTAACGAACAACGGCCCCGACCTGGTGATCACCGCGGATACCGATCTGGATCTGGAGAAGCGCGAAATCCTCGCGGCCTTTACCGCCGAAAACGGCCTTTCCCGGCTTTCCTGGCGGCAGGACGCGACTGCACCGGCCGAGGTGGTCTCAGCGCGCCTGCCCGCCGACATATCGCTCGCCGGTGTGGACGTCACCCTGCCCCCCGGCGGGTTTTTGCAGGCAAGCGCGGACGGGGAGCAAACCCTTGCTTCCTTCGCGACCGAGGCGCTCTCCGGCGCCGGGCATATCGTCGATCTCTTTGCCGGGGTCGGCAGTTTCACCTTCCCGCTTGCCAAAGCCGCCCGCGTCCATGCGGTGGAGGGCGATGCGGAACTCGCAAGCGGCCTGCAGGCGGCGGCCAACCGCGCCATTCGCCCGATCACCACGGAGACACGCGACCTTTTCCATCGGCCATTGCTGGCGGAGGAATTGAATGGCTATGACGGGTTGCTGTTCGATCCGCCGCGCGCCGGGGCGAAGGCGCAGGCCGAGGAAATCGCGAAAAGCACCCTGCCAACGGTGGTGGCCATATCCTGCAATCCGGTGACCTTTGCCCGCGATGTCGCCCTGCTGATCGACGGGGGATACAGCCTCGGCCCGGTCCGCCCGGTGGATCAGTTCCTCTGGTCGCCGCATATCGAGATGGCGGCGGTCCTCAGGCGGCAATAGCCGGATTATTTCGGAAGCGTGAAGGGCTTTGCCGGAGCAGGCTGGAGGGTGCTGAAAATCGGCCCGCTGACATAATCGATCTTCATCTTGAAGGCCAAACGGGCAAGCGCATCGTTGTCCAGCGACCGCCAGATGCATTTCTTGCCATTCTCCCGCGCGCGGCGGAACAGGGTCTCGATCTCGGACAGCTCAAGGCTCTCATGACCGGCCAGCGTGATCGCCAGGATCGGCAGATCGCGAATGGCGGCGAAATCCGTCCAGTGCGGCCCGACCTCGAAGGTGAAGCCGAGAACGAGCTGGCGCAGGGAGGTGAAAATCTGCCGGTAGCGGCTGTTGGGCACACCAGAGGCGATATCCTGCACATTGAGGATTAGATGCCGCTCCGTATAGCGCGGCAGAGACGCGAGAATGCGGGCATATTTGCTGCGGAAATAGCTGTTGGCCAGCGTCTCGAAATGGACAGTGAGGAAGATGACCGGCTTGTTACCGGGACCGCCCAGCTTTTCAAGCACCGTGCCGATCTCCCGCAGGATCACGCAGTCCATTTCCGCGCGCAAGCGGGGGGAGGCGTTGAACAGCGGATCATCCTCGGTGACATCTGCCTTCTCGCCTTCCGCTTCGGTCATGCTGACCGCTTCATACAGGCCGACAAAGCCTTTGTGACGGTTGATCAGAGGCCGGAAGCGTACGTTCAGCTCGGTCTCCCGCTCCTGAAAGCTGCGCGATTCCCGCTCTTTCGCCTTGCCGATCGCCTCGCGGAAGCATTTGACCAGCCCTTCGAGGGAGCGAATCCTGTCAAGACCGTCGAAATCCTCGATTTCCAGCATCGCCGCCTCGACCGAGATCAACTCCCCGCCCGGCAATTCGCCGAACAGCTTGTTCACCAGATCCTGGGCGATTGTCTTTGATTTTTTCAGCGCCTGCTCGCGGGTTGCCTCGGCGAACAGAAGCGCGAAATGCCCCTCGTCCAGCGGCACGAAGATATCATGACGGCCGAGTTTGCGGCTGATATAGGCGTCGGCGATCTCCATGACGTTATGTTTGATCTGGCCCCATTGCTCGGCATATTGCGCCTTCACCTCGTCGAGACCGATAATCTGGATACTGCCAGTGATAAGGTTTTCAAGGGCTTCGCGGTAAGTCCTGCCAAATGGTCTCAGAAAACCGGTTGCCTCGCCGATCTCGTAATGCTGCACGGTGTCGGACCCCGGCTTTTTAGGCTCGGAGTCTCTGCCCTGGTTGAAATAGTCGGGATTGATTTCCGACCGATGCCCGATTTCGTTTCGCATCTCCACCTTGTCTTTTACTGCTGCCATTAAATTCCTGAAATTCATGGGACAGTCCCTAACGGCAAATTCTGGCAGAATAGAGTGTAGAAAACGTTAATTCGATGGCCGTACAGGCGGGTATGAACGGGCAGAAATTCGCCGGTTGCGCCGATGCCGGAGGACGGCTATTTTGCGCTAGGTCCGGTGTGCGCTCCGTTTAACCGGAAAGAAGGAAACAATGGCAGAAACCCCGCATTTTCTTGATACCTCGGGCCTGAATTGCCCGCTTCCGGTGCTGAAGGCAAGAAAGGCGCTCAAATCCCTGAAAGAGGGGGAGCGGCTTCGAGTGATCGCGACCGATCCGGCGTCCGTCATCGACTTCCGCCATTTCTGCCATGTCAGTGGCTATATCCTTGAAAAAGAGACGAAAACGGACACCGAGTTCGAATATATCATCGTCAAGACGACAGCGCCCGCATCCTAGCGTCCCTCATCCCCGTAACCGGCGTCGCCCCCCTCGCCGCCTTTTTCGCCCCGCGCTTCGCCGGGCGGCACGAACGGATCGGGCTCATCGGCGCCGACACCGCGATAAATCGACATGGACGGAAAGGCGAAACCGGTTCCCGCCTGCTCGACGATGCCCTTGATGGCATAGGCGAAATCCTGCTTGATATCGAGCCAGTCACCCCATTTCGTCGTCTTGGTGAAGCAATAGATCATGATATCAATGCTGCTGGAATTGAAGCTGTCGGTGACGACGAACATGGTCGCCTCCTCGGGCTGGGCGAAATCGCTGTTACCGATCAGGTATTTCCGGATTTTGTCCGTAATTTCCTGTAGTTGCGCGACGCTCGTCGAATATTCAACGCCGATTTTCCAGTAAATCCGGCGGTGGGTCATCTCGGTGAAGTTAGTCACCGCCCGGTCGGCGAAGGTCGCGTTCGGCACGATGGAAAGGGCCTTGTCGAAACGCCTGATCATGGTGGAGCGGAAACCGATTTTCTCGACGATCCCTTCAACCACGCCATCGACCAGCACCCAGTCCCCGGCCTTGAAGCGCTTCTCTGCGAGGATAAGAAAGCCGCTGATCAGGTTCTTGAACAAATCCTGCGCGCCCAGCGCGACGGCAACGCCGACAATGCCGAAACCGGCGATGACCGGTCCGACCTCGATCCCCCAGAGCTGCAATACCGTCGCTGCGCCAAGACCGACGACGAGCCCCTTCATGATCTTGACGAGGAAATTGACCATCTCGGTCGAGAACAGCTCTTCCAGCTTGCCGAGCAGGAAGGTCAGCGGGCTGATGATGCAGTAGAGGCCCCAGAAAATATTGAAAACGATGAGGGATCGGACAACCCGGCCCGCGGCGGCGGAGAAGGCTTCCTCATTGCCGAAAGCGGGCAGTTCCAGCGCGAAATAGACGCCGATCACCACCGGGATGAAGCGGATCGGCCCGCGCAGGGAGAGCACAAGCTGGTCATCGAGCTTGCTCTCCGACTTCTGTGCATAATAGATGACGCGGTTGATCACAAAGCGGGTGAAGACCCCGCGCACCAGCAACGCCAGCAGTAGTATCCCGAGGGCCGTGATCAGGGAGCTGAAATCAATGCCCTGATACCCGTAGTTCCAGACCTCTTTGACGATTTCCCAAAAATCCTGGATGTTGTTCACGTCGCGCCTATTCCGTTATCCACATGTCTAAATCCCTGCCCTGAATAGCGAGAGACGCGCCCCAACGCAAACATTGAGACAAATTTTCTGCCCTGACAGCCCGCCGACATCAGGAGATGACGTTCAGCAAATGGTCGATATCCTGCTCCGTCGTGTTCCAGGAGGCGACCAGCCGCACCTCCCCGTCCTCCTCCTGTCCATTGCGATAATAGAGGATGTTGGAGACCGCGAGGCATTCCAGCGCCACCTCCGGCAGTTTGGCGAAAATCATATTGGCTTCAACGGGATAGAGAACTTTCGCGCCGTTCACACGGGCAATGCCGTCGGCAAGCTGCGCGGCCATCTCATTGGCATGCCCGGCAAGATCGAGCCAGAGATTATCAGTGAGATAGGCATCGAGCTGGGCCGACAGATAGCGCATTTTCGAAAACAGATGCGCCGCCCGCTTGCGGCGGAACTCAAACTCCTGCGCCTTGTCCATATCGAAGAAGATAACCATCTCGGCCCCCATGGCGCCATTCTTCGTCGCCCCGAAGGAGAGCACATCCACCCCGGCGCGCCAGGTGATATCGGCAGGCGCGCAGCCGAGGAACTGCACGGCATTGGCAAAGCGCGCACCGTCAATATGAACACAGAGGTGACGCTTGTGCCCGACCATGGCAATCTCGGCGATCTCATCGGGCCGGTAGACCGTGCCGCATTCCGTCGCCTGGGTCAGCGAAATGGCGGCAGGCTGCACATGATGCACATTGCCGGCGCCAGCACCGGCGATAAACTTTTCAAGTTCCTCCGCCTTCAGCTTGCCGTCCTCGCCCGCGAGCGGCACCAGCTTCGCGCCGCCGGTAAAAAACTCCGGCGCGCCACATTCGTCCCGGTCGATATGGGCATATTCATGGCAGTATATGGCACCGAAAGGCGGGACCAGAACGCTCAAGCCCAGCACATTGGCGGCGGTGCCCGTGGCGACCGGAAAGGCCTTGAGGTCACAGTCGAATATGGTCTTCAGCTTCTCCTCGACCCCTTTTGTCAGCGGGTCGGTGCCGTAGCTCAGGACCGCGCCCGTATTCGCCTTCTGCAGGGCGGAGAGTATCTGCGGGGCGACCGGGGCCGCATTATCGCTTGCAAAATTAACAACCGGGACATTTTTCAACATGCGACCTCTTTTCGCTTATACCCATTGCCATTGGCGGACCCTGCCGGACCGCAGACTACTGGATGCCGTCTTTTTCGAGATTGAAACTGCCAAGAACCTTGCCGTCCTTCAGGCTGATGACCAGAATAAGCCGGGCCGCCCCCTCGGTCCCGAGCGTGAGGAACAACCGCTCCTGCCCCGAGGTGAGACTGAGCAGGTCCATATCGTCCGGAATGGGCAGGCGGATATCGCCGAAGGCCGCGACGCCGCCACTCTGTGCCGTGCCGACTTCGGCCTGCTCGGCCATTTTCGGCTCGCCGACCACGGTTTCAGTTTCCGTTGCCGTCAGGCGCATAAATATGGTAACGCCTATGATGCCGGCGAACAGGACGATCAGAAACCCGAGAATCCCGACAATCCATTTCAGCAAGGTAAGATTTGGGCCGGGATCCGGATCGATCTGATCTGACATGGCAACACCTTATAAGTTTACAAACAATTCTGGTCCATTTTATGCCATTCATTGAGGGTCTACATCAAGTT
>PAKP01000081.1 GCA_002706985.1 Sneathiella sp. | reverse complement strand
TCGCCTCAATCGGATCGCGGCCAGTCAGGTCCAGGCCTTCCTCGGCGCTTCGGATATCGAGATATATCTTCTCAAGTACTGCCTGAAAAAGTCCGTCCTTGCTATTGAAATAATGGAATAACATACGCTTGCTAACGCCAGCGGCGCGCGCGATCTCATCCGTCCGCGCGCCTTCGATCCCCTTGTTCGCGAACTCAGCCGTCGCCGCGTCAAGAATCTGCTTGCGGGTGCGTTCGGGGTTGCGGGTGCGTGGCGTGGCAGTTCCCATGGCGGATCAGTAGTTCCCGTCATTCACTTCGAAATGGGTTGGCTTGCCGAGGCTGGCCTGACCGCGCTCTACCCAGTCCGCCGTCCAGTCAATCAGCTTGGCCAGCGGCACGGAGGGATAGCCGAACAGATGCTGCTGCTCATTGGTATTGACCAGCCATGCCGTTGCACCTTCCTCACCTTCGAAGAGCGCTTTCTTGCCGAACTTGCGGGCGAACAGTTCCGCAACGGAGCGAATGCTCGTGACTTCCGGACCTGAAATATTGATCGGCGTCATCGGCGCCTCGGCATGGGCAAGGCACCGCAGAGCGCAGGCGTTTGCATCGCCTTGCCAAATGATATTCACGTGTCCCATGGCGAGGGAAACCGGCTCCCCCTTAAGAACCGCCTGGGCAACGTCATGAAGCACGCCATAGCGCATATCGATGGCATAGGAGAGACGAAACAGACGGCCCGGCGTATTATGCTTCTCTGAAAAATACTGGAAGAGACGCTCCCGCCCGACGCAGGAATTTGCATATTCACCCTGCGGGGTCGGCAGGACATCCTCGGTCGCACCCTGATGGCGGACATCGACAAAGGGATACACGCACGCCGTTGAGAACGCCACAATCCGGCTGGTCGTAAAATGACTGGCGACAAGCGCCGGCACATGGCTGTTCATGGCCCATGTCAGCGGCTCGTTGCCGCTTGCCCCGAACTTCATGCCCGCCATGAAGATCACATTCTCCGTCACCTCCAGTTGCCGGACAGCGGCGTCATCGAGAAGATCGCAGGCCACCGTCTCAATCCCGGCGTCTTCCAAGTCCTGACGGACAGTCTCGTCGGAGAACCGGGCAACGCCGATTATCCTGCGATCCGGGTCTGCGCGCTTCGCCATGCGGGCGAGCGACGGCCCCATCTTACCCCCGATGCCGAGGATGGTAATGGTGCCGGGAGCCTTCGCGAGGTCTTCAGCCAGGCCGGGAACCGGCCGGGTCATGAACTCTTCAAGCTCCGCTACATTTTCAAAACACTCTGGCATAACTGTCATGGTTTCGTCTCCAGCATCGTAAAACTCCAATCCTCTTCCGGTATGCCGTCATCTAGATCGGGATGATCGCGAACACCCAGCCCCGGCACCTGAAGCGACCTTACATCCAATATCCCGTCCTTGATCCAGAGGGCGCCGATATCTTCATGGCTGACATATAGCCCCGCGTGATGATCCAGCGCCGCCTCGCGTTCAGCCGCGGGCAGATGGGATAAACCGGCAAAATAATGATGGCCGTTGCGCTCAACATGCGGAATACCGAGCGTAGCGACGACAGCGAGATCAGCCTGCAAAGGCACCACAGCGAGATTTGTCAAATCCTCCGCCGAGAGGAAATATTGCTGTCGGCCAACCGCCTTGTTACGGACCGCCGCCAATCCCGTATTGATCAGCGAGCGATAAACGCCCTTGCAATTCTTGTGGCTTACGCCGTCATAGCCAAGGGCAATAGCATCGAAGAATGCCTCCGCCCAGCCATCTGCCTCATCGATCAGCAGTGGCTTGCCGATTGCGGCCATCGCGTCCATAGGTAGCGCCGAGGCCATCGCCACATCACGATGCAGCGGCTGTTCGATAAAGAGGACGGAATCCCAGAGATCTTTGAGCGCCGGCGTTGACTTGATCCTGTCAACCAGGGCCACGAAATCTTCCAGATTTTTATACTGCTCATTGCCATCGAAGGTCATTTCGATCGGACGCCCGGTCGCCGAGACAACCGCCGCAATCTGGCTGAGCCTGTCGATATCTTCCTCGATCTGGCCGCCGACCTTCACTTTCAGATAATCGACCTTGTCGACGGCGAGATACTCTTCCAGTGTTACCGGAAAGCCGTCATTTGGCACATCGGCCTCTTTGTCGGCAGCGGAAATAGGATCAACCAACCCGACCGTATGCCGAAGCGCGATCTGCTCAAGCGGTTGCTTCGGAAGCGCGCCAAGAACATCGTTATAACTCACTTCCGGCAGTAAGGCCGCCGGGTCGATCCCGAGAGAGTTCTCGCGCACCATCTGATCGAATGTCTGACCTGTCCGCCGTCCGACGGCATCCATCACGGCGCGTTCCATCATCGAGCTCGCGAAAGAGGCACCGAGCCGGTTGAAACCGCGGGCAAGCGATTTTGCCTCAATCTCTTCGCGAGTAGAAAACCACAGATCATAGGGCGTGCCATAGCCCGCCCCGGCATAGACGGCGCGCGCATCGCGCATTGCCTGCAGCAGATCGGCCACGTTGTCGGCCGGTGTTTTTTCGGGCGATTTGTCGAACCATTTATAGGCCAGGAAATCGCTGGCCACCCCTGCGGCCCGGGCGCCATTTTCAAATTCGACCTCGACCTGCAGGATGCCCACCGGCGCAGCTTCCATCGTCACGACACCGAAACGGAACGGAAGGCGGGTGAAAGCGTTGCGGACAACGACGCGACTGTTAATAACGCGCAGTTTCGGCGCACTCATGTCAAATTCTCCAATATCCCGTGAATATATCCCGCGGCGACCGCCGCCGTCGTCACACCATCGGGCTCATATACAAAAGGTTCCACTGCAACGATCCCATCATAGCCAACGTCTTTAAGGGCCTGAAAGACCGAGGTGAATTTATTCTCCCCCTGCCCCGGCGCCCGCTGGTTCGTATCATTGACCTGAATATGGGCAACCCGCCCTGTCGGTAGCCACTGCCGCACCAGCGCGTCAACAGGCTGTTCTTCTGTCAGGCCCGCTGAGGCCGTATCGATCATCGTCTTGAAGGCGGAAGAATCGATCGCATCGACAATCACCGCTGCCTCATCAACCGTGTTGATGAAATCCGTCTGGTTCCGGCTCAGTGGCTCAAGGCAATAGGTGACACCAGCAGCCCGGGACCAGCTTGCGATCCGCTCAAAGCAGTCCGATGCGTTTTCCCGTGCTGCCTCTGGCGTTGCAGCCTGTGACAGCAGACGCTGTTTGGGAGATCCATGCACCAGCACCGACCCGCCCATACCGGCGCAAAGCTCGATCAAATGCTGGAGCAGCGCGAGGGTCTTCCCTCTCAGCTCCTTATCATCTGTTGTCAGGGACAACCCCTCCGGCGCCACCAGCAGCCAATGTAGGCCGGTAATTTCAATCCCGTGATCCTCCGCGATCCGCCGATGTTCTATGGCGTCCGCCTCGGTGATGGAAAACGGATCATCCGAGATCGTAAAAGGGGCGACCTCTAACCCCTTATACCCCAACGCGGCGGCAATCCTGCATTGATCCGAAAACGGATAGTCCCGCAATACTTCATTGCACAAGCTTAGTAACATTCTGTATCAGCCTCCCGGCAGACGGACGAAAAACAGATCCTGAAAAACATAATTTATGACGAGACCGGCGACGATAGCCAGCACAAGCGCCGTCAGCAGCCGCACCGGATCGGGCAACCGACCGTATTTCATCGCTTCCGTAGCGACAACGAAGACGAAAATAAACAACGGCGTCGCCAGCCAGAACGGTACGTTCGGGAACAGCAGGATTGCATAAGCCATCGTGATGGCAATGGTGATGGCCGTTCTCTTTACCATCGCAGAGCCCAGCCAGCCGGTCATCTGTCCGCTGCTTATGCTCAGCTTGTATCCCCCGCGCCGGATCGAGCGGATAAAGATAAACAGGCCCGCAATCGTGAGGAACAGCCCGAGGAACCCGGGCACAATCCCGGGTACTGTATAGGCATTGATATTCAGATTCTCAAGCCGCGGCAGCCGCAAACTCTCGATAATGATGCCGATCCCAAACAGCGTTAGAATGATCGAGGAAATGAAATCCGCCTTGTTCATGGCCGGGGAACTCATGACACACCCCCTTCTCTTTTCCGCTTGAGGAAGCCACCCAGAAACTGCCGGATCGACGGCATCGTCAGTACGATAAAGAGCAGCGCCGACATCCACAACACCATGCTAATCGGCCGGTTAAAGAACTGGGACAAATCGCCGTCGGACAGTACAAGGCCACGGCGCAGGCTCTTGTCCAGAATATCCCCGAGGACAATGCCGAGAATAAGCGGCGCCATCGGATATTTAAGCTCGCGCAATATAAAGCCGAAAACGCCAAAGAACAGCATCACCCAGACATCGAAGGTCCGGCTCGCGATCGCAAAGGCGCCGACCGTGCAGAGCACAAAGATAATCGGCATCAACCGCTCCCGCGTTACCTTCAGGACGAGCACCAGAGGCCTCGTCAGGAGCAGCCCGAGGACCCCCATGGCGATGGTCGCAAGGAAAACCATGGCGACGACAGAGTAAACGAATCCCGGCGATTCAATCATGATCAGTGGACCGGGGCGTATGCCGTGAATAATCATCGCGGCAAGCAGCACTGCCGCCGGGGCCGAGCCCGGAACCGCCAGGGTCAACACCGGGATAAGGGCGCCCGGAACGGCGGCGTTGTTGCCAGTTTCCGCGGCCAGCAACCCTTCAACAGAGCCTTTGCCGAATTCTTCCTTATTCTTCGAGGACTGGCGCGCCGCCGCGTAGGAGGCCCAGGACCCCATATCCTCCCCGACACCCGGGATCAGGCCCATCAGCGTCCCGATGAGGCCCGAGCGGAGGGCCGTGAACTTATATTTGTATGATTCCTTTATGCCCGTCCAGACGCTGTCCGTTTTTGCCCGTACCGCCTCATAGACCTCATGACGCATAACGGTCAGAATCTCCGCAAGGCCGAAGGCGCCGACCATGGCGGGCAACAGGCCGATACCGCCAGAAAGGTCCGTCGATCCGTATGAAAACCGCGGGACGGCATAGATTCCTTCCTGACCGATCGTCGCGATAAACAGGCCCAGAAAGCCCGCGACCCAGCCCTTGACCGGATCATCGAGCGATGTCAGCTGTCCGGAAATGAGGACGCCGAATACGGCGAGCCAGAAAAATTCGAAAGCACCGAATGACAGGGCGAATTCCGCCAGAACCGGGGCAATAACGGCAAGGGCGATCATCCCGATCATCCCGCCGAAGACAGAACCCGTCGTGGCGATGGCCATGGCTGTGCCCGCTTTTCCCGCCCGCGCCAGCGGAAATCCGTCCAGCGCCGTCGCGGCATTTGCCGGTGTTCCCGGAATATTGAGGAGAATGGCGCTGCGGCTGCCACCATAGATCGCGCCGACATACATGCAGATCAGGATGAGGATGGCCTGATCAGCCTCCATCTTGAATGTCAGGGTGGTCAGGAGTGCCACGCCAAGCGTTGCCGTCAATCCCGGTAGCATGCCAACGATGATGCCAAGCAAGGTCGCCCAGATGACATCGATGGCGGACCAACTCGTAAGTATCGCAGCCACAGAGTTGGCGAATGAAATCAAGCCGTCCATGAATTAGCTTTCTTGATCCCTGTCCCGACAGCAGTGATCGGGCGAAAGATGACGTACCCTTGACGCATTCTGCGTCAAGGGCGCTGTGAAAGGTTCATGCGTTATGGACGCGTGAAACCGTATTTGGTCGGATCATTCTCCGTCTTGCCGCCATCAAAGAGCAGGAAGACGTTCTGCGTCAGAGCCGGCTTGATCGCTTCCTGAGCGGCCTCACCTGAAGACGGATCGAGGATCGCACCCCGGTTAGCCGCATAATCGGCCAGTGCCTTTGAATTGGCGATCTTGTCCGCCCAGATGGCGTTCATGGTCTCGATTACGTTCGCCGGAACGCCCTTGGGCGTCCAGATACCGAAATAGTTATTGGCGGTCTTTATGTCCGGAATCCACTGCTTGATTGACGGAATTTCACCATAGCCTTCAATGACCAGCGGCTTGTCGGCCAGCACGGCAAGTGGTTTCAGGCGACCCGCACGGATCATTTCGGCCTGCTCGGACGCAAGCTGCGTTGTGATTTTGGTTTCACCGGATACCGTCGAGAGAACGGCAGGCTTGCCGCCATCATAGCTGACATGCCGGTATTTGCCGCCAGCTGTCTGGGCAATTGATTCCATCGCGTTATGGCCACCGGAAGTAACACCAGCTGTTGCCACCGTTACGCTGTCGGGATCGTCCTTCATCGCAGCGAGCATGTCACCGAAGTCTTCATATCCCGCATCAGGGTTCGCGCCAACGACTGCCACATTGGCGATATGCAGATACATCTGCCAGTCCGTTGCCGGAACGTCGAGCATACCGAGAACCTGATAGGCGCCCGCATCAATCGCGGCGCCCGCTGCCCATGTCAGGCCGTCATGTTCTGCCTGCCAGGCATTGGTTGTACCGACCGAGCCTGCGGCGCCCGGCTGGTTGACGATCACAACCGTCTGGCCGAGAGCATCTTCAAGCTCGCCTGCAAGAACGCGTGTCACGCTGTCAGTGGAGCCACCCGCCGACCACGGAACAATAATTGTAACCGGCTTTTCAGGCTTCCAGGAATAGTCTTCTGCCTTGGCTGGCATGGCGAACAGGGCCAGCGCGGCAAGTGTTGTTAGGATGAGTTTCATTTTTATATCTCCCTGAAGGAATAAGTAACCTGCTGGATACTTAAGGGGAAGATATGGACAATGCTGGCGCTTTGTCAAGAACCCTTTTTTGCCTAACATTATGGTATTGTAATATATAAATAACAACGTCCGGGCTTGTCTAAGAAGGCGCTGGAGAGAAACCCATAGCGCGGCTATCCGGCGCGAATCGCCGCCGGAATTTCAGGTTAATCTCTCAGGGCTTTTTGAAGCCCTCCTACTTGGAGAGCTTCTCTATATAGTTTGTAGTAATCCGGACATTCTCGAAATCCGGGTCCGATAAAACCTCAAGCAGGAACTCCCGATTGTTGCCGAGCCCCTCGATTCTGGTTTCCTGAAGGGCCTCGCGCATTCTTTCTATGGCAGCCGCTCGATCCTTGCCGGAGGCAATGACTTTCGCGATCATCGGATCATAGTAAGGTGTGATCTTGTCCCCCTGCGTAACCCCTGTATCAATCCGCAAATCCTTGGAATTTGGAGGAAATTTGAGAACTTCAAGAGTTCCCGGCGAAGGCATGAATTTTTTTTCCGGACGCTCGGCATAGATACGGCATTCGATTGCATGGCCGGACAACGTGATATCCTCCTGTCTGGCAGAGGTGTATTGGCCGGTGGCCGCCTCGATCTGACAGCGCACCAGATTGGTGCCTGTCACCATTTCGGTCACCGCATGTTCAACCTGAATGCGCGTATTCATCTCCAGGAAGTAGAATTCCTCCCGGTCGCAATCATAAATAAATTCAACCGTTCCGGCCCCGAGGTACTTCTGATGCCGCACCAAAACCAGCGCCGCTTCCTGCATCCGCTCGCGAACCCCGTCCGGCAGTGCCGGCGCGGGGGCTTCTTCAATGATTTTCTGAAACCGCCGCTGAATGGTGCAGTCGCGGTCGAACAGGTGAATCCCCTCTCCGTTGCCGAAGCCGAAGACCTGCATTTCAACATGACGGGCGTTGGCGACATATCGTTCGAGGAAAATCGAAGAATCACCGAATGTCCGTTCGGCCAGATTTTGCGTCGTCTCGATTTGTGACGCCAGCTTCTCCGGTGCGTTGACCGCACGCATTCCGATACCGCCGCCACCCGCCGCGGCCTTTACCAGCAAGGGATATCCAATCGTTTCGGCTATCTCCGACAAATCTCCGTCATCGCCGGGACGAAACCGGCCGCTGCCCGGCAGGACCGGAACCTCAAGACTGATGGCCAGTTCCCGCGCGCGTTCCTTATCGCCCATGGTGTCAATCGTCTCGGGCGCCGGGCCGATCCAGATATGCCCGGCATCCTGCACTGCCCGCGCGAATCCCGCATTTTCCGAAAGCAGACCATATCCGGGATGAACCGCATTTGCGCCGCTTGTCTTCATTACGTTCAGAATCGCATTGATGTTGAGATAACTCTCTTTCACCGGCGCGGGGCCGATTTCATAGGCCTCATCCGCTATCCTGACATGAAGCGCTTCCTTATCCGCTTCGGAATGGACAGCAACGGTGGGAATCCCCATCTCCTGACAGCTCCGGATGATACGGCAGGCAATCTCGCCGCGATTGGCAATCAGCAATTTCTTAACGGATTTCATGATCTTCTTTCACTTGTTATTGTTTTTCAGGAACCTGACCCTGTTTATTGTGACTGAACCGGTTGGATGCAGAGGTTATTCCGTCTGGGCCTTCCTGTCCAACCATACAGCGCGCCTCTGCGTGATGACAACCGTTGCCAGAACAAGGATCGCAGCGACATCAAGCCACCACTGGTTTGCTGCCACAACGGCCCCGACGGCAACCAAGAAGATAGCCACAGGAAGGGATATCCGCTGCCGATAGAACCGGCCGCCGCCAATCGCCATCAGCATGGAGGCAATGAGCCCCATGATAAGTGACCAGACGATTTCAACGGTTCCCGCCTCCAGCAGGACCGCGGGCCGGAACACGAAAAAGAGCGGCATCAAATACTTCATCAGGGCGAGACGTATCGAGACGATGGAGACGGACCACCAGTCCGTTTTCGCAATCACCGCCGCCGTGAACACTGCCGTGCAGACGGGAGGGGTCAGGGCCGACAGCAAGGCGGAATAGAAGACGACGAAATGCGCGATCAGTGGGTCAATGTCGAGGCTGATCAGCGCCGGTGCGGCAACCGCGGCCGCCAGAAGATAAGCCGCTGTCGTCGGCATCCCCATGCCTAGAACCAGCGCCACCAGCATGGACAGCAAAACCCCGATGAATATCTGGCCATCCCCGATGTTAACAATCGTTTCCGACAACTTGATCCCGGAGCCGGTCAACCCGATAAGGGAGAGCGCGACCTGCGCCGTCACCAGCAGGGCAAGGATGCCCGTAATACCGAAGGCGGCGGAGACAACAGCTTTTTGCAGGTTCGCAATTCTTTCCTTCAGGTCATTGCCGCGGAACAGGCCGATCAGCAGATACAGCCCGACGTTCGTGCAGATTGCATAGAACGCCGCCAGCGTCGGCGTATTTCCCGAAAACATGCTCGTCAGCAGCACGCCAAGTGTGATGATGAGCGGGCCAATCCGCCCCGGTGCCAGAACTTCCTCTTTTGTCGGGATATCCTTTTCATCAAAGGAGCGCATGTTCTCGCGGCGGGCCTCGACGTCAATCGACATCCAGACGCAGGCATAGAACAGAAACGCCGGAATAATGGCGGCATAGATAATCTCAAGATATGGCACCGACAGAAGCTCAGCCATGACGAAGGCCCCTGCCCCCATGATCGGCGGCGTAATCTGCCCGCCCGACGAAGCCGTCGCCTCAACTGCACCGGCAAAGCGGGCCTTATATCCAAGTCGTTTCATTGCCGGAATGGTGAAGGCACCTGTACTGGCGACATTGGCAACGGCGGCGCCGTTCAGCATGCCGAACAGCGCGCTCGACACCGTTGCGACCTTGGCCGCGCCGCCCGGGAACCGCCCGGCGGCGATCAGCGCCATATCCATGAATGTCTGCGCCGCGCCGGTCGCCATGAGAAAGGCGCCGAAAATGATGAAAATGGCAATGAGGTTGGCGGACAGGCCCGTAACCGTTCCCCATATGCCCTCGGTGCCAAGATACAGATGCTCTATCAGATAGACAAAATCAAAACCCGGATGGCCCCACGTCCCCGGAATATACTGCCCGAACAATGTATAGAGCAGCATAACAATCGCCAGAACGGGAAGCGCCGGCCCGGTAGTCCGCCAGGCGGCGATGAGTAAAATGAGTGTCAGGATGGAGCCGAAGACAAGTTCGACCGGCCGGACAGTGAGAATGAAGGATTCGGTGATTCTGGCTTCCTGGGTAAGAATATAAACCGTTGTGGCAACGGCCAGAACCGCAAAAATGATATCTATGACGCGGGCAAATTTATACCCTCCGCCGGACGCGCCGTAAAACCGCACGAAGCCCAAGAAGACAATGGCAAGCCCAAGCCCGACATGGACGGCCCTTTGCGATAAGGGGGGCAACTGCCCGAAACCGGCGGTATAAAGCTGAAAAAGGACCAGGGCCATGCAAAGAGCCCAGATGACAGGACGGTAAAGCCGGGGCAATGCGTCAAGCCCGCGCTCCTCGTCTTCGTCTTTTAGTACGTCTCCCACACTCATTTGCCTTATCCCTGCCGTACTTTTGTTTGAGCTGATTGTTGAAGCAAAGCGCGTCTGTTACATCCGCCTTTCATCTGGCGCTGCGTAGAGGTCCGGCGCACAAAGCGCGCCGGACCGACTTCTGCAACACCCGCTTTCTTACTTCATTTCCGGCGGGATAAGCCGTTCCGGCACGTCCAGTCCACGCGAGCGGTAAAACTTCACCGCACCGCTATGAAGGGGAATGGTAATCAGGTTCAGAGAATCCTGCATTACGTCCAGCTTGCCGAACGACGGAAACGCCGCGACCTGCGGTCCGGGGTTATCGACAACACCTTCAAGGATGGCTATCACCTGCTCGTCTGTCATACTGTCCGACAAGGCAAACTGGCCGATGACCTGGACTGGAGACGTAAAGGCCGGAAAATTCTCCACTTCATTATCCTTGTACTTCTGGAAGTTGATGAAGGGGAACTTTTCCTTGACTGTCGCCACCTCTTCATCCGTGAAGCCGAGAAGACGAATGGGTGTGAAGGCCATCAGTTCAAGGGTTGTCCCGTCAAGAACGGCCGTACCGCCCGCCTTGACATAGCCGTTCGAGCGGTTGTCCTTCACCGCGGCCACGGCATCCGCAAGGCTGGCCCGGTAGAGTTCCGGTTTCACATCAACCGCCTCCAGCATCTGGATCGCTAACTGCTCCGTTGCGGAGCCGCGCTGACCGGGCGTGAACTCCTTGCCCGCCAGATCGGAGATGGACTTGATACCGGAATCCTCACGCACAACCCAGGCCTGGAGAGCCGGTGCATGCACCCAGAGACCGCGGAGCTTCGGCATGGCGTTGCCCTCGAACTTCCCGATGCCCTTGTAGGCCTGATAGATCGTGGCGTATGTGCCAAGGCCCATGTTAATCTGGCCCTGTCCGATCCGCTTGAGGTTATCAACGGCGCCGCCGGTCGAAATAACCGTTATGTCGACGGCCTCGCCCGATTTCTCGTTAATCGCCTTGGCCGCAGCGGCGGCATAGGTGTAATGAACTGATTTAAGTGCCGTGGTACCAAACGCAATCCGGTCGGCCGCTTGTGCGCCTCCGGCTACCATAAAGACGGCGCAAATGGCCGCGAGACTGTTACGTATTTTCATTATTATTTCCTTCCCTGTTAGAAGAATTAAATCCGCTTTCGGCAATGTCGTTTCCGCCGTCACCGGCATGGCACCCGTCAGGGTGATACTCCCGCCTTTCCTTTCGGGCCGAGATTGGCCCTGAGACGACCTTCCGCGAGCGCAATAAACTCACAAAGGATCGGGCGGGTTTCACTCGGGTCGATAATTTCCTCGACCGCAAACGCTTCTGCTGTCCGGAACGGCGAGGCATAGGTCCTCAGTTCCGCTTCCAGTTCCTGTTCCCTGGCTTTGGGATCTTCAGCGCTCTCGATGTCGCGGCGAAATGCGGCGGCAACGCCCCCTTCCACCGGCAGGGACCCCCATTCTCCCGTCGGCCAGCTTATTTTCAGATCGATATCATTCTTGTTGCAGGTGGCCATCCCGGCCATGCCATAGCATTTCCGGATCACCACCGTGAGTGTTGGCACAGTAAGTTGACCGGCCACGTAAACAGCGCGCATTCCCTCGCGCAGGGTCGCTTCCTGCTCCGCTTTCAGACCCACCATGAAGCCGGGCACATCGACAAGAAAGACCAGCGGTATATGGAACGTATCGCACAGCTCCATGAAGTGGATCTGCTTATGGGCCGAGGCGGCATCCATCGCACCGGAATAGATTTTCGGATTATTTGCAATAATGCCAACCGGGCGACCATCCAGCCGCGCAAGGGAGGTTATGACCGATTTCCCGTTCGTCGGCTGAATTTCAAAGGACGATCCCTTGTCGACAATGAGGTCGATGAGGTCATGCATGCTGTAGGGCTGTGTCCGTTTTTCAGGAACGATATCGCGGAGCTTCGTCTCGCAGCGATCGACCGGATCGTCGCATGGCAGGACAGGTGGCAACTCCCATACATTCTGTGGCATAAAACTCAGGAAACGGCGGATCTGATCAAACGCCTCTTCCTCCGAGTCAACCGCGTTATGAATTGTTCCGGCCTTGTCAACGGCCACCGCTGCGCCGCCAAGTTCCTCCTTGGTGATATCGCGCCCCAGTGATCGTTTCACAACGGGCGGGCCCGCCGCGAACACCTGGCTCGTCCCGCGCACCATGATCGAAAAATGCGATAGAATTGCGCGTCCCGCCGGCCCCCCGGCCGCAGTTCCCAACACAGCGGAGACGACAGGGACTTCCCCGAGAAGCTGAACCGAACGTTCAAAACCGTGAACGCCCGGAAACGCAACATAGCCGCGCTTCTTGGCCGAAGTCACCGTTCCCCCGGCCCCGTCAATGAGGTTGACCAGAGGGATTTTATAGTAATGGGCGAGGTCTTCGATAAAGCCGCCCTGCCCGCCCTTGCGCCGCGCCGCGCTAAAGGTGGTTCCGCCGCGCACGGTAAAGTCCTCCCCGCCGATCGCGACGGGGCGGCCGTTGACGCGCGCCATACCAGCCACATAGGGCGCCGGTGTTACCCGCATCAACTTATTGTTCTCGTCATATTCACCGGAACCGCCAAGAGTGCCGATCTCACGAAGGCTTTCCTCATCGATCAGCTTGGCAAAGCGTTCACGAACGGTCAGCCGGCCGGTGGCATGCTGCCGTTCGATTGCCTCCGGTCCACCCATTTCAAGGGCGGAAAGGCGGCGAAACCGGAGTTCCTCATTTATGGCACTTCCAGCGTCCGCGCCCTCACCGGCGCTGCTATTGTCGGATTTCAGCTTTCGATCGTGCATAGCACCTGATCCTCATCCACCGATTCTTCGGGTTGCACTTTCAACTCGGCAAGCGTGCCGTCGACCGGTGCCTCGACCGGGATTTCCATTTTCATCGATTCCAGAATCATGATGGTGTCGCCGGTTTTCACCGCATCGCCCACTTTCATCTCCACTTTCCAGACCGAGCCAATTACCTCGGAAGCAACATTCGTGATCGTCATACAAGTCTCTCCAATTTGCGGCGTTTAAAAGGTTGTCGGCCAGTTCGCCAGTTTATGGCGGCCGATCCCGCGACTACGTCTCAGCTGCTGAATCTTGAGCTCTTCAATGAGATATCTTCTGGTGTCCTGCGGGGCGACAACGCTCTGTGCCGCGAAAATCTGCGCAAGGCCGAGATAGGTGCTGTTCCGCTCCATCTCATCCCGAATGGTCTGCTTTTCACTCTCACTGACCTCGCGTCCCCAAGTGACAACCTCGGTGGCATATTGCGGGTCCATGAAACTGACTTCTGCGGTCGGCCAGACAGCAACGGAATCGGAGTTCCGTCCGCCCCCCATATTAAGATACGCCTGTCCGTAGCTCTTGCGCATGATCACGGAAAGCTTGGGCACCGTGCACATTTGCAGGGCCGTCATGAAATTCATGATCTTGCCCGGCGCCTTCTTTTTCTCGCCCTCGATACCGATCACGAACCCGGGTGTATCCACCAGCATGACGATTGGAATATTGAAAGAGTCGCACATCACCAGAAATCGCGTGACCTTCTCACATCCGTCGACATCCAGTGCCCCGGCCTTCGCCATGGGATTGTTGGCAACGATACCGACAACCCCGCCATCCAGACGGCCAAGACCGGTTACCGCCGTCCGCCCGAAGCGCGGCTTGAATTCAAAAAAGCTCTCCTGATCGACAATGCAGTTGATAATCTTGCGAACATCATAGCCGCGCTTGCGACTATCCGGCAGGATCTTCGCAATCTTCTCGGCTTCCTTATCGCTCCCCTCCGGGACCGGCGCGAGGGGCGGCGTTTCGCCATTGTGAGAGGGCATGTAAGACAGGAACTTCCGGATTTCGGCGAGAGCCTCCTCGTCCGTATCAACGACACGATCGACCATACCGGTAACTTCGCTATGGAGTTTCCAGCCACCGAGATCTTCGGGCTCGACCTTCTGTCCGATGGCAAGGGAGGCCAGCGCCGGGCTTGCCACTGCGAGAATGGCTCCTTTGCGCATGACCGTAAAATCGGCAAGGCAGGAGTACCAGGCGGAGGAGCCAAAACACTGGCCAAGCACCGCGGAGGCCCAAGGGGTTTCACGCTCCCGCGCATATTGATGGGGATCGTTACCGAGCATGGTTCCCATGCCTTCCGATCCCATATTGTCCGGCATCCGGGCGCCGGAAGATTCCCCAAGGAAAATCAGAGGAAAGCCACGATCGGTCGCCGTCCGCTTGATATGGCCGATCTTCTTCATATTGGTCATGCTGGAGGAGGCCCCCTTGACCGTAAAGTCATTGGAGACCACGCCGACCATACGATCGTCAATAAGACCAAATCCGGCGACCTTGCCATCCGCCGGTGTCTTCTCCCGATCTTCGTCAAAGACAGTGGACACACCGAGAAGTCCGTTTTCCGAAAAGCTCTCCGGATCGAGAAGCGCGTCTATCCGACTGCGGGCGTTCATGATCCCGGCCGCCTCGCGCCGCGCTATTTTCTCCTTGCCCCCCATCTGCCGCGCCGCATCTTCCCGCTCACGCAGGAGATTCAGGCGGTCTTCAAGAGTTTCCGGGACGACGTCCTCACTCATTCACTTGCTCCAACTGAGTTTTCTTCTTGTTCTTTTTCTTGGCCGACTGACGCCGCGGCGCTCTTTACCGTCGCGTTCCTCTCCAGCCGGTCAATCTCCTCACGGGAGAGATGCAGCTCGCTCTCCAGGACATCATACGTATCCTCACCGCACTGGGCTCCGGCGCGCCATATCACGCCTGGCGTACCTGAGAGTTTCGGTACCACGCCAGCGACGGCCACATCGCCGAGCGCCGGATCCTCAGCATGGACGAGCATCTCCCGCGCCTGAAAATGCGGATCATCGAAAATATCATCCATTTTATAGATGCGGGCCGCCGGGACATTGGCCGCCAGCAGCTCTTCCTCTATCTGCTCGACAGATTTTGTCCGCGTCCAGTCGCTGATATGACGGTCGCAGTCATCCTCATTTTCGGCGCGGGCAACGGCAGTCCTGAATTTCGGATCCTTCTCAAGTTCCGGCTTTCCGATAACCTCGGCGAGCCGATAGAAAACCGGGTCGGACGCCGCCGCAATGACAACAAAGCGATTGTCCAGCGTGGGATATATTGAGTTCGGCGTATTGCCGGGAAGCCGCGATCCGGCCCGCTCTGCCACCTTACCAAGCTGTTGAAATGCCGGAACATGCGGTTCCATAAAGCTGAAAGCGGATTCATAGAGAGCCGCATCCACCACCTGACCGAGGCCGGTATTGTGACGCTCTACCACCGCCATCATCGCGCCAAAAGCGCCATAGAGGCCGGTGATGTAATCGGTGAGCGATGTGGCCACACGAGGCGGCGGCCGGTCGGGATCACCCGTAATCTCGCGAAGGCCGCTGACAGCCTCGCCAACCACGCCATAGCCGCTCCGGTTGCTGTAGGGGCCGGACTGACCAAAGCCGCTGATCCGAACAAGGATCAGACCCGGGTTCTCTTTCTTGAGATCATCATACCCAAGCCCCCAGCGCTCCAGCGTGCCGGGGCGAAAATTCTCGACCACAATATCCGCGTCCAGACACAGACGCCGCACGAGTTGCCGCCCCTCCTCCTGACGCATATTGATAGAGACAAGCCGCTTGTTCCGGAAGATGGAGGCCCCATAGAGCGACCGCCCCTCCCGGCGTGTTCCCATGGAGCGCACGGCATCGCCTTCCGGTTGCTCCACCTTGATCACATCGGCGCCGAAATCAGCCATCAGTCTCGCGCAAAATGGTCCGGCGACAGTAGAGCCCAGTTCAATGACGCGCAGCCCCTTAAGCGGCCCCGCGCCACTCCTTTTATTATTGTCATCTGCTGTCATCACCGGACCGCTCTCACAGGAGAAAGTCGTTGTATTTGAGGAACCATTGCCGGGCGCTACGGATGTTCTTGCGCTTCAAATCCTCCGCCAGCTCTGCATCACCGGAGCGCATGGCCTGCAATATTTCCTGATGCTGTCGAAACCCTTCACTGGCGCGGCCCGGTACCAGCATCAGCCGCCGCGTCATGCTCAGTACCCGGTCATAGATATCGTCCAGCAGCCCCCGGAGCGTACCGCTGCCGGCGGCATTGATGCAGCTCTGGCGAAATTCCGCGATGGCCGACATATAGGCGTTGAAGTCGTTTTCCGCGACGGCCTTCTCCAGGTCGTTCCCGAACAGCTCTATCAGGTCGTCCCAATATTCAGGCTCAGTATTCTGTGTCGCCAGCCGAACCATCAGGCCTTCCAGCACTTCGCGTACATCGAACAGCTCCAGAAAGCTGTCTGCCTCCAACCGCATGACAACGGCGCCCTTGTTCGGAATCCGTTCGATCAGGCCGCGCTCTTCCAGAATGCCGAACGCATCACGGACGCGGGAACGGGACACGCTAAATTCTTCCGCCAGTTCACTTTCACGAATGCGGGAGCCGGGCGGCATCTGATTATTGACAATGCGCCGACGCAGCTCATCCACCAGCCGGTCCGTATCGGAAACCGCCAGCTTTGAAGATGACTTTACGTCCCGCAAATTGGTGACATTTCTACTATTCATGACGTATTTGTTTTTCTGTGATTTGTTCCCTGTTCGGAAAACGATATGTATTGCCGATAATATTGTCAACAATATATTTTTCAATTATGTCGCCAAAAATAATAAGGCATTGAAAAGGCAATAATTCCTCACAAATCAGCCGATTTTTCCGACTTCCGGAAACCGCTTCAATTCAGATGTTGAGAAGAAAATGGAGAAATTTGCAGGTGCAGATACATGCCCCTGCGCGATGATCAGCAGCAAATTTCACGAGAACGAAATTAATGAATGCCGTACAAAATACCGGCGATTCATATCGCCGTTGAGGGGCAAACAAGACGCGGTTTAGTCAACACCCAGCAGGTCATAAATCTTGCGGGTATAGGTGCCGAATTCCGGTTCAGTGACCATGGACAGATGCCGCGGCACATCAAGCTCGATCGGGAAATAGGAGGCCATGCGCGCAGGCCCAGCCGTCAATACGGCACAATGGGTGCCGAGGAAGACCGCCTCCTGAATGCTGTGGGTCACGAAAAGGACTGTCTTGCCAGACTTTCGCCAGATCTGGTGCAGCTCCGTATTCATCTTCTCCCGCGTCAGCGCATCCAGCGCGCCGAACGGCTCATCCATCAGAACGATTTCCGGATCATGCACAAGGGAGCGGGCAATGGCTGCCCGTTGCTGCATCCCGCCGGAAAGCTCATAGGGGTAGACTTCCTCAAAGCCCCTGAGACCGACCATTCCAAGCAGGTCTTTTGCCCGGTCCCGGGATTCCTTCATGGGAAGGCCAAGTATTTCGGCAGGCAACAGAACGTTGTCCATGATTTTCCGCCATTTCAGCAACAGTGCCTGCTGAAACACCATGCCGATGTCGCGGCTTCGGTCTATCGGGCGCTCCGCATTGCCGATTTCAATGGTTCCGGCTTCAACCGGGATCAGATCCGCGATTATTTTCAGGATCGTCGACTTCCCGCAGCCGGAGGGTCCGACCAGAGAGATGAAGTCCCCGGCGTTGATCTCCATGCTGACGTCGGAAACGGCAATCGTTTCCTTTTCCCTGGTGCGATAGATTTTCTTGATACCGGAAAGATTAATTATCGTGTTCGCAGACATTATTTTCCAACTTTCAGTTCAATCACCCAAGTTCAGGTCCGGCGGCGGCATAGGCCAGGACAGGATCGCCCATCGTTCTGACCGGCCCCCGTATCATCCGCGTGAAGCCACGTTGCACCGTGAACCCGCAGGCCGTCAGATGTGACGCAAACCCTTCCTGCGCGTCAAAGGCATCAATGGTTATCGTACCGGAGATCGAAGCAATGGCGGTATCGAGCAGGCTTTTCGCCGCCGC
>PAKP01000080.1 GCA_002706985.1 Sneathiella sp. | reverse complement strand
TGATCGCGCCGATCGCCATGGATGAAGGCCTGCGCTTCGCCATCCGCGAAGGCGGACGCACCGTCGGCGCCGGCGTCGTCTCATCCGTAACCGAATAAGTTAATTCTGGCAGCCCTCCGGGGCTGCCTTGTTTCTCTTCTGGAGTGACCAGAGTAATGGAAAACCAAAATATCCGCATCCGCCTGAAAGCGTATGATCATCGCGTTCTCGATGCCTCGACAGGTGAAATTGTTAATACGGCCAAGCGCACAGGCGCCCAGGTCCGTGGTCCAATTCCGCTGCCGACGCATATTGACAAATATACGGTCCTCCGTGGTCCGCATATTGACAAGAAGTCACGGGAACAGTTCGAAATCCGGACCCACAAGCGGCTTCTGGATATCGTGGAACCGACGCCGCAGACGGTGGACGCGCTCATGAAACTGGACCTCGCCGCAGGCGTCGATGTGTCCATCAAGTTGTTGGGGTGATCGAAATGCGTAGTGGATTGATCGCAAAGAAACTCGGGATGACCCGGGTTTTCGCGGAAGACGGAACCCATATTCCGGTTACTGTCCTCGCCGTTGACAACTGTCAGGTTGTCGCGCACCGGACCGCGGACCATCATGGGTACAACGCCATGCAGCTTGGTGTGGGCAAGGCCAAGGTCAAGAATGTGACCAAGGCAATGCGCGGCCATTTTGCAAAGGCCGAAGTTGAACCGAAGATGAAGCTGGCCGAATTCCGGGTTCAGGATGACGCGTTCGTTGATGTTGGCGCGGAACTGACGGCGGATCACTTCGTTGCCGACCAGTTCGTCGACGTTGTCGGAACCAGCATCGGTAAAGGTTTCGCCGGCGCGATGAAGCGGCATAACTTTGGCGGCATGCGAGCCTCCCACGGTGTGTCGGTTTCGCACCGCGCACATGGTTCCACGGGGCAGTGTCAGGATCCGGGCAAGGTCTTCAAAGGCAAGAAGATGGCCGGTCATATGGGCGCGGCGCGGGTAACAACGCAGAATTTGAAAGTCGTTTCGACGGATAAGGATCGCGGGCTTGTGCTTCTGCGGGGTGCCGTACCGGGTTCCAAGGGATCCTGGGTCTTTATCGCCGATGCGATCAAGAAGGCGCGTCCCGATAATGCACCATATCCGGCTGCATTCGTTGCAAAAGGCGGTTCCGAGGCTCCGGTCGAGGATGTCGCGGCGGATGCCCCTGTCGAAGAAACCTCTGCTGCCGATACGGCAACGGAAGAGTAAAGGACGGTTGAGATGAAGGTAAATGTAATCAACCTCGATAACAAGAAGGCCGGCGATATCGAGCTTGCCGATGAGGTTTTCGGCCTGTCACCGCGCGCAGATCTGCTGCAGCGCATGGTGCGCTACCAGCTGGCGGCACGCCGGGCCGGTACGCACAAGACAAAGGGCGTTGCTGAAGTTTCCGGCACCGGCCAGAAGCCGTTCAAGCAGAAAGGCACGGGCCGCGCCCGTCAGGGTCAGAAGCGGGCTCCGCATCAGCGTGGCGGCGGTGTCGCTCATGGTCCGGTTCTGCGCAGTCACGCACATGATCTGCCAAAAAAGGTCCGCAAGCTGGCGCTGAAGACAGCGTTGTCGACAAAGCAGGCCGAAGGCAAGCTGATCATTGTAGACGAGCTGAAAGCCAAGGACGTGAAAACCAAGGTCATGGCCGACAAGTTCAAGGCGCTCGGCTGGGCATCTACCTTGATCGTTGATGGCGACGAGATGGAGAAAAACTTTGCTCTCTCCACCCGTAACCTGCCAATGGTGGATCTGCTGACGTCGAATGGCGCCAACGTATATGACATTCTTCGCCGCGACGTGCTCGTTCTGACGAAAAGCGCCGTGGAAAGCCTGGAGGCACGACTGAAATGAACCAGGAAAATTTATACGATATCTTGCTGGGCCCGGTAGTAACCGAAAAGTCCACGATGGGATCAGAGTTTAACCAGGTGACATTCCGTGTCGCTCTGGATGCGACGAAACCTCAGATCAAGCAGGCGGTCGAAAAGCTGTTTGATGTCAAGGTCATGAGCGTGAACACCAACCGTACCAAAGGGAAGGTCAAGCGTTTCCGTGGCCATATTGGCAAGCGATCTGATTACAAGAAGGCTGTTGTGACCCTTGCTGAGGGGCAGGCCATCGATGTGACGGCGGGGATTTAAACTATGGCGTTGAAGAATTATAAACCGACAACTCCTGCGCAGCGTGGACTGATCCTTGTTGATCGTTCCGACCTGCATAAGGGCAAGCCGGTCAAGGCCCTGACGGAAGGGTTGTCCGGAAACGGCGGTCGCAATAACTATGGCCGGATCACCGCGCGCCGTCGTGGTGGCGGACATAAGCGGACCTACCGGGTTGTGGATTTCAAACGGCGGAAATTCGACGTTTCTGCAACCGTGGAACGGCTGGAATATGATCCGAACCGGTCTGCGTTTATCGCGCTTATCCGGTATGAAGATGGCGAACTGTCCTACATCCTGGCGCCGCAGCGGATTTCCGCAGGCGATAAGGTCATCGCGGGCACAAATGTCGACATCAAGCCGGGCAACGCGATGCCGCTGAAGAACATGCCGGTCGGAACCATCATCCACAATGTGGAGATGAAGCCGGGCAAGGGCGGCCAGATGGCTCGCGCAGCCGGAACCTATGTTCAGCTGATCGGCAAGGATGCCGGTTATGCGCAGCTTCGTCTCGCTTCCGGTGAGCAACGGGTTGTGCCGGCGGAATGCATGGCAACGGTCGGGGCCGTTTCCAATCCGGATCAGAAGAACACCAAGCTGGCAAAGGCCGGTCGGTCTCGCTGGCTCGGCAAACGTCCATCGGTACGTGGTGTTGCCATGAACCCGGTTGACCATCCACATGGTGGTGGTGAAGGCCGGACATCAGGCGGCCGCCATCCGGTATCCCCTTGGGGTGTGCCGACGAAGGGCAAGCGGACTCGGTCAAACAAGTCCACGGATAAAATGATCATGCGGCGCCGTCCGCTCAAGCGGAAGAAGTAGGAGCGCATTATGTCACGTTCTGTTTGGAAAGGCCCTTTTGTTGACGGATATCTGCTGAAAAAAGCAGAAACCGCACGCGACAGTGGCAGAAAGCAAATTATCAAGACCTGGTCCCGCCGGTCGACAATTCTCCCGCAGTTCGTGGGGCTGACTTTTGGTGTTTACAACGGCCAGAAGTTCGTTCCCGTCCTCGTGGATGAAGACATGGTGGGCCATAAATTCGGGGAGTTTTCTCCCTCGCGGACATATTACGGCCATGCGGCTGATAAAAAGGCTCGGAGAAACTAGACATGGGTAAACAGTCTCTCAAGCGGCAGTTACAGGATACGGAAGCGCAGGCCGTTGGAAACCGTATTCGCGTCAGCCCGCAGAAATTGAACCTAGTAGCAGGTCTCATCCGCGGTAAATCAGCGCAGGCGGCTTTGAACGAACTGACCTTCTCGAAGCGCGGTATCGCGCCGGAAGTCAGAAAGGTTCTGCAGTCGGCGATTGCGAATGCGGAAAACAACCATCAGCTCGATGTTGATCAGCTGTATGTGTCCGAAGCCCATGTCGGCAAATCGCTGGTCATGAAGCGCATGCGCCCGCGCGGACGGGGGCGGGCAAGCCCGATCCTGAAACCTTTCAGCAACATCACGATTGTCGTTCGTGAGCGCGAGGAGCAAGAATAATGGGTCAAAAAGTCAATCCAATTGGCCTCAGGGTCGGCATCAACCGGACATGGGATTCCCGTTGGTACGCGAAAGACGATTACGCCAAGCTTCTGCATGAAGATGTCCGCATTCGCGAATATCTCGAAAAGCAGCTGGAGCAGGCGGGCATCAGCAAGATCGTGATCGAGCGTCCGGCGAAGAAGGCCCGTGTGACGATTTATTCGGCACGTCCGGGCGTGATCATTGGTAAGAAGGGTGCGGATATCGAAAAGCTGCGCGCTGCTATTGCCAAGATGACGAACTCCGAAGTGCATCTGAACATTGTCGAAGTCCGCAAGCCGGAAATCGATGCGAAGCTGGTTGCCGAGAACATCGCGCAGCAGCTGGCACGGCGTGTTTCCTATCGCCGGGCGATGAAGCGGGCGGTTCAGTCGGCTCTGCGTCTTGGAGCGGAAGGTATCCGGATCAATTGCGCGGGCCGTTTGGGCGGCGCGGAAATTGCGCGGACGGAATGGTATCGCGAAGGCCGGGTGCCGTTGCACACGCTGCGTGCCAATATCGATTACGGGACGGCTTCGTCTCTGACCACATACGGGATTATTGGCGTCAAGGTCTGGATCTACAAAGGTGAGATTCTGGAACATGATCCGATGGCCCAGGACAAACTCGCAGAAAAACAACAGGCTGGTGGCCGTCCTTCGGGTCGTCCCGGCGCCCGTCGGAATTAAGTAAAGGGGTGAGCTCATGCTTCAACCGAAGCGCACAAAATTTCGTAAAGCGCATAAAGGGCGCTTGAAGGGAACAGCAACTTCAGGTACAACGCTGAACTTCGGCGCTTACGGCCTGAAAGCTGTGGAGCCCGGGCGTATTACTGCGCGGCAGATCGAGGCGACTCGACGTGCGGTAACCCGCCATATCAAACGTGCTGGACGTGTCTGGATTCGGATATTCCCGGATGTCCCCGTGTCTAAAAAACCTACCGAAGTTCGGATGGGTAAGGGCAAGGGATCGCCGGAATATTGGATGGTGCGTGTTCAGCCTGGAAAAATTATGTTCGAACTTGACGGTGTTCCGGTCGATATTGCCCGCGAGGCGTTCGAGCGGGGAGCGGCGAAATTGCCGATCAAAACCCGTTTTGTTACCCGTCTTGGTGAAGGGAATTGATCATGAAAGCGCAGGATTTACTGGGCAAAACGGCGGACGAGCTGAAAACGGAGTTGCTGCAGCTTAAGAAGGAGCAGTTCAATTTGCGGTTTCAGAAAGCCAGTGGCCAATTGGAAAATACGGCGCGCCAACGCCAGGTGCGTCGTGATATCGCGCGCATCAAAACGGTGATGTCAGCCAACGCTGCGTCTTAGGAGAGAGAGAACGATGCCAAAGCGTATCCTGCAAGGAACAGTTGTCAGCGACAAGAATAACCAGACGGTCGTTGTCAAAGTCGATCGTCAAGTGATGCATCGGCTGTACAAGAAATACATCGGCCAGTCTAAAAAGTACCACGCCCATGACGAGAAAAATCAGTTCAAGGAAGGCGACACCGTCCGCATTCAGGAATGTGCGCCACGCTCCAAACTGAAACGTTGGGAAGTGCTTTACACCGGTTAAGTAAACAGTGTTGATACCAAACGAAGGTAAACGACTATGATTCAGATGCAAACCAACCTGGATGTCGCCGACAACTCAGGCGCGAGGCAGGTGCAGTGCATTAAAGTTTTGGGCGGTTCCAAACGGAAAACCGCTTCTGTCGGAGACGTTATTGTCGTCTCCGTCAAGGAAGCCATTCCGCGCGGCCGCGTCAAAAAAGGTGATGTCCAGCGGGCTGTCATCGTGCGCACAAAGAAGGAAATCCGTCGCGCTGACGGTACGGCGATCCGCTTCGATTCTAACGCAGCCGTGTTGATCAACAAGCAGGGCGAGCCTGTCGGAACGCGTATTTTCGGCCCCGTTACACGCGAGCTGCGGAGCAAGAACTACATGAAGATCATCTCGCTCGCGCCGGAGGTCCTGTAATGGCTGAAAAATTCGCAGTGAAAAAGGGCGACAAGGTCGTCGTGCTCGCCGGCAAGGACAAGGGTCGCACCGGTGAAGTGCTGAACGTTCTGCGCAAGGACCGTCGCGTGCTCGTTTCCGGTATCAATATGGTGAAACGCCATACGAAGCAGAGCCAGACGGAACAGGGCGGCATCGTCGAAAAGGAAGCGGCGATCCATATTTCGAATGTTGCGTTGCAGGATCCGAAGGATGGCAAGGCAACCCGTGTTGGCTACAAGAATCTAGATGACGGCCGGAAGGTGCGCTTTGCCAAGCGTTCCGGCGAAGTCATTGATATTTAGAGGGCAGATCGATGACGACGCCAAGACTTAAAACGCTATATAACGAAGAGCTGCGCAAGCGGCTCCAGGACAAGTTCTCCTACGCCAACGTGATGCAGGTTCCGAAACTGGAAAAGATTGTCATCAACGTCGGGTGCGGGGAAGCGGTCGCCGATTCAAAGAAGATCAAGTCGGTTGAAAGCGAGCTTGCGAAGATTTCCGGTCAGAAACCGGTCGTTACGACAGCCAAGAAATCCGTCGCCTCCTTCAAGTTGCGTGAAGGTATGCCGATCGGAGCCAAGGTGACGCTGCGCAAGAACCAGATGTATGAGTTTCTTGACCGGCTTATTAACATTGCGCTGCCGCGCGTGCGGGACTTCCGCGGCGTGTCCGCCAAGAGCTTTGACGGTCGTGGCAACTATGCCATGGGCCTGAAAGAGCAAATCGTCTTCCCGGAAATCCATTACGATGATGTAACGGATGTACGGGGAATGGATATCGTGATCTGCACGACTGCAGAAACCGATGAGGAAGCCCGCGAGCTTCTGAGTGGTTTCAGCATGCCGTTTCGGATCAATTGATCCAAGGAGTGAATTAGAATGGCTAAGAAGAGTGCTATTGAGAAGAATGAGAAGCGCCGCCGGATGGTTGCTAAATACGCAGCCAAGCGCGCGGAGCTGAAGGCGATCAGCCGCAATGAGGAGCTGCCGCAGGAAGAGCGGTTCGCTGCCCGTTTGACGCTGGCATCGCTGCCGCGGAATTCGTCGAAGACCCGCATTCGCAACCGTTGCGAACTGACCGGTCGTCCGCGTGGCGTTTACCGCAAATTGAAGCTATCCCGTATCGGCCTGCGCGACATGGCGTCCAATGGTCAGATTCCGGGCATGGTCAAGTCAAGCTGGTAGGGAGATACAGAAATGTCTTTAAGTGATCCTATCGGCGATATGTTGACCCGTATTCGTAACGGTCAGCGGGCCATGAAAAGCTCGGTTTCAAGCCCGTCTTCAAAGCTGCGCTTGAATGTGCTGGAAGCTCTGAAGCGTGAAGGCTTTATCCGTGGTTACGAGGTCTCGGAACCTGAAAAAGGAAAGCCGGAAGTCAGCATCGAGCTGAAATATTATCAGGGCAAGGGCGTGATTGAGCATGTCAGCCGGGTGTCCAAGCCGGGCCGTCGTGTCTATAAGGGCGTGAAGGACCTGCCGACCATTCGTAACGGTCTGGGTGTTGCCATTCTTTCCACACCAAACGGCGTTTTGTCGGACAACGAGGCTCGTGAAGCCCATGTTGGCGGCGAAGTGCTTTGTAAACTGTACTAGGAGGTATTATGTCTCGTATTGGAAAACATCCGGTGACGATCCCTTCTGGTGTGGACGTACAGCTCACCGGCAGCGACGTTACCGTAAAGGGTAGCAAGGGCGTCATGAGCATGACCTTTGTTGATGACGTTGTGGTCAACCGCGAAGACGACAAAATCTGGGTTAAGCCGCGCGGTAATAATATCCGCGGCCGCCAGATGTGGGGCATGCAACGGACACTGCTGAGTAATCTGGTGGAAGGCGTTTCCGACGGTTTTACAAAGACCTTGGAAATTGTCGGCGTTGGCTATCGTGCGGCGGTCCAGGGAAAGACGCTCAAGCTGAACCTTGGTTTCAGCCATGATGTGGATTTTCCGATCCCCGAAGGCATTGATATTAAATGCCCGCAACCGACGGTGATCGAGATTTCTGGAGCTGACAAACAGCAGGTTGGCCAGGTTGCAGCGGTTATCCGGTCTTACCGGAAACCAGAGCCTTACAAGGGCAAGGGTGTCAAATATGCGGGCGAATATATCTTCCGCAAAGAAGGCAAGAAGAAGTAGGAACCGACAATGGCAAACTCAAAAGAATTGTTCGACCGCCGTCGGCGGAGAAATCGGACCCAGCTTCGCAAGGTGTCTTCAGGCCGTCCTCGGCTTTCCGTGCACCGGACGCTTCAGCAGATCTATGTCCAGGTCATTGACGATGCGCAAGGAAAGACCGTCGCGTCTGCCTCCAGCCTTGAAAAAGACCTGCGCAGCAAGCTGAAAAGCGGCGGCAATAAAGAGGCCGCGGCGGAAATCGGAAAGCTCATTGCTGAGCGGGCCATCAAGGCCGGTGTTAAGGAAGTCGCATTTGATCGCGGCGGGTATAAATTTCATGGCCGGGTCAAAGCCCTTGCCGATGCTGCCCGTGAGGGCGGCTTGTCCTTCTAGGGGAATTGACAATGTTGAGACCTGATCAAAACGAGAAAGGCGATTCGGAATTCGTCGACAAGCTGGTATACATCAACCGTGTTGCCAAAGTTGTTAAAGGCGGTCGCCGGTTCGGTTTTGCGGCACTGGTGGTCGCAGGTGACCAGAAGGGCCGCGTTGGCTATGGCCACGGTAAAGCCCGCGAAGTGCCGGAAGCCATTCGTAAGGCGACGGAAGCTGCCAAGCGCAACATGGTCCGCGTCCCGCTTCGTGAAGGCCGGACATTGCATCATGACGTGCAGGCCCGCTTCGGTGCAGGACGCGTTGTGCTTCGCGCAGCGCCTGCCGGTACCGGTATTATCGCCGGTGGCCCGATGCGTGCTGTTTTCGAAACCCTGGGCGTTCAGGATGTTGTGACGAAATCTATCGGCACCTCCAACCCATACAACATGGTGAAGGCGACCTTTGAGGCCCTGAAAGGCATGAGCTCTCCGCGTATGGTTGCGGCGAAGCGCGGCAAGAAGGTATCCGAAGTGATTGGTCACCGCGGGGCCGCAGCAGGAAAGGAAAAGGTCGATGGCTAAAGCAACGATCAAAGTGACCCAGACGGGAAGCCCGATCGGCCGTCCAAAAAACCAGCGCGCGACGCTGGTTGGCCTGGGCCTGAACAAGATGCACCGGACGGTGGAACTTGAAGACACTCCTGCCGTTCGCGGCATGATCGCCAAGGTAAATCATCTCGTGCAGGTTGACGACGCCAAATAAGGCCTCAGCCTGTCTGACTAAGGAATTTTGAACATGCGTTTAAATCAACTCGCCGACAACAAGGGCGCAACCAAAGACCGGATGCGTGTTGGCCGTGGCATCGGTTCCGGGAAAGGCAAAACCTCCGGAGCGGGCCAGAAGGGCCAGAAGTCACGTTCAGGTGTTGCCATCAAGGGGTTTGAAGGCGGCCAGATGTCGATTTACCGTCGTCTGCCAAAGCGTGGCTTTAAAAATATTTTCAGCAAGAATTTTGCTGTGGCCAACATCGGCCGGGTTCAGGCCGCATTCGATGCCGGCAAGCTCGACCCGAAAGCCACAATCAACGCTGCAGCCCTGCAGGAAGCGGGCGTCGTCGGCAAGGTTGTTGACGGGGTTCGGTTGCTTGCAAAGGGCGAACTGAAAACCAAGGCAACCTTTGAAGTCGCCGGTGCCTCCAAAACAGCGATTGAAGCTGTTGAAAAGGCAGGCGGCAAAGTTACCCTTTTGGCTCAAAGCCCGGCAGCGAGCGAATAAAAATCGGCGGGAGCGGTATACTACCGTACCCTCGGGAGAAGTTTTAGATGGCGTCAGCAGCAGAGCAAATGGCTTCCACGATGAGTTTCGGTGCCTTTTCCAAGGCAACGGAACTCAAGAAGCGGTTATGGTTCACGCTCTTTGCCTTGATTGTTTATCGGATCGGGACATATATTCCGATCCCGGGCGTCGATCCAACAATTCTTGCCGACGTATTTGCGCAGAATTCCGGGGGTATCCTCGGAATGTTTGACGTTTTTGCGGGCGGCGCGCTCGGGCGGATGACGATTTTCGCCCTGAATATCATGCCCTATATTTCGGCATCGATTATCATGCAGCTGATGACCTCGATCTCGCCGCAGATGGCGCAGTTGAAGAAAGAGGGCGAGGCCGGGCGCAAGAAAATCAACCAGTATACCCGCTATGGAACGGTGCTGCTCGCGGCGCTGCAGGGGTATGGTATCGCCGCCGGTATCGAGGGGCTGACCCTGTCAAACGGACAGTCTGCCGTGATCGATCCGGGCATGCAGTTCCGCCTGATCACCGTTATTACCCTGGTCAGCGGCACCGTTTTCCTGATGTGGCTGGGCGAGCAGATTACCGCGCGCGGTGTTGGTAACGGCATTTCGCTGATCATCTTCTCCGGTATCGTCGCGGCTCTGCCGAGCGCTTTGGTCGGGACGTTGGAGCTGGGCCGGACAGGCGCGCTGTCGACAATTGTTATTCTGGTACTGATGGTTATGGCCGTTGCCGTCATCGCCTTCATCGTCTTCATGGAGCGGGCACAGCGGCGTATACTGATCCAGTATCCAAAGCGACAGCGCGGCAACAAGACATATGGTGGACAGAATTCCCACTTGCCGCTCAAACTGAATACGGCCGGTGTTATTCCGCCGATTTTTGCCTCGTCGCTGCTGCTGATGCCGACGACCGTTGCGAGCTTTAGCGCCGGCTCGGGCCCGGAGTGGCTCAACAGCCTGACGGCGATGCTGGGCCATGGTCAGCCGATCTATCTGATGCTGTATATCGCAGGAATCGTGTTCTTCTGCTTCTTCTATACGGCGGTTGTCTTCAATCCGGACGATACGGCGGACAATCTAAAGAAGCATGGTGGCTTTGTGCCGGGCATTCGCCCCGGCAAGCGGACATCGGAGTATCTGGACTATGTCCTGACCAGGTTGACAGTTGTCGGTGCGGCGTATCTGTCTCTGGTTTGTATTCTGCCAGAGATCCTTGTGTCCCAGTGGGCGGTGCCGTTTTACTTCGGCGGAACCTCGCTTCTGATCGTGGTCTCGGTGACGATGGATACCGTAGCCCAGATTCAAAGCCATCTTGTCGCCCATCAGTATGAAGGGCTGATCAAGAAAACCAAGCTTGGGGGACGACGTAAATGATCTTGATTCTCTTGGGACCGCCCGGTGCCGGAAAAGGAACGCAGGCACAGCGGCTGGAAAACAAGCATGGTCTGATCCAGCTCTCCACGGGGGACATGTTGCGGGCGGCTGTTGCCGCTGGCACGGAAGTCGGGAAAAAGGCGAAGGCCGTGATGGAGCGCGGGGAACTAGTCTCCGATGATATCATGACCGGGATTATTTCCGATCGCCTGGATGAGCCGGACTGCAAGAATGGCGTGATTCTTGATGGCTTTCCACGGACTGAGGCGCAAGCCGAAGCTCTGGATGAGATGTTGGCGGCAAAAGGGCTCAAGCTTGATGCCGTAATTGAGATGAAAACCGACGATGATATACTGGTTGAGCGGATTACAGGACGGTTTACCTGTGCGAAATGCGGCGCCGGATATCATGACAAATTCCTGAAGCCCGCGGTTGAAGGGGTTTGCGACAAGTGCGGCGGTACTGAATTTACCCGCCGGAGCGACGATAATGCGGAAACCGTGATTTCCCGGCTTCAGGCCTATCACGATCAGACGGCTCCTCTACTTCCCTATTACCGGAACAAGGGCGTATTGAAGCAGGTGGACGGAATGGCCGGAATCGATGAGGTTACGGCCGAAATGGAAGCGGCACTACGGTCAATCTAAACGGTTGACTAGGTAAAACAAAATTATATAATCGCGCGCTTCTCAGAGGCGCTTGAGATAACCGGGTCAGGATGACCCGAATTGGATTTGAGGAGAGACTAGCGTGGCTCGTATTGCTGGTGTAAATATTCCGACGAACAAGCGGGTATTGATTGCACTGACCTATATTCATGGCATTGGCCCGGCAAAGGCCAAGGAAATCTGCGAGGCTGTGGGCCTTGCACCGGAAGTTCGCGTGAATGCGCTGAGCGATGCAGAAGTGGTGAAAATCCGCGAAACCATCGACTCTGACCATCTGGTTGAGGGTGACCTGCGCCGTCAGACATCAATGAATATCAAGCGCCTGATGGACCTTGGTTGCTATCGCGGTCTGCGCCATCGCCGTGGTCTGCCGGTCCGCGGTCAACGTACACATACCAACGCCCGCACCCGTAAAGGTCCGGCCAAAGCTATCGCTGGGAAGAAGAAGTAATATGGCACGTGAAAAGACACGCGTTCGCCGTCGCGAGCGGAAAAACATTATTTCAGGCGTCGCGCATGTTAGTGCGTCCTTTAATAATACCAAGATCATGATCACCGATGCACAAGGCAATGCGATTGCCTGGTCGTCAGCCGGTTCCCAGGGGTTCAAGGGATCGCGCAAATCGACACCGTTTGCTGCACAGATTGCGGCGGAAGATGCCGGTAAAAAGGCCATGGATCATGGCATGAAGACGCTGGAAGTTGAAGTCAAGGGTCCGGGTTCCGGGCGCGAATCGGCACTGCGGGCATTGCAGGCCGTTGGCTTCAATATTACGTCCATCCGGGACGTATCGCCAATACCGCACAATGGATGCCGTCCGCCAAAACGCCGCCGCGTTTAACGGAACCATCCAGTTCAATGCGGGCTTTCGGGCCTGCGTTGTTGTTTATCAAGAAGTCGCAGGTCCATGGTGGGCCTGCAAAACTATGAGGTCAATACCGTGATTCAGCAAAACTGGAAAGACCTGATCCAGGCGAACCTCTCCGTAGAGCCGGGTGAGCAGAGCGATCGGGAAGCCACGATTATTGCGGAACCGTTGGAAAGAGGGTTCGGTTTGACGCTGGGGAACGCACTTCGCCGCGTTTTGCTGTCAAGCCTTCAGGGTGCCGCAATCACCTCCATTCAGATCGATAATGTTTTGCACGAATTCTCGTCGATTGCCGGTGTGCGCGAGGATGTAACCGATATCGTCCTAAACCTGAAAACATTGGCGATCCGTGCCCATTCCGATGGCCCGAAGCGCATGGTACTGAAAGCTTCCGGTCCATGCGAAGTTACGGCAAGCATGATCGAAACTGGTCCGGATATCGAGATCATGGATCCCGACCTTGTGCTGATGACACTGGACGACGGCGCCTCCATTTCCATGGAGATGAATGTTGATACAGGCAAGGGATACGTCCCGGGCGTTAACAACCATCCGGAAGATGCGCCGATCGGACTGATCCCGATGGACAGCCTTTACAGCCCGGTTCGCAAAGTCACCTACAAGGTGGAGGCCGCGCGTGAAGGTCAGGTTCTGGACTATGACAAGCTGACCCTCAAAGTGGAAACGAACGGAACGGTCTCTCCGGAAGATTCGGTTGCTTTTGCGGCGCGTATCCTTCAGGAGCAGTTCCAGCTCTTCGTCAACTTTGATGAGCCCGAAGAAGTGGTCGTCAAGGAAGAAAGCCAGGAACCGGAGTTCAACCGGAACCTCCTGCGCAAGGTGGATGAGCTCGAACTCTCTGTCCGCTCGGCAAACTGCCTGAAAAACGACAACATCGTTTACATCGGTGATCTCATTCAGAAGACCGAGGCGGAAATGCTGCGGACCCCGAACTTCGGGCGCAAAAGCTTGAACGAGATCAAGGAAGTTCTGGCACAGATGGGCCTGCATCTCGGCATGGAAGTGCCGAACTGGCCGCCGGAAAATATTGAAGACATGGCCAAACGGCTTGAAGAACCATTTTAGAACAGCCTCAATCGCTGTGGAGTAAGACAAATGCGGCATCGTAAATCCGGGCGTAAGCTCAACAGAACATCTGCACATCGCAAGGCGATGTTCGCCAATATGGCGGCATCCCTGATCAAGCATGAGCAAATCCAGACGACCCTGCCGAAGGCGAAGGAACTGCGGCCGATCGTGGAAAAGCTGATCACGCTGGGTAAACGCGGTGATCTGCATGCCCGTCGTCAGGCACTGTCCCAGCTGAATGAAAAGTCGGCAGTGGACAAGGTCTTCTCGACCCTGAGCGAGCGCTATGCGGAACGCAACGGCGGTTATACCCGCGTGCTGAAAGCCGGTTTCCGTACCGGCGATGCGGCGCCGATGGGTGTGATCGAGCTGGTTGACCGCGATGTGGATGCCAAAGGTCAGGATTCCGGTCCTCTGCAAAACGAGGATGAGGACGAGCTGGAAGCAGAAGCCGTCGCATAGCAGAGCGCCGTGCAAGAATTCAGAAAGGCAGTCCTCGGGGCTGCCTTTTTTTTCGCGCAGCCTCCTTATGGCCTGACAGTCGCTTGAAAAAAGAGCTAATATGGCCAATCTAAGAGGAGGGCAGGAGGGAAACTTCACGCCATTGGTTTTGAGAGCATGAACAGGTATTTTCGTATATTCGCGGCCGGACTGGCTTTTTCGGCCATTGTCACAGCAGGTGGTCCGGCGCTTTCCAAGGATGTTGTGCCGAGCAGTCAGGCGCAGATCATGCTGTCTTTCGCGCCGCTGGTGAAAAAGGCCGTGCCCGCTGTCGTCAATATTTTCACGAAAACGCGGGTGACCCAGACCCGCCCCAGCCTGTTTGACGATCCCTTTTTCAAACGCTTTTTCGGAGGAAACTTCGGACCGCCCCAGCAGCGGCAGAAAATCCAGAATTCACTTGGGTCCGGCGTCCTTGTGGATGGAGAGGGGGTCATTGTCACCAATTATCACGTTGTTAGCGGTGCAGATGAAATCACGGTTGCTCTCTCAGATCGCCGCGAGTTTGATGCCCGGGTTATCGTATCGGATGAGCGCACGGATCTTGCGATCCTGAAAATTGATGTTGAGGGTGAGCAGCTTCCCTATCTGAAATTTTCGGATTCCGACACGCTTGAAATCGGCGACCTCGTCATTGCCATCGGTAATCCCTTCGGTGTCGGCCAGACGGTCACTAGCGGCATTATCTCCGCCCTTGATCGGAATGCCGGGGTGAGTAACGATATTCAGTCTTTTATCCAGACCGACGCGGCGATTAATCCGGGGAATTCCGGTGGTGCGCTGCTGACCATGGACGGGAAGATTGCCGGTATCAATTCTGCAATCTTCAGTAAAAGCGGCGGCTCGCTTGGTATCGGCTTTGCCATTCCGGCAAATCTTGTAAAGGCTGTTCTGACAAACGGCCTTGCGACAGGCAAGGTTGTGCGGCCCTGGCTCGGCGCGGCGGGACAGGAAATTACGGGGGATGTCGCGGACGGCCTTGGGCTTGAAAAACCCGGCGGTGTTCTGATCAACAAGATTCACCCCTATGGCGCGGCACAGAAGGCGGGCCTGCGCGTCGGGGATGTGGTGGTTTCCATCGATGATAAAGAGATTCTCGGTCCCGATACCCTGATCTACCGGATTGCCTCGGGCGTGATCGGAAAAACGGCGCGGCTTGGCGTTTATCGCGAAGGTGAGTTCATGCCGCTCGATATGAATCTGGAGCCGGCGCCGGAAACACCGCCTCGCGACATTGAGACATTGACCGGCCGTCATCCTCTTTCCGGCGTGGTCGTTGGCAATTTATCTCCTGCCTTCGCACTGGAGCTTGGCATGCCGGCCTTTGCCGACGGTGTCGTGGTGACGGACGTCGTGAAAGGCAGCGTGGCGGAACGGTATGGGTTGCGACCGCGCGATGTCCTGTTTCGGGTCAACGGAACTAAAATTCTCGACATCGCGCAGGCAAAGACAGCGCTACAGGAAGCAGGAGGGCGCTGGCAGATCAGCATTCGACGCAACGGCCGAACATTCTCCTTCAAAGTCAATTTATGACGACACTGTTCGAAGCCACCGGAACAGGCGATGACGTGAACCGGCCCTTGGCCGACCGGTTACGTCCGGCGCGCCTGGAGGAGGTGGTCGGGCAGGACCACCTTCTGGACGCCGGGGCGCCACTGAAAAGGATGTTGGATGCGGGCTGGCTCGCCTCAATCATCTTCTGGGGCCCGCCGGGATCGGGCAAGACGACCATCGCCCGCCTGCTCGCCAAGGAAGTGGATATGCATTTCGAGCAGATTTCCGCTGTCTTCTCAGGCGTTGCCGATCTGCGCAAGGCGTTTGATGCCGCGAAGATGCGGCGGCAGAACGGTAAGAAAACACTCCTGTTCGTCGATGAAATCCATCGCTTCAACCGCTCGCAGCAGGACGGTTTTCTGCCCTATGTCGAGGATGGCACCATTACGCTTGTCGGGGCGACGACGGAAAACCCTTCTTTTGAGTTGAACGGGGCGCTGCTCTCTCGTTGTCAGGTTCT
Source organism: Sneathiella sp. (assembly GCA_002706985.1). GTDB lineage: Bacteria > Pseudomonadota > Alphaproteobacteria > Sneathiellales > Sneathiellaceae > Sneathiella. Next base: position 10,746 of record PAKP01000080.1, on the reverse strand, counting down.
CGTGCTCAATCGTCATGATGAAGCCTCCCTGCGGGTGCTGATGGATCGGGCGGCGGCGTTGGAAGGGCGGGATGTACCGCTTAACGAAGAGGCAAAGACTGCCCTTGTCCAGCTTGCCGACGGGGATGGGCGGTTTTTCCTCAATATGATGGAGGCTGTCTTCCACTCGGGCGAAGGAACGCTCGATGTCGAAGGACTGTCGAAGGTCATCTCGAAACGCGCTCCCGCCTATGACAAGGATCGGGATGGGCACTACAATCTGATCAGCGCCCTGCATAAATCCATGCGTGGGTCGGACGTGGATGCGGCGCTCTACTGGTTTTCCCGCATGATGGACGGAGGGGAGGACCCGCTGTACATTGCCCGCCGCCTCGTCCGTTTTGCGGTGGAAGATATCGGCATGGCGGACCCAAATGCGCTGGTGCAGGCCAATGCCGCCAAGGATGCCTATCAGTTTCTGGGCTCTCCGGAGGGCGATCTCGCGATTGCCCAGTCGGTCATCTATCTTGCAACAGCGCCAAAGTCCAATGCGGCCTACCGTGCTTTCAGCGGATCGAAATCGGCGGCCCGCAAGCATGGATCGCATATGCCACCAAAGCATATCCTGAATGCGCCAACCGGCATGATGAAGGATATGGGCTATGGCAAGGACTATGCCTATGATCACAATGCGGAAGATGGATTTTCAGGACAGAACTATTTTCCCGATGAAATGAAGCGCGAGCAGTATTATTCTCCGGTAGAACGTGGATTCGAGCGTGATATCAGAAAGCGTCTGGAATACTGGGCGCGGTTGCGGGCAGAGAGACAGGCCGGAAAGACGGAAAAATGAATATGTTTCTATCAGTGGCAATCGGTGGCGCATTGGGAGCCTGCGCACGCTATGGCGTGGCGCAAATCATGCTGCGGCAGCTTGGCCCGGGGTACCCATATGGAACGCTGTTCGTGAATATCGTCGGCTCTTTCCTGATGGGGGCATTGATCGAGGTGATCGCGCTGCGCTGGTCGCCTTCGCCGGAGCTTCGGGTGCTGCTGGTAACGGGCTTCCTGGGGGGCTTTACGACCTTTTCCGCTTTTTCCCTCGATGTTGCCCTGATGGTCGAGAAAGGGGAGACGCTTTCTGCCGCGGGCTATATCCTGATGTCGGTCATTCTGTCCATCGCCGGGTTGTTCGCCGGATTGCATCTGATGCGGGCGGTACTGACATGAGCCGGGTTCAGCATCTCATCGTCAGCGAAGACGAAGCGGACCAGCGGCTGGACCGCTGGTTCAAGGCGCATTTCCCGGGCATGACCCATGGCCAGCTCGAAAAGCACTTACGCAAGGGCGATATCCGCGTCGACAAGAAACGCTCCAAGGCGGGCGATCGTCTGGAAGCCGGTCAGACGGTCAGGGTGCCGCCCCTCTCCGATGATGTGCTGAAGCCGGTGCCAGCTGGCAAGGGGAATATAACTACGCCGCCAAAGCTTTCCGATCAGGACATCGCCGAAATTCGCGGGATGGTTCTGCATATGGATGACTCCGTTATTGTGCTGAACAAACCCGCAGGGTTACCGGTACAGGGAGGGAGCGGACAAAGCCGTCATGTTGACGGGTTGCTGGAAGGGTTGCGGTATAATTTTCCGGAAAAGCCGAGACTGACACATCGGCTGGACAAGGACACTTCTGGTGTTCTTGTACTCGGTCGCACGCGGCAGGCGGCAAAGCATCTCGCGGAAGCGTTCAAGCGGCGGACGACACGAAAGATATACTGGGCGCTGCTTGCGGGTGTTCCCAAGCCGAGGGAAGGGACGATAAGCTACAATCTCGCCAAGATCGTGACGGCGAACGGCGAAAAAGTCGTTGTGGATCGCGACGGCCAGAAAGCGGTGACGGATTACTCGGTTGTGGAGATGGCGGCGCAGAAAGCATGCTGGGTCGCGTTCAAACCGCTAACCGGGCGAACCCATCAGCTTCGTGTCCATGCCGTTGCGCTTGGTACGCCGATTGTCGGGGATGGAAAATATGGCGGGCCGGATGCCTTTCTTGAGGGTGTGATCAGCAAGAAAATGCATCTGCATGCGCGCGAGATTACGATTTCCCATCCGGACGGTGGCGACCTGACGGTGGCGGCCCCGCTTGATCGGCACATGGTGGAGAGCTGGAAACTCTTTGATTTTCATGAAAATGACTATGAAGATCCGTTTCTTGATATCGAGTTCTGATCCAATGAGGCAGAAAAGCCGCTTTTGGCTTGACTAATGAAGTTGAATGGCTAGATTTTGATCCATGACAAGTTCGAACCGGCTTTTGATTCTACGACTTATTGGCCCGGCACTCTGATTCCAGTGCCGGGGCGGATGCTGTCCTTTTTTCAAAATTGTCGGGTAAGCGAATGTATGTAACGACGACCTCCGGGTCCTCCATTTCTAGAAAAATTAACGGTTTATGGCAGGAAGAGCTTGTTGGCTCCTCCGGGGGGCTCTCTCGACTTCCTGGCGGTCGCTCGGGTATGCGTAGCGCCCCGCGACCGTATGTTGGCTGCATCAAACCGAAGATATAACGAAATAGAGGCGCGTTGCGTCCAGCAAGAGATTAGAGGAATTCGAAATGACATTTATTCCCGGAGAAAAATACAAGGCTTTTGAGCCGATCAATTTACCGGACCGACAATGGCCGACAAAGGTTATCGAAAAAGCGCCGATCTGGTGCAGCGTTGACCTGCGGGACGGCAATCAGGCACTGATCGAGCCGATGGGGCATGAGCGCAAGCTGCGTATGTTCCGCCATCTGGTCGAGCTGGGCTTCAAGGAAATCGAGGTCGGCTTCCCGTCGGCCTCGCAGACGGATTTCGATTTTGTCCGCTTCCTGATCGAGGAAGGGGAAATTCCGGATGATGTGAAGATCCAGGTTTTGACGCAGGCACGTGAAGAGCTGATCCGCAGGACTTATGAGAGCATTCGCGGCGCCAAGCAGGCCATTGTGCATTTGTATAACTCCACCTCCACATTGCAGCGCCGTGTCGTGTTTGACATGGACCGGGAGGGGATCAAGAAAATTGCTACCGACGGGGCGAAGCTGGTGCGTCAGCTCGCCGATGAAATGCCGGAAACCCATATCCAGATGGAGTATTCCCCGGAAAGCTTTACCCAGACCGAGCTCGACTTTGCCTGCGAAGTCTGTGCAGCGGTTATGAAAATCTGGAAGCCGACAGTTGAGAATAAGATCATTTTCAACTTGCCGGCGACAGTGGAAGTGGCAAGCGCCAATGTCTACGCGGACCAGATTGAATGGATGCACCGTAATCTGCCCGAACGCGAGAAAATCATTCTGAGCCTGCATCCGCACAACGACCGGGGCACCGGTGTTGCCGCGGCGGAATTCGGGATCATGGCCGGCGCGGACCGGGTGGAAGGCACCTTGTTCGGAAACGGGGAGCGAACCGGGAATGTCGATGTGGTGAATATCGCGATGAATATGTACACGCAAGGAGTAGATCCCAAGCTTGACTTCAGCGATATCAACGAGGTTGTCCGCACGGTTGAATATTGCAACCAGCTGCCGGTGCATCCACGCCATCCCTATGGCGGCGATCTGGTGTTTACGGCCTTCTCCGGCTCCCATCAGGATGCGATCAAGAAGGGCTTTGCCGCCATCAAGAAAGCGAACAGCGAACTCTGGGAAATTCCCTATTTGCCCATCGACCCGGCGGATCTTGGCCGTAACTATGATGCGGTGATCCGGGTCAACAGCCAGTCCGGCAAGGGCGGCGTCGCCTATCTACTGGAAGAGGATTACGGGATCGAGTTGCCGCGCCTGTTGCAGGTTGAACTCAGTAAGATCGTGCAGGCGGTGACGGATGAGACGGGCAAGGAGCTTTCCTCGGCGACCATCTATGACATATTCGAAAAAGAGTATCTGAACGCGAATGGCGGTCTGGAGTTCGTTAATCACCAGACTACGTCGGAGTCACCGGGGTCCGAACGGCGGAAGCTGATCGCTACGGTTCGCGATGGCGGCAAGGAGAAAACTCTGGAAGGTGTCGGAACGGGCCCGATCGATGCCTATATGTCCGCCTTGACCAAGGCCTATGACATTGATCTCAAGGTCAATGATTACCGCGAGCATACGACCGGTTTCGGCTCCGATGCCGTGGCGATTGCCTATGTTGAAATGCGTGATGCAAAAGGAGAGCCGATCTTTGGTGTCGGACGTCATGCGAATATCGTGACGGCCTCCCTCAAAGCCATTACGAGCGCGGTAAACCGCTCCAAAAAGCACTAACAACACAGGGCTGGCGCTGATTTCTTTGCCAGCCCTTTTTCTTTCTGTATGAGACAGCTTATTTTGCCGGAAGATAATGGATGACAGAGGCAAGGCGAGACATCCTTGTGGTTTTTGATTGCGACGGTACCCTGGTGGATAGCCAGCATAATGTGGTCGCCTGCATGCGCCTGGCATTTGAATCCCTGTCGATGCCGATCCCGGAGGAGCTGGCAATCCGCAGGACCATCGGATTGAACCCGGAAATAGCAGTACGTCATCTTGCAGGGGTCGCCCTGGATGAAATGCAGCTCGAAAGTATCGTGTCGGGATACAAGAACGCCTTTTTTCAGCGACGCCTGCAGCCGGATCATCATGAACCGCTCTTTGCGGGTATGAGGGAGATATTATCTGAACTCGCGGCGCAAAAGATATCGATGGCAGTGGCAACGGGCAAGTCGCTGCGCGGGCTAAATGCCGTAATCAATCAGCATGGCCTGCATGACTATTTTGTCTCCCTTCAGACGCCGGACAACAATCCCGGAAAACCGCATCCGCAAATGCTGGAACGGGCGATGATGGAGGCAGGGACAACGCCGGAGCGAACCTTCATGATCGGTGATACCAGCTTTGATATGATGCTGGCAAAAAATGCAGGTTGCCGCGGAATTGGCGTGACCTGGGGATATCATGACGCGGACGAGCTTATGGAGAGCGGGGCAGAGCGGCTTATTGACCGGCCGGAAGAATTGCTGGACATAATCAAGACGACCTGATGGATTTAGGAAAGCTGTAAGTCAATCCTTGATTTTTTGTGAGTATCGGGTATAAGCCAAACGACTGTTTGGTTAAGCGCAAAACAAAGAACGGGAATGAAACGTTTCTACAAGACGGTGACGGCGGAGGAAGACGGCGGAGTTTACTCTGTTTGTCTCGATGGCCGGGTGATTAAAACGCCCGCGAAGGCGCATCTGCGCCTGCCGACCCGAGCGCTGGCGGAAGCGATTGCCGGAGAGTGGGACGCCCAGAGCGACAAGATCGAACCGGTCAACATGCCCCTGATGCAGGCGGCGGCCACGGCGATTGATCGTGTCACCCCGCAACGGGAGAAAGTGATTGATGAGATTGCGGCCTATGGCGGGACCGACTTAGTCTGTTATCGGGCCAGCTATCCGGCCAACCTTGTTCAAAAGCAGGCCGCGGCGTGGGATCCTATGCTGGCGTGGATAAAGGATCGGCATCAGGTTACTCTGCATGTCGCTGAGGGTATCATGCATATACAGCAGCCGGAGGAATCGCTTGTGAAATTGCGGGCGCTCGTCTCCGGACAACAGGATATGACGCTGGCGCCGCTCTATAACATGACGGCGCTATGCGGATCGCTTGTCATTGCGCTGGCGGTGCTGGACGGGAGAATTACGGCTGAAGACGCCTTTGAGATCAGTGAAATTGATGAAACCCATGTAATGGAGCGCTGGGGTTCGGATGCGGAGGCCGTGAAACGGCGAGAGAATAACAAGGAAAGCCTGGCGGCAAGCGCACGCTTTCTGCAATTAAGCGGCATTATAGCCTGAGGAGGATACATGCAGGATATCATTCAGCAGCTCGAGGAAAAGCGTGCGAGGGCACGTCTCGGCGGGGGACAGAAGCGTATTGATGCGCAACATGGCAAAGGCAAACTCACGGCGCGGGAACGGATCAGCCTGCTTCTCGACGACGGCTCGTTTGAAGAATGGGACATGTTTGTCGAGCATCGCTGTGCTGACTTCGGCATGCAGGATGAGACAGTGATCGGCGACGGTGTCGTCACCGGCCACGGCACGATCAATGGCAAGCTTGTTTTCGTATTCAGCCAGGATTTCACAGTCTTTGGCGGATCGCTCTCCGAATATCATGCGAAGAAAATCTGCAAGATCATGGACAAGGCCGTGCAGGTCGGGGCGCCAGTCATCGGCCTGAATGATTCCGGTGGCGCGCGTATTCAGGAGGGCATCGACAGCCTTGCCGGTTATGCGGATGTGTTCCAGCGCAACGTGATGGCATCCGGCGTTGTGCCGCAAATCTCCGTGATCATGGGGCCGTGCGCGGGCGGGGCGGTTTACTCTCCGGCGATGACCGATTTCATCTTCATGGTTCGGGACAGCTCCTACATGTTCGTGACGGGCCCGGATGTGGTGAAAACCGTTACCAACGAAACCGTGACGGCGGAAGAGCTTGGCGGCGCGGGAACGCATACCAGCAAATCTTCTGTCGCCGATAACGCCTATGACAATGATGTCGAGGTGCTGACCGAGGTGCGGCGTCTTGTCGATTTCCTGCCGTCCAGCAATCTCGAACAGTCGCCGATCCGCAAGAGTTTCGACGATCCGGACCGCAAGGAAAAATCGCTCAACACGCTTGTCCCGGCAAATGCCAACAAACCCTATGACATGATGGAACTGGTGGACAAGCTGGTCGATGAGGGCGATTTCTTCGAAATCCAGCCGAATTTCGCGAAGAATATCATTACCGGCTTTGGCCGGATGGAAGGCCAGACAGTCGGCATCGTCGCCAACCAGCCAATGGTGCTCGCGGGCTGTCTCGACATCGACAGCTCCAAGAAGGCGGCGCGGTTCGTTCGCTTCTGCGACTGTTTCAACATTCCTATCGTTACCCTTGTTGATGTGCCCGGCTTCCTGCCCGGCACGTCCCAGGAATATGGCGGTATCATCAAGCATGGCGCGAAGCTCCTTTACGCCTATGCCGAGGCAACGGTGCCGAAAGTTACCATCATCACCCGCAAAGCCTATGGCGGCGCCTATGACGTGATGGCGTCCAAGCATCTGCGCGGTGACGTCAACTATGCCTGGCCGTCTGCTGAAATCGCGGTTATGGGATCGAAAGGCGCGGTGGAAATCATTTTCCGTTCCGAAATTGGCGATGAGGAGAAAATCCAGAAACGCACCGATGAGTATCAGTCCCGTTTTGCCAACCCCTTTATCGCCGGGCATCGCGGGTTCATTGATGATGTCATTATGCCCAACAATACCCGTAACAGGGTGATCAAGTCGCTTCGTATGTTGCGGAACAAACATCTGGAAAACCCGTGGAAAAAACACGGCAATATTCCGCTTTAGGGTCGAAAGAAGAGGAAAGAAGAAATGTTTAAAAAGATCCTGATCGCCAATCGCGGGGAAATCGCCTGCCGGGTCATTCGCTCAGCACGTGCTATGGGTATCCAGACCGTCGCCGTTTATTCCGATGCCGATGACGGCGCCGTGCATATGCAGATGGCGGATGAGGCGGTTCATATCGGCCCTGCTGCCGCAGCGGAAAGCTATCTCGTCATCGAGAAGATTATTGATGCCTGCAAGAAAACCGGCGCCGAGGCCGTTCATCCCGGCTATGGCTTTCTGTCCGAGAACCAGGCCTTTGCCGATGCCCTCGATGAGGCCGGTATCGCCTTCATCGGCCCCGGCAAAAAAGCCATTGCCTCCATGGGGGACAAAATCGCGTCCAAGAAGCTCGCGCTCGATGCCGGGGTGAATACGGTGCCGGGCCATATGGACCTGATCAAAGATGCCGATGAGGCGGTGAAAATCTCCAAGGACATCGGATATCCCGTAATGATCAAGGCCTCCGCCGGTGGTGGCGGCAAGGGCATGCGTATTGCCCATAATGACGAGGAGGCCCGCGAGGGGTTCCAGTCGGCAAAGAACGAAGCCATCAGCAGCTTTGGCGACGATCGTATTTTTATCGAGAAATTTGTCGTTGACCCGCGTCATATCGAAATTCAGGTGCTGGCGGACAAGCACGGAACATGCCTCTATCTGGGTGAGCGCGAATGCTCCGTTCAGCGGCGTCATCAGAAGGTCATTGAGGAAGCGCCGAGCCCCTTCGTGGATGAGGAACTTCGAAAGGCCATGGGCGAGCAGGCGGTGGCGCTGGCGAAGGAAGTGGATTATCACTCCGCGGGCACGGTCGAATTCATCGTCGGCAGCGACAAGAGCTTCTATTTCCTGGAAATGAATACGCGTCTGCAGGTGGAGCATCCGGTCACCGAACTGATCACCGGTATCGATCTGGTGGAGCAGATGATCCGCGTTGCCTATGGCGAGAAGCTCACGCTAACGCAGGAAGACATCACGCTCACTGGCTGGGCACTGGAAAGTCGTCTCTATGCCGAGGACCCCTATCGGGGCTTTTTGCCCTCCATTGGCCGCCTGAGCCGCTACAAAGTGCCAAAGGGCAAGAATGTCCGGGTCGATACGGGCGTCACCGAAGGGTCCGAGATCACCATGTTCTACGATCCGATGATCGCCAAGCTGGTAACCTATGGCGCCACCCGGGACGAGGCCCTAGAGGAAATGGGCCGGGCCCTCGATGCGTATGAAGTCAAGGGTATCGCCCATAACATTAATTTCCTGAATGCGGTTTGCCATCATCCGAGGTTCAAGGCCGGAAAGCTGACAACGGGCTTTATTGCCGAAGAATATCCGGAAGGCTTCCATGGCGCGCCGCTTGATGCGGAAACTCATGAAAAGCTGGTCGCGATAGCGGTTCTGGTGCATGCCCGCCATAGCAGCCGGTCCCTCTCCGATGTCATTGAAAAGACGTCGAAAGACTGGGTGGTCGGACATGGCAAGGAATCCAGCACGGAAGTCTCGGCCGAAGATGCGAAAGCCGGTATTGACGTGTCCATCGGGGACCGGGTTTTCGCCGTTCGCAGCAAGTGGAAGCCCGGCAAGCGCCGGATCAAGGCCAAGGTCAACGGGTTTGAAATGATCGCACAGCTCGAGTTTTTCCGCGGCTCCATTCGTCTGACCCATGCCGGTGCGATGGTTGAGCTGGCGGTGCGCCGCCCCGAGGACGCCGCGCTTGCTGATCTGATGCCGGTCAAGGAGGCGGCGGACCTTTCCAAATTCCTGCTTTGCCCGATGCCGGGCATGGTCGTTGCCGTCAATGTCAGTGAAGGGGATGAGGTCAAGGCCGGCCAGCCGCTGGCCGTGGTCGAGGCGATGAAGATGGAAAATATTCTTCGGGCCGAACAGGATGCGGTGGTTTCCAAGGTCAACGCCGGGGCCGGGGATGTCCTGGCGGTGGACGACGTTATCCTGGAGTTTGAGTGATCGGCACGGAATATACGTCCACCGATTCCTTCTTCCCCTTGACCGTCAGTGAAAGCGGCGTTGTGCCGGGATACTGGTCGGCGATGCTGGTGAGCGTCCGTGCGCTGACAAGAAGCTGTCCGGGATCTGCCGCCGCCTGAACGCGGGCGGCGGTGTTGACCGGGTCGCCGAGGGCAGTGAAATCGACATAGTCATCACTGCCGACATTACCAACGTAGGCAATCCCGGAATCAATACCGATTCCAACCGGTAGCCACGGCCCCTCCTTGCTGCCACAGCCGAGTGCGCGCAGCAAGGTCATTCCGGCGTCAATCGCTACTTGCCGAAAATCCGGCCCGGCGAAACCGGGTACGAAGAACGCCATGACCTCATCGCCGATCAGCTTGTCTACTGTTGCGTCGCGACGGATAAGAATTTCGGTGGCAGTGTTGTAAAATCTGTTCAGCGTGTTAGCGAACGCCTCAGGCCCAATGCGCTCGGCAAGTTCCGTTGAGCCGCGGACGTCGGCGAATAGAATGGCGGTCTCCACCTCTGCGCCGCCATGAGGCATTTTCTCACAGCAAAGGCTGCAAAGGCGTGGATTCTTTTTCGACGGCGTAAGGCCGATTGTCCGGCAAATGAAGCCGCCGACGCCGCCAAAGGGGTTATTGCATCCCTTGCAACGAGGCGGGCCGGGAAGCAGACTCATGGCTCGGTTCATATATTTTTTCCCGAGATGTCCGTCGCAAAGTACTTTTCGCCATTTTTCTCTTTGTATTTCGATTTGCAGATTATCTGACATACCGGCACCTCAAAAGTGGCGCCATTATATCAGAAATGGCTCATAAAGTCACGGGAAGGGCACTCATTCACACGGAAAACCCAATTTTTACGAGATGAGCGATCCAAGGTCGCCGTTTTCCAGAAAAACTTTCGTAAAGCTCGCCTTGAGTTCGACATCGAATTCCGCCATGCTGACGGGAATTCCGAGATCGGCGAGGGACGTTACCCCGTGCTCTGCGATGCCGCAGGGCACGATCCCTTCGTAATGGCTGAGATCGGGATCGACATTGATGGAGATGCCGTGGAAGCTGACCCAGCGGCGCACCCGGACGCCAATCGCGGCAATCTTGTCCTCGCGGAAGCCACGATCGACCCAGACACCGACCCGGCCATCGCGCTTCTCTCCCTTGATTTGATACTGGGCCAGAACATCGATCACCCAGTCTTCAAGGTCCTGCACAAATGCGCGGATGTCCGCATTGCGCCTCTTTAGATCCAGCATGACATAGGCAACACGCTGCCCGGGCCCGTGATAGGTATACTGGCCACCACGACCGGCTTTATGCACCGGAAAGCGATCCGGATCCCGCAAATCTGACGAATCTGCGCTGGTCCCCGCTGTATAGAGCGGCGG
>PAKP01000079.1 GCA_002706985.1 Sneathiella sp. | reverse complement strand
CGTCCATTCCGGAGCCGATGAAATGATCCAGCGCCTCCGTATCTTTGAGGCTGCCCTTCACCTCGGCGAGATCAGCACCGGTGCAGAAATGCTTGCCGGTGGAGCGGATCAGAAGGGCCCGGACCTCCGGGTTCGCTTCGAAGGCGGCGCGGGCCTTGTCGATCAGCTCATGGACTTCCAGTGACAGGCAGTTGAATTTTTCCGGGCGGTTAAGCTCGATAATGCCGACGGCCCCCTCCATAGTTGTCGTTACTGGAGATGTCACGCGGCGCCTCCTTTCGCCTGCTTGTCATATTGCAGGGCAACGCGGCCAACCTTCTCGCGGGCGATGACCAGCTTCTGGATCTGGGCCGTGCCATCGCCGATCTGCAATCCGAGAACGTCGTTATAGCGCTGATGAAACGGCAGGTCTGTGGTGTAGCCGTAATGGCCATGCAGGATCAGACACTGATGGATGATCTCGCAGGTGGTTTTGGGCACATACCACTTGCACATGGCGGCCTCGGCGGTGTGGGAGTTGCCGCTATCGCGGAGATTCAGGGTATAGTAGCAGAGCTGGCGCATCATGGTGAGCTGGGTTTCGGCTTCGGCCAGCGGGAAAGTCACGCCCTGATACTGGGCGAGGGGGGCGCCAAATGCCTCCCGCTCCTGAATATAGGCCCAGGTTTCATCGACCGAGGCCTGCGCCGGGGCGATACATTCCAGACCGATCAGCGCCCGGCTGAAATCGAACCCCGCCATGATGGTGCCGAAGGCCCGGCCTTCCGTCGCCATCAGGCATTCCGATGGAATAACAACATCGTCGAAGAAGACCGATCCGCGCCCGACGGGCTTGGTGCCGATATCATCGAAATGGGTGCGGCTGATGCCTTTTTCGGTGAGATCGACAAAAAAGGCGCTGACCCCGTTGGAGCCAGTGGTACTGTCTTCGGTGCGGGCGAAGATGACGGCGGCATCCGCCTGATCGGCGGCACTCATGGAGGTTTTCTCACCGTTGAGCCGCCAGCCATTGGCCGTTTTCTCGGCTTTGAGTTGCAGGCCCGCCGCATCGGAACCGCCGCGCGGCTCCGTCAGGCCGAGACCGATGATCTTTTCCCCTGCGATAACTCGGGGGATCCATTCCATGGAAATATCCCGCCCGGCATGCTGCGCGACCATCCCGCCCATCAGGGAGGCGAGAAGCTGGATATAGCTGATATTGAAGTCGCCATAGGCGATCGCTTCCGTCATCAGGCCTGCCGTTGTGTAATCCAGGCCCATGCCGCCGAATTCTTCCGGCAGGTCCGGTCCGATCAGGCCAAGCGCGCCCATTTCGCGCACCAGTTGCCTGTCGAGGGTATGGATTCTGGCGCGCTGGAGATAGGTGCCGGCCAGCTTTTCACGGGCAAACCGTACAGCAGTGTCGCGAAATGCCAACTGGTCGTCGGTCGGTAGAAAGTTCATGCGTGGTCTCCCTTCTACGATGGGCGGGCCCATCTTTTAAAAATCCTAACAAATGTTAGAAATCCTAGCAAGCAGTTAAAACCGGATTTTGCTGATTGTTCAAATTGATGCTCAGAAGGACGGAAAGCAGCGAATAGAAAACGGTAACATTCTAAGCGGGTCAGCAATATTCAGTGGAACGGGTAGTATAATAAATGAGCAACGGGAAATGATATTTGCCATCGCTCAGGAGTGATGCCGAAGAAGCGACTATTAGGCGACGCTTTAACCGTGCATGGTCAGTCCGCCAGAGACTGAAATTGTCTGCCCGGTAATAAAGCCTGCATCGTCGGAGCCGAGAAAGCAGACAATGCCGGGAAAATCGGCTGGCTGCGCGAGGCGTCGCATCGGTATCGCCCGCTTCAGGCTTTCGGCAATCTTGCTCCCGCCTTCTTCGCCCCCGGCAATTTCCGCAAACAAAGGGGTATCCGTCGGCCCGGGGCAGACGACGTTCAGCTGGATGCCGGAGCGGGCAAGCTCGCGGGCAACTGTTTTGGTGAAAGAGATGATGCCCCCTTTGCAGGATGAATAAACAGCCTCGCCGGAGGAGCCGACACGACCGGCGTCCGAACTGATATTGATCACCCGGCCTCCACCGTTTTTCACCATGCCGGGAAGTACTGCGTGGTGCATATGCAGCGGACCGTAGAGATTTATATCGATGACCTTTTTCCAAAGATCTACATCCGAATCAAGGAAAGAGACAATCTTGTCCCAGCCCGCGTTATTGACCAGAATGTCAACTGGGCCACTGCTTTCCACTAGCTTGACCGCCGCATCAATAGCAGCGCGATCCGTAATATTTACGATATATGAAGTGGCCCTTCCGCCGTTTGCTTCGATTAAGCTGACGGTCTCGGCAGCCCCGTCTTCGTTCACGTCAAAAACCGCAACCTCGGCGCCTTCTTCCGCGAAACGGCGGGCAATTTCCCGACCGATTCCGCTGCCACTACCGGTAATAATAACGCGCTTTCCCTTAAGTCCTCGCATTTGATCCTCTCCTGTATTAATGATTATTTATGAGTGTTAATTTGATTTTCTCTTTCAATTAAGTGTAAAATCGAATGATTGTTAGATTTATCGCATTTTTCTTTGTGTTGTCTAGAAGAAATAAGAAACCCATGAGTTCGAAACCACTTATTTCCGAACCTCTAAAGACGTTGGTGAGCAAGTCAGAGCAGACCCGTTCCCTCATCCTCGCCGCCGCCGCACGCCTGTTTCGCGATCAGGGATATACGGCATCGACCCTGCGCAAGATTGCCGCCGCGGCGGGTATCGCGGCGGGCAGCATCTACTATCATTTCAATTCCAAGGATGAGATTCTGGACGAAGTGCTGGACTTGGGGCTGCGACAGGTTTTCGAGGCGGTAAAAGAAACACGGGCGGCATGCGAAGCGCAGGGAGAGGGGTTTAGGGAAATCTTCGCGGCGATGGTCCATACCCACTTGACCTATCTGCTTCAGGCCAGCGATTTCACATCCTCAAACATCCGGAATTTCTCGATGTTGCCGACCGCGATGCGCGAACGTCACCGGCCGTTGCGCCGCGCCTATGCCGATGAGTGGGACGATGCCCTGGGAAAAGCGCTGGCGGCAGGCAGTATCCGGTCCGATATCAAGATTGTTCCGCTTCGGCAGTTTGTAATTGGTGCGCTCAACTGGACGGTTGAGTGGTTTGATGCCAATCGTTATTCCATAGAAATTTTCTCCAACAAGGCGACGGAGTTGATTCTCGACGGCATGCTGACCGAACCGGGAAAGCCGGTTGTCGAGAAAATATTTCCCGAGGGTGATCAGGTTAATTTGCTGATGTCGGAAGGATCAAAAGCGGCACAAACTCGCTCTCACATCCTCTCTTCCGCAGCAAAGGTGATGCGCAACCGCGGTTTTAAAGCATCGACAGTGCGTCATATTGCCGATGCGGCAGGTATGGAAGCGGGCAGCATTTATTATCACTTCAGTTCGAAGAGCGAAATTCTGGATGAGGTTCTCGACCGTGGTCTTCGGGATTTATTCGAGGGCGTTGCCAAGGTGCTGGCCGATGAAACGCACTTTCCCGATCACCGCGGTCGGATCGCCGCAGCTATCCGGACTCATATGATGTTTCTTTTTGCCCGCAGCGAATTTAGTTCTGCGAACCTCCGCATATATGGCCATCTACCGGAAAAAGTACGCGCCCGGCACCGGCCTATTCGTCACGATTATTCGCGGGTCTGGGATAAAAGCCTCAATATGGCAAGGGAGGCCGGTAAAATCCGTCCAGATATAGAGATTGTGCCGCTCCGCCAGGTCATGCTGGGTGCCCTGAACTGGACGGTCGAGTGGTTTGATCCGGCAGAAGGCGAGAGGGCTGGGTTTTATACACTTCAAGAGATGATTGTGATGTTGCAGACGTTGTTGCTGGATGGTATCGTTCGTCATTACGCGGATCGCGGTTCCGGCGGATAAAATGTTGTCATTATTTTTTCCAAGACATGACATTGGCTTAGGGGTGGTACAGGGAAACCCGGGAAATTCATCATGGCAAATCGGCCGCAGCACTTAAAAACAAGACCGGGATTTCATTTTCTTCTGACAATAGAAAATATAGCTTGAAGACAATTCTAACAGATGTTAGTTTTTTTATAAAAGGCGGGAGAACATCGTCTGAAAAGGGGGGAAATGGAAGAGGTGTCTGTTCGTAGTTTTGGATTTTCCGAAACTCAACTTAGGGAAAACCCGACTGTATTCAAGTCTAATCTGTTTGCCGGGCAGGTAGTTGTCGTGTCTGGGGCGGGCAGTGGTCTTGGCCGTGCAATTGCGGCCTTGTTCGCGCGCCTGGGTGCCGATCTCGCCATCTGCGGCCGCAACGCGGAAAAACTGGAGGCTGCGGCGACGTTTCTCGAAAGTTTCGGCGGCCAAGTTATGATTGCTCAACTCAATATCCGTGATACGGAGCAAGTTAACGGCTTCATTGACGATATTCATGCCCGGTTCGGACAGCTGGATATTCTGGTCAACAACGCTGGTGGCCAGTTCCCGCAGGCCGCCCTTGATTATACCTCCAAAGGCTGGAACGCTGTGATTGACACCAATCTGAATGGCACCTGGTGGATGATGCAGGCGGCGGCCCGCAAATGGGTTGAACAGAAACGGCCCGGTGCCATTGTTAATATCACCGCCGATATCTGGCGCGGCATGCCGGGGATTGCTCATACCGGCGCGGCGCGCGCCGGGGTGACCTACCTGTCCAAATCGGTCGCCGTTGAATGGGCGCCTTACGACATTCGCGTGAACTGTGTTGCTCCCGGCTGCTGTGAGAGCACGGGCTTTGCCCACTACCCGCCCGAAGGATCGGCGACGTTCAAGGATTCCAACCCGATGCGGCGTGCCGGTGATGAATGGGACATTGCGGAGGCCGTGGCCTATATGTCGGCGCCGTCCGGCAAGTTTATTACCGGGGAGGTCCTGACGGTCGACGGGGGGCAGCAGATGTGGGGAGACCCTTGGCCGACAGGCCGTCCGGAGTATTTTGAGCCCGATAATCCGCGCGCACGACAGTCGCAGGAATAACTGGGAAAAGGGAGGAACGGATATGACTTTTGACGGGGAAAATAAGTAATATGAGTTCTAACAGGGAGCGTGAGCCGTTGCTTGAATGCCGATCAGTCGAGCGTCGTTTCGGCGGTCTGGTTGCGGTGTCCGGCGTTGATCTTGATATACAACAGGGTGAAATCTTCGGTCTGGTCGGCCCGAACGGAAGCGGCAAGACAACCTTGACGAACGCCATCACCGGCTTTTATCCGCCCAATACAGGCAGCATAAAGCTGAATGGCAAGGATATCACCGGGACGTCGCCGCACAAGGTTGCCCGTCTCGGCGTTGCGCGGACGTTTCAGAACCTTGCCCTGTTCAACGGGATGAGTGTTCTCGACAATATTCTGCTCGGTCGTCATATCCATATGCGTTCCGGCGTATTTCGCACGGCTTTATACTGGTGGCTGGCGCGGCCTGATGAGATGGTCAATCGCGAGATTGTCGAGGAAATGATCGAATTCCTGCAACTCGAAAGCATCCGTCATGAACTAGTGGACGGCATTCCGATCGGGCTTAAAAAGCGGGTCGAGCTGGCACGCGCCCTTGTCGCGGAGCCGGATCTGCTGATTCTCGACGAGCCGATGGCGGGCATGAATCAGGAGGAAAAAGAATATATGGCGCGGTTTATTCTCGATGCACGCGCAGAACGGGGAGTGAGTGTTTTGCTGATCGAGCATCATATGGATGTAATCGTCGGGATTTGTGACCGGATGCTTGCCCTGAACTACGGCGAGATGATTGCCAGCGGCATCCCGAAGGACGTTATCAAGGATCCCAAGGTGATCACTGCCTATATTGGAGATGGTCATGGGGAATAACATAACGACATCGCCCGTTGCGTCGCTGGACCAGACTCCGCTTGCCGGGAAAACCCTTTCGCAATTGCTGATGCGGAACGCCACCGAGCATGGAGCAGAAATTGCCATGCGCGAGAAGGATCGCGGCATCTGGCAGGAAATGACCTGGGCCGAGTATGCCGAGGAAGTAATCAAATGCGCCG
Organism: Sneathiella sp.; assembly: GCA_002706985.1. Taxonomy (GTDB): domain Bacteria; phylum Pseudomonadota; class Alphaproteobacteria; order Sneathiellales; family Sneathiellaceae; genus Sneathiella. The sequence goes on along the minus strand of PAKP01000079.1, from coordinate 5,533 downwards.
CCGGTCTTGACGCTCTCGGTGTTGGCGAAGGCCGCGCAATGCTGGTGCTTGGTGACAACCGGATCCGGCTTTACGGCGGGCTGACAGCGGCGGCCATGGTGCGGGGCTTTGCCATGCCGACCTATTCAGGGGCGACACTGGCGGAATTGAAGCATTTCGCCGACGAAGCGCCCATGGCGGCTGCGCTGGCCGAAGATCAGGAGCATGTCGACAAGGTGATGGAGCTGCGCGCCGCCGGCTGCGACATTCCCTATGTCATCTATGACGAGGAGCGGGGCCTGAATGACTATCAGGCGCCGGGCTTGCTGTCCTGGACCGAGCTTTTGCAAAAGGGAGAGGAAAATCTTGCACAGAACCCGGATTTGCGGAACCGCTTGATCCATCAGTCGACACCGGACGATCCGGCGGTTTTCCTGCATTCCTCCGGCACGACAGGTAACCCGAAAGGGATTGTCCTCAGCCAACGCAACGTCATCTCCGCAGCATGGAGCGCCCGTGAAGGCGGCAGTTACGGCGAGAAGGAGGAAATTCTCGCCTATCTGCCGATGGCCTGGGTCGGCGATTATGCCCTGACCGTCGCGGCGGCCATCACCTACCGCTTTACGGTAAATGTGCCGGAACGTCAGGAGACGGTGCTGCGGGATTTGCGCGAGATCGCGCCGACCTATTATCTAGCCGCGCCGAGAAGCTGGGACAATATTCTGACCACCATCCAGGTCGGCATTGAAAACTCCACCAGGTTGAAACAATGGCTCTATCATTTCTTCATGAACAAGGCGGTGGCGGCGGAACGGCGCAAGCTTGAAAGAAAGAATGCGGGCAGTTTCGAATGGCTGTGGCGGCGACTGGGGGAATGGACCGTCTTCGGTCCGATCAAGGATCAGTTCGGTCTCAACCGTGTCGTTCATGCCTTTACCGGCGGCGAGGCGATGGGCGAGGATACCTTCGTCTTCTACCGCGCCCTCGGCATCAAGCTGCGCCAGCTTTATGGCCAGACGGAAAACAGCGCCTTTAACGCCATTCAGTCTGCGGATGAGGTGCAGCTTCATACGGTAGGCCGCCCGCTGCCCGGTGTGACAATCAATATTGCGGATGACGGAGAAATCCTGATCAAGGCCAGCAGCGTATTTGCCGGTTATTTCAATAATCCGGCAGCCACAGCCGAGGCCATCAAGGACGGCTGGCTGCATTCGGGAGACGCCGGTTATCTTGAGGAAGACGGTCATCTGGTTGTGCTGGGTCGTGTTTCGGAAGTGGTGCGCACGGCGGCCGGAGAACGGTTCGTGCCGAACTATATCGAGAACCGCCTGAAATTCAGCCCCTATATCCGCGATGCCGCGGTTGTCGGTGCAAACCGGGATGAGCTGGTGGCCATGGTCTGTATTGATTTTGAAGCGGTCGGCCACTGGGCGGAAGTCAACGGGGTGCCCTATATGTCTTATGCGGATCTGTCGCAGCGCAAGGAAGTGGCGGCAATATTGAAGGAGGCGTTTATCCGCGTAAATGCTGCCCTTCCGGAGACATTGAAGCTGTACCGGTTTGTCAGTCTCCACAAGGAATTCGATCCGGACGACGGCGAGATTACCCGCACGCGCAAACTCCGCCGCAAGGTCGTCGAGGAACGCTATGCGCCGGTGATCACCGCGCTGTATGACGGGTCGAGCGAGGTGCATATGACGGCGATTGTGACTTATGAAACAGGGGAGACGAGCAGTGTGGAACGTACATTGCTTGTATGGGAGGTTTGAATGGACTGGATTTTTCTGGCTGAGCTTTCAGTCAATGGCGCGCTGACAGGTCTTTTATACTCATTGTTCGCGATCGGGCTTGTGCTGGTGTACAAATCCTCCTCGGTGCCGAATCTGGCGCAAGGGGCGCTGACCATGCTCGGCGCCTATATAGTGCTGGCCTTCTCGCTGAGCCTTGGCCTGCCGCTTTGGGTCGCCATTCCGATCTCAATCATCATCATGTTCTTTGTCGGTCTCGGGATCGAGAAGGTGGCGTTGCGTCGTCTGGCGGGCCGCCCGATCGTGATGATCCTGATGATGACACTGGGCCTCGATATCTTTATCCGCGGCACGACAATGGCTTTCTGGGGCGGGACCTCGCGGCCGATGGATCTGGGGGTCAGCTACGATCCCTTCTTCGCGGGGCCGTTGCTGCTCAGCCGTATTCATATGATTGGCGCGGGAGTGTCGGTCGCTCTTTTCATCGCGATTGTCTTCTTCTTCCGCAGCCGTCTCGGCATTCGCCTGCGTGCAATTTCGGACGATTACATGGCCTCATGGTCAGTCGGTATTTCGGTGGAACGCGGGGTCGGGCTCTCCTGGGCGCTTGCCTCTGTCGTTGCCGTGATCACCGGCGTCATCTGGGGCGAGATTCAGAGCGTTGACCAGTCCTTGTCACTACTGCTGCTGAAAGGATTGACCGTGGCCGTTCTCGGCGGGCTGGACAGCTTATTCGGCGCGGTTCTCGCCGGAATCCTTCTCGGCATTCTCGAAAATGTCGGCGCGGCCTATCTCGATCCTCTGGTGGGCGGCGGCAGCCGCGATCTGGTGGTTGCAATTGTTCTGATTCTCACTGTCATGGTGCGGCCACACGGTCTGTTTGGCCGTCACGATATCGAGAGGGTTTAAGGCATGTTTTATCGTCAGGCCGGTATTCGGCATCGCAGTTATGTTTCTGACAGCAAGCTTTTCCCGATCCCGACGGACCGGAATCTGATCTGGTTTCTGGTTCTTCTGGGCATTATTGCACCGTTGGTCGTCGACAGTCTTTATCTGAACAGCTATGTGCTGCCCTGGCTGATTTGGACCGCAGCGGCGCTGGGTCTCAATCTGGTGACAGGCTGGGCGGGGCAGCTTCATCTCGGCTATGCCGCCATCATGGCGGTGGGGGCCTATTCCGCTGTTCATGCCGCCCGCTTCGGTGTTCCCTGGGAATTTGCCTTGCTGATTGCTGGGGTTTCCGCCGCAGCCATCGGCACGGTTTTCTCCTTTGCAGCTATGCGGGTGAAGGGGCTCTATCTTGCGCTGACGACGCTCGCCATGCAATTCGTCATGGACTGGGTTCTCTCGCACGTACCGGCGGTCACGGGCGGGTCCCATGCCTCCCTGCAATCGCCGACCTTCAAGCTGCTAGGCCAGCCGATCACGTCTGATGCAGGGCTTTATTATGTCGCCTTCGGCTGGTGCGTGATCGTGACGATTTTCATTCTCAATATGCGCCGGACCGGTCTCGGGCGGGCGCTGGTTGCCGTTCGTGAAAAGGATTACGCAGCCGCCATTCTGGGGGTCAACAGCTTCTATTATAAGATTGTCGCATTCGCGACGTCGTCCTTCATTGCCGGGATAAGCGGCGCCCTGCTGGTGGCCACCTTTTTCTTTCTGGCGACGCCGGAACAGTTTTCGGTTAATGTTTCCATTCAGGTTCTGGCGATGGTCATCGTCGGTGGTCTTGCCAGCATTATCGGCAGCTATTTCGGTGTTGCCCTTATTCTGCTGATGCCGGGAATTACCAACAGCCTGTTTTCGGCCTTCGCCGATTATCTGGGGCTACAGCTCAATCCGGAAACCCTCGCTCATATCCCGACGGCGGTTTATGGCGCGCTGATCATCATCTTCCTGATGGTCGAACCGCTGGGGCTGGGCAAGATTTATAACAATATCCGTGATTATTTCCTGGTCTGGCCGTTTGACCAGATGAAAAAATAGGATCTGCCATGAACAGCACTAACGAGACAGAAGCCGCCAAGGATCCGATCCTGACCCTCAACAGCATTGAGGTTCTCTATGATTCCGTTCTGCTGGCGATCAAGGGTGTGTCACTGGAAGTTCCGAATGGCGGGATGGTCGCGCTGCTGGGTGCCAACGGCGCCGGAAAGAGCACGACGTTGAAAGCCATCAGTGGGCTTTTGAAGGCGGAGCGGGGCAAGGTCAGCCGCGGCGAAATCAGGTTCGATGGCCAGGTCATCGGCGATAGCCCGCCCCAGGACCGGGTCGGGCTTGGCATTTGCCACGTGATTGAGGGACGCCGGGTTTTCGAGCATCTGACGCCGGATGAAAATCTTGAAGCGGCGGCGCCGATATCCATGTCGCGGCAGACGCTCAAGTCGGAGAAGGAGCGGATCTACAGTTATTTCCCGCGTCTCGCGGAACGGAAATCTGCGGAAGCAGGTTATCTTTCCGGCGGGGAGCAGCAGATGCTCGCTATTGGCCGGGCGCTGATGACACAGCCGCGTCTGCTGATGCTGGATGAGCCGAGCCTCGGTCTGGCGCCGTTCCTGGTTGTCGAAATCTTCGACATAATTCAGAAAATCAATCGCGAGCAGGGGCTTTCGGTTCTGCTGGTTGAACAGAATGCGGTCGCGGCGCTTAAAATCGTCAGCCATGGCTACTTGATCGAGAACGGTCGGGTGGTGATGCATGATACGGCCGCCGCATTAAAGGCCAACTCAGATATTCAGGAGTTTTACCTGGGAGGAGGTGAAGCAAAGAATTTTCATGACATTAAGCATTACAGAAGACGCAAGCGCTGGTTGACCTGATCACTCGCGCCTGTCCAGTTAAATCAAAGGAGGATATAATGGTTTCGATAAGAAAATATGCAAAGGGATTGGCGGCAGGGGCTGTCTTGGGGATTGCGGCGCTTTCCTCGTCCACATCCATGGCGCAGACCGCCGACCCGATTAAATTCGGCATGTGCTATGATATCAGTAAATCTTACACGTTCGTCAGCCCGCAGATCATCCAGGCTGCCCGGGATCTCGCCGAACTGACCAATATGAAGGGCGGCATTGGCGGTCACCCGATTGAACTGGTCGTGCAGGATCATGGCAATGAACCGCAACGGGGCATTGAATGCTATGAAAAGCTGAAGCGCGAAGGCGTGTTCGTTTTTGACATGCTTTCGACTCCCGTATCCATTGCCGTGCTGCCGCGCATCATGAGTGACAAGAATATTCTTCTTCAGTCCCTCGTCGGACGCGGTGACGCCATCGACGGTAGCGTTTTCAGCCAGGTTTTCCCGGTTGGCCCGACTTATTGGGGGCAAGCTGCCAACGATATCGAATATATTCGTCAGCAGAATAATGGCTCATTGGAGGGCGTCAAGGTCGCGTTTGTTTATGTCGATTATCCCTTTGGTCAGGAACCGATTGAAATCCTGAAAACCCTCGCCGAAAAAGAAGGTTTTGAACTCGGCCTATTCCCTTATCCGCTGCCGGGCAGTGATCAGTCGTCCGCCTGGACGCAGGTTCGTCGTTTCCAGCCCGATGCGATCATCAGCTGGTCCCTGTCGAAAATGCATGTGGTTGCCTCCCGTGAAATGAAGCGGAATGGCATTCCCATGGAGAAGTATATTTCCGTCAACTGGCTCAATGAAACCGATATTGCGAATATCGGTCCGGCAGAAGCCAAAGGCCTGAAGCGTGGCACGAACGTCGCGGGTGGTCAGGATATTCCGATCATCAAGGAAATCATTGCCGAACTGTATGATAAGGGCAAGGGTAACGGGGACATCAAAAGTTTACAGG